>CAMAYG010000004.1 GCA_945862535.1 Rickettsia typhi | reverse complement strand
TTGTCTCGTCACGATGACGGACGGAAAGAGATCGACTACGATGGTTATTAGTAGCAGAATCAGCCCACCCTCGCATTCACCACAAGGGGCTAGACCCCTTGTTGCCGATAATTTTCCACATCGTCACCTTCGCGCGAAGTTGCAGGATCTATAGTCCTCCATTTGTCATCCTGCACGGACGCTCGCGGGAAGATAAATGGCTCCTCAAAACCGTCACCCTGCGCGAAGTAGCAGGGTCTTATTGTTGTTTTTTTTAGATCCTGCAACTTCCGCGCGAAGGTGACAGCGGAAAGTAGGGAAATGCTGTTTATAGCCCAAATTAAGAAAAAAACTTACAACGAAGGTAATTACCAAGCTTTGCTGTTTCGCTTATGTAATCTGCTGTAATTTCTCTTTTCTTATGGTCTGGTTTATCATTTCTTTTATTTGGCATCTTATTTGCTAAGCCTAAATCAAATAAATTGCTATGAAATTGGCGATGTTTTGCCGAGGCAATGTCTTTGTGACTAAAAATATATAATTCTTTCCCCGTGGCTAGAGCATCGGATACCATAGAAACAGAATCGCCGGTTGCCACAATAATGTCGGCAATTGCTAAAATTGCTAAATAAGGATTATTGGCGACATAATCGTGAAAATCAAAAAGGCAGTAGTTGTTATTTTTTGCGATATAATCTTTAATGAATTGGTTGATTATATTGCTTGTCCGACGGCTATTAACAATTAAAACTTTATCATTTTCTTTTTTTAAGAAGTTAATATCTTGCAAAAGCTCTTTTATTGCAACCACAGGAAAAGGCTTGTTTTTGTAGTTGCCGCCAACTAAAACAGCAATGTTTCGCCCGTTTGAATCTTGGAGCTTTTTTTCTATTGCTAAAGAGAATTTAGCTAATTCCGCTTGTAGCATTTTGGGATTGATGCTATTTAGGGCTCCGTTGATTTTAATTAGCACCTCCTTACCTCCTTTTTTTAAAAGGCGACGATAAGAATTATATGGGTCGTGATAAGGCAATAAAACATTGTCAAATAACCTGAAAGGCAATTGCGGATTCATAATCTGCACTATCTTGCTATTGTTGTTGCTATTTCTTTTGATTGCCAAAGCAACATTTGCTGCCCTTCTTCCTGCAGAAATTATCACTTGAGGATAATAACCAATGCCGTTAAGGCTTTTGCGGGTTTTCCTTGATAAGCACCAGAGATTAAAAAAGTTAAGAAAATTAGGCATCTTTGCTAAAAAATTATATTCGATCTCGATAATGCGATAAGGCATCGATATAGATTTTGCTAGGCTTATGGCCTGATTAAATGTGCCCGGCCTGTTGTCTGCTATTACCCATATTTCTTCTTTTAACTGGCTAGACATTTGGCTTTTGATTAATTTTCTCTCTAAGTATTTTCATAATTTCGGCGGAAACAAAATGGCTAATATCGCCATTGAGCTTTGCTATTTCTTTGACAAGCTTCGATGCTGTGAAATGATGTTTTTCTGACGAGGGGAGAAATATTGTTTGAATCTGCTCGTCAAGCTTCGAGTTCATCGCCGACATTTGAAATTCGTATTCGAAGTCTGACACTGCCCTAAGTCCACGAACTAAAATATTCGACTTTTTTAACTTGGCGAAGTCAACCAATAAGCCATCAAAGGATTCAACAGCAATTTGTGAAGAGGTTGGCAGTGTCGCCACCTCTTGCTCTACCAATTTAACTCTTTCATCTAGGGTAAATAATGGGTTTTTTGCATTATCTTTAGCAACCGCAATAATTAATAGATCGAACAATTTACTTGCTCTGCTAATTATTTCTAGATGTCCGAATGTTATCGGATCGAATGTTCCGGGGTAAATGGCAATTTTCATATGTTGTAACTTGTGTTGTAACTTTGATTAATCGGAGTTGCTTTCTGTGTTGCTTTGACCTGTTTTTAGCAATAATGAATTTGCAATTATCGCCATTAATGTTTTAATATTGGTGCCTTTGATAAAATAGTCGTCAAAGCCCGCATAAAGTATTTGCATTATTTCTATTGGTTTTGCATTGCCCGTGATTGCAATTGCAACAGTTTTGTTGTTTTTTGCCCTAAGGTTTTTTATGATATCGATACCAGAGCCGTCAATTAAATCGATATCGCTAATTATTATGTCAAAAACTAACTTAGAATCGTTATAAATTTGCCAAAATTTATTTATGGTTTGAGATGTTTTAACAACTGCTCCTAAATTCTCTAGTTGTTTTTTGATAATTACTAGATTGGTTGATTGATCGTCTATCACCACAATTCTTTTGTTGGTAATTATTGAATAAATATTATTTTTTGCAATATTATTATCAAGAAAAAGACTGTCTTGATTGCTTACTTTATCTAGCCACTTTCTTACTATCGAGAAAAATATCTCGTTGCTGTTTTCCTTGCTAATGTAGTCATTTATCATCGAATGATGTAAGTAATGCTTTATTTCGTCGTAATTTCTTGAGCTATAGGCGAGTATTGGAATGTTGCGGTTGGTTTTGCGAATCGCTAAAGTAAGGTCGTAGCCGTTAAAATCTGGCATATCGATATCAATTAATGCTAAATGATATTTGTTAAAATCTTCTTCGATCATTTTTAAACCATCTTTGGCATTTGTGGCAATTTCACAGCTTAGCTCTTGAAAATTTTTTTCGATTTTCTTTTGAGTGGTAATTAAATTTACCAAATTATCATCGACATTAATGATTGTTATCGACCGATTAGATTCTTTAGTGCCATATTCTTTGTTGTTTCGTGATATTTTAAGAAAAATAGAAAACTTACTGCCAATATTTTTGCTTGATTCAATTTCTAGCCTACCGCCGTTTAAATCTAGAAGTCTTTTAACATTTTTAATTCCTAATCCTTGAGAATTAAATTTTTTTCTTAGGCCACTTTTATTAACCTTAAAACCTTCGCCTTTCATTAACAACATGACTTCTTCGGCAGACATGCCAATGCCATTGTCAACAAAAGAGATTATTAATTCTTGATTAGCCGTATCTTCAGTGGTAATTATTTGCACTAGCGAGCCTTCGTTGCTATATTTTATTGCATTGCTTAATAGGTTAGAGGAAATTTGTCTAAGATGTTTTGGGTTGCAAAGCACAAGTGGCAATCGTTCCACTTTCTTAAATTCAATAGTAATTTTCTCTTTTTTTGCTTGCGGAGCAACTATTTGCAAGACTTCGTCTAGCAACTCAACAATTTGCAGATCTCGAATCATTTCTATTGAAACATATTGATGAAAACCAGATTTATTATTTGCAAAATCTTCAACAAAATCTTGTAATCGAGCAATTTGCATTCCGATTAGATTGATAAATCTATGATATTCATTAGCAGAGGAATCGGAAACCTTAAAGTCGCTTCTTAGCACTTCTAGCAAGCCACCTACGGCAAATATATGGTTTTTTAGATCGTGGCAAATAGCCTCGGTCATTTCATTTTTTGATTCGGCAATTTTCTTAGAGGCTTTTTTTTCGTGATTTAATTCTTTTCTAAGAATCATTTCGCTTTGAAAAGAATTTTGAAGCCTAATTAATGCATTGGCTAAATTTTGTATTTCAATAGTGCTGAAGCGAGAAAAATTAACATTTCTACCGCGAGATATGGTATTGGCGACAGTGGAAAGCTTAGAAATTGGGCCAATTACTGTGCGATGCAGATAGATCATAAAAGTTGCAACAAAACCAAAAATTGTCAAAACTAGATAGATATATAGATTTGGGCTGTTGTCTTGAGGCAAAAGCCTTTGAAGCCACATAAAATCTGGGCTATACCTTGTTACTATTTTGAGCGGATAATCTTGAACCTGATGAAAATATGCCGCCTTGTAATCGCCAAAAATGCTTTTATTAAAATTTAGTAATTTCTGATAGTGATTTTGCCGTTCGTAGCTGATTATTTTGGCAAGTTCGCTGTTGTAAAACTTCTTTGACTTTAACAAGATATCGTTGTTACTGTTCACAATAGCAAATTCTAGCCCGTTACAGCCTATTTCCTTGTTAATTTTGTTGATAACAGTGGTAATATCTAGGCCAATAACAATAGTTCCAAGATATTTGTTTTTTTTGTCTTTTATGCCCATTGCCAAGGGTATAACATGTGACTTGCTAGTGAAACCTAATATTGTTTTATCTATAATGAATTTATCGATGTTGTTTTTTGCCGACACAACATAATTGATATTGCTTGATCTTGTTCCTACTGGTAGAATGCCATTGATAGAATTAACTCTAAGGTGATCGTTTTTATCGATCCAAGAAATGCGGTTCCAGCTAACTGTTTCGCCAATTTCTTTATCGATAATCAGGTTGTGCAAGACTTCGTTAACCTTTGTAACCTCGCCGTCAATTGGAATTATTTGGTTTTTAATATATTTTAATTGATATTTTGCATAATTTAGCTCGGTATTAATCATTTTATCTATTCTATAGGAAATACTAATTAGAAAAGCATTTTGTCTTCTTACATATTCTTGCTTCTTAATAATATAGAAAATTATCAACATCAGCAATACGAAAAATATTGCGATCAAGAAAAACCCTCGCTTTATCGAGGGAAATCTCCAGTGGTGATAAAAAAATCTGATTAAAATTTTTTTCATTAAAATTGAATTTGTTTACAATAAAAACAAGCTAAGCTATTCAAAAAGCCCGATCTTTGCTGGTGAGTATATTTTAACAATTTATTGCCTTTTTGAATTTTGATTTACACCTATTAAATTAGTTGCCGATATAACTTTAGCATTATTTTTGGGCTGGTAAAACCTTTCTTCGATTGTTTTTTGTGCCACAAGGCAAATATAGTCAAATAAATAAGAATTACCCAAGCACATCATTGCAGTATAGATTTTAGGATAAAGAGCTTGAAAATATTTCTTATTTAAGTTAATGATAAGTTTTTTATGAATCGCGACAGCAAAAATTTGGTTTAAAATCTGTATATATTTAGCAATATTTTGATTTGTTGGCATTATGATGTTGCCCTCGGCTAGATCGCTGTTGCTAATTAAAAAATTACCCTCGGAGTCGCTACTATTAATGTAGCGATAAATTTCTTCACTAATCAATATTTGTTGTTTTTCATAAAAATTAATTGCCTCGCTTGTTGTCTCGGTAAGCCTTAACCTGTTCAGCAAGTTTTTTTCTGACTTACCGCCGTCATCCTTAAAAATTAGCATCGAATTAATCTCCTACGAATCTTAAAACGATCTTACAAAGATCTTTAAAGCTAGAATGTAAATCCTCATTGCTAAAGTAAGGTTTTTCTAGGCATCGCCTTCTTACCAAATGCTCTACTCGCGGTAGATAGCTAAGGTAAGATTCCTTACCGTCGCGAACCGCCAATCTGCAAAATATTCCAAGTATTTTAAGGTTTCGTTGCAGTGAATAAATTTGATATTGCTCAAGAAACTCTTCTTTGTTGCCGTTATATTGCTCCAGAAAGTGTTGCATTATTTGCTGTTGTAACTCTAAGGAAATTTCCCTTCTGGCATCTTCTAATAGCGACACTAGGTCGTAGGCAGGCCCGCCTATTAAAGCATCCTGAAAATCGAGCAAGCCAAGCCTGAGATTCGGCAGAACCATTAGGTTGTCGGCATGAAAATCTCGTAGCACTAAAGAATTATTCGGCAAATAATTGGCGATATTTTGCCAAATTTCTTGATATTCCTGCAAAATTTCATTTTGATTATAATTTTTATAGGGCAAATAATATTCAACAAATAATAAAGCTTCTCGAAGAATTTCTTTATTGCTGTATTGATTGATTCTTAGCTTTGATGTGTCGATTTTTAATATTTCCAGCAACAGGTTGCAAGCTTTAATATATAAGGCTCTTTCGGTTTCCTGATAGCTATTGTCGCAATGCTTTTCAGTTAAATTATGCAGAAATTTTGTAATGGTAAAATTACCAAAATCTTCTAGCAACATAAAGCCTTTTATTTGGTCTGTTGCAAAAATTTTTGGGGCAGGAAGTTGGTTGCTTTGCAAAATATTTGCAACCTCGATAAATGGTGTAATGTTTTCAAATGGCGGTGGAGCGAAGGCAAGAATTAGGCTACTTTGTTCTATATTTTTTTGATTATGGCAAGTTATGCGATAGTAAGATCTGAGCGAAGCATCGCCTGCAATTTTTGTTATGTCGATATTTTCTGTTGTGTCAAAATAATTAGCACAAAAACTTAGTGCATCTGCAAAAGGAAGTTCGATAGAGCGAGGGGGCATCTTTAGAAATCTAGGTTGTTATAATATTCTGGCGGAACGATATTAGGTATTCGATCTTTAAGAATTTCTTGAAAAACTTTATGCGATTTTATTAAACTATACCAGTCTTTTACTACACTGTAGTAGCTCCAGTTAATATCGCCAAAATAGTCAAGCACCGATATTTGGCTTGCCGCAGCAAAGTCGGCAACTGATACTTGCTCGAAAGCAAGATATTTACGAGATTCAAGCAAATATTCGATATAACCCATGTGAACATTAAGGTTTTTTCTTGCTATCCTAAGCACTTCGGAGCTTGGGGCATTTGAGCCGGGCAGGTAACGATTAAAGTATCTCTCGTTTAAAATATGTTTTGAAACCTCCTGATAAAATTTATTATCGAACCAATATTGTATCCTGCGAGATTCTGCCCTTTTTTGGCTATTGTCGCCAAGAAAATTAGCGGTTTCTGGATGTTGCTCTTCTAGGTATTCGATTATTACCGAGCTATTAACCACAACAGTTGCATTGCTGTTGTCAAAAAGCACGGGTATTGTTCCGGCTGAGTTAATGGCGATAAATTCTTTTCTCCTTTCCCAGAAGTTTTCTTGAACCAGTTCGCAACCAACTTCTTTTAACGATAGATAGATACGAACCTTCCTAGAAAAGGGGCATATGGGATGATGATATAAGCGATACATAATGCAATGTGTTATTACTTGGCAATTTCTTTATTATTAAAAACACAAACGAGGCTTCTGTTGATTCTTAGAGTGAACTGTTTAGCAACTACTGGCAAAACAACAACCCCGTTTTTAACAACATATTTTAACTTTCTTTCGTTGTTATTTTCGTCTATCATGGCAATTTCTGGAATAATTTTACTATTGTCAGTAAATTCCATCATTGTTTGACTTTCATTGCTATAGACTTTAACAGGAATAATTTGGTTATCTTCGCCTGCAAAAGTGAAGTCAAAGTTTAGACTGCTAAGCTTTTGGCTTTTAGGCATTGATTGCGGATTATTTTGTTGAGAAGCATTGCTTAGTGATGGCATTACGATTTTTGGGTCGGAGTAGTTTTGTCTGATTATTTGATTTGGCACGGTTATTTGCGGTGGTAGCGGAACCACTTGGCTAATTTGAGGGTAGAAAAAGCGAACAGTGTAAACTAGTTCTTCATCGGCTCTGCCGTCGTATTCGCCAGATCTGATGTCGAAGTGATATATTCTGTGATTAGTTGTGATTATCATATTGGTATGTGCGGCAATTTCTAGAGCGCGAATAAATAACCTTTTGCCAACTGGGGTAAGCCTCCAAGCAAATCCTTCGCCGATGGAAATCATTTCTATCTCTTCATCTTCTCCGAATTCTATAAATGATTGATAGCCATAAAAGAATTTTAATTCATATACTTCGTTAGGGTTGTAGACTAAAGTCCTAATTCTGGAGTCGGTTGTTAGGGGTAGATTCTGAGAAAAAGCGTTATTGTTTAAAGACAGAATTAATAGCACTACAACCAATAAAGAAAGCAGATTTTTTGACATTTTAATTGTTTTAACAATATCGTAGAGCAAATTAAAAAATGTTTTTTTGGTAAGATTTGTAAGAATCATATGAAATTAATAGTTAAAAGTCTCTTCGGCAATTAAGAATTTGCTTACTTGGAAGCCTAGGGGGTTTATTAGCCTATCTTCTAGCGATAAATTGAGGTCGGCAAAGTAGAAATCTATGGTTATAATTTCGTTTTTAGTTTGCTGATCGCTTGACGAAATAGAGGTCTGTCTGACAACCCTAACCTGAGCAGTGGTGCTACTAGGAAACTGAATTGATTTGATGCGGACTTGAATATCGGTGTTTGGGCCAAGTTCTCGGGCATTGACTCTTTTGCGAAAATCGGCATAAACCGCAGGAGTTGAGAATAGCCTAATTTTGTCGGCATCTTGCTTATATGTTGCTGGGTCATAGCCCATTCCAGATTGAACGAATTGATTGATAAAATATTGTCGAATAAGGCCGTTACCAGTAAATTCTTCGGCGGTCATTTGTTTTACTACGGTTGGAATGCCAGTTTTTTCCTCTATTTGAATAAGATAAGGCTCGAGAGATTTTGAGGAAATGGTGTTTTTAACAAAAAATATTGCGACCGAAACAGAAAAAATTGAAAGTGCGGTTAGAATTAGCAGAATATTTCGCTGAACCAAAACAATTTGATAGCGATTACTATACCAGTTATTTGTTGAATTGGTAGCAAAGCTTTTTGATAAAGAATTTTTTAAACTTGTTGCGTTTGAATCTGCTTTATTTGTTGTGTTGTCTTGCATTTTGATTCTGCTGTTTTGATTTTGGGTTTTCTTCTTAATTTTGCAAAACTTTTAAGCTCTAGATATTGCCTAAATTTGCACTAAATAGAATAAGCTATTTGAAAAATGGTTAATATCAAGTTTTTTTTAATAAAAAAACTAATTTTCTACAATCTGTCAATAGAGTTGATTTTAGCTAGCTAATTAATAAACATTCTTCGATCTTTTTAATGTTGTTTCTTATTTTAGTTGCTAGCTCAAAATTTAGTTCATTTGCGGCCTGTTTCATTTGCTGTTTAAGTTTTGCAACATCTTTTTCTAATAAGGCTCGGTCTATTTTGGCAGAAGATTTAATACTGTCAAGATCTTCGTCTTGCCAAGATTCTATTTTATTAGCTTTATTTCGCTTTGATTTATTGGTTGACAGAACTTCAAAAAGATTGCTAATTGGCTTAGAAGTAGTTTTGGGTGTTATGTTGTTTTGTAGATTGTGTAAAATCTGCAACTCCCTTCTTCTTGCAGTTTCTGCCAAGGCTTTTTCAATTGATTTTGTTATTTTGTCGGCATATATTATGACTTTTCCTTCAGAATTTCTTGCTGCCCTTCCAATTGTTTGTATTAACGAAGTTTCATTTCGTAAAAAACCCTCTTTATCGGCATCAAATATTGCAACCAAGGCACATTCTGGAATGTCTAACCCTTCTCTTAGTAGATTTACCCCAATTAGACAATCATATTTTCCAAGCCTTAAGTCTCTGATTATGGCAATTCTTTCTAGGGTGTCGATGTCGGAGTGCATATAGACTACTTTAATATTGAGCTGACTAAGGTAGTCACTTAAATCTTCTGCCGATTTCTTGGTAAGAGTTGTGATTAATGTCCGAAAGCCAGATTCTCGAGTTTTATTGATTTCAAGCACTACATCATCTACCTGATACGACGATGGGCGAATAAAACATTCTGGGTCAAGAAGCCCAGTTGGTCTGATTATTTGCTGAATTACTTCACTAGTGTTTTTGGCTAATTCATATTTACCCGGAGTTGCCGAAACATAGATAGTTTGCGGTTTTAGAAGTTCCCATTCTGCAAATTTTAACGGACGATTATCGAGAGCGCTAGGAAGGCGGAAGCCATATTCAATTAAATTAGACTTTCTGGCATAATCGCCCTTATACATTCCATCGATTTGCGGTATTGAAACATGGCTTTCATCGACAAAAATTATAGCATCTTTAGGTAAATATTCGAATAATGTTGGCGGGGCAGAGCCACTAGGTCGGCCAGTTAAATAGCGAGAGTAATTTTCAATTCCCTTGCAACTTCCGGTAGTTGCAAACATTTCCAGATCGTAATTTGTTCGCTGTTTGATTCTTTGTGCTTCAACAATTCTTCCTGCATTTTCTAGGTCGGAAATTCTGATGTTAAGATCTGTTTTAATATGCTTAATTGCTTGTTGCAAGATGTCTTCTGGTGTAATGTAATGCGAGGCAGCATAAATAGTAATTTGCGATAATTTGCGAAATACTTTGCCAGTTAAAGGTTCAAATTCGGTGATTTCATCTACTTCGTCGCCAAAAAAACTGACTCTCCAGGCAACATTTTCTAGGTGAGCGGCGAAAATATCGACTACATCACCACGAACTCGAAAACAGCACCTGCTAAAATCAATATCATTTCTTTTGTATTGCAACAACACTAAATTTCGTAAGAAATTCTGCCGATTAACCTCTTCTCCCGAATTGATGGTAATTGTGCTTTTGCCATAAAATTCTGGCGAACCAATGCCATAAATACAAGAAACCGAGGCAACTATTATCGTATCTCTTCTTTCTAATAATGCCCTAGTTGCAAAATGTCGCATTTGGTCTATTTGCTCGTTTATCGTGCTATCTTTTTCAATAAAGCTGTCGGTTCTGGCAATATAGGCTTCGGGCTGATAATAATCGTAAAATGACACAAAGTAACCGATAGCATTTTCGGGAAAAAATTCGCACATCTCGCCATAGAGTTGAGCCGCCAATGTTTTGTTATGGGCAAGAATTAGAGCGGGTCTCTGAGTTTTTTCGATAATATTGGCAATTGTAAAAGTTTTGCCCGAGCCAGTAATGCCAAGAAGAATTTGATCTGCTATATTAGCCTCTAGCCCGCAGACTAGGTCGTTAATTGCTTTTGGCTGATCGCCTGCGGGCAGAAAATTGCTTTTTAATTTGAATAGCGACAATTAGGAATATTATTAATTTTGAAACGACAGAAAGTAGCGAAAATTAAATGCCAATAAATTTCCCTTAATTCCCCGTTCTTTCACCTGAGCCAAGGTTGCATCGATAGTAAATTCGGGATTAATTCGATAGCCAATGTTAAATTGATTTTGATAATCGCGATAGTTATATTGCAATAATTTACTTTCAATGTTGCGGAATATTTTTGTCGAGCCAACTTGCCATTTTTGGTATTTTACCAATATCGACATAACTCCGTATAGTGCCTTTCTTTCTGCTTCACCCATAAAATTATTTGCCTGAAAAACTTCGGTAAAATAAACAACATCCTCACCAAGAACTTTACTAACATATTCGATATTGGCAGTTAAGGCATTCTCTGTTGCCATATTAGGAGCAGAATCAACCTGTTGTTTACGATAGCCAATACTGTAAGACAGGTTACGATTATAAAATAAATTGGTGCCAAGGGCAGAAATTGCAAAAGAGTTAAGGCTTCTGTTGTTGCCTGCAATGTTTTTATTGATATTGGCTTCTCTTGTATCTAGGGCACTAGAGCTTAATTTAGTGGTATCATTCGTAAATAAACTAAGCTTTAACTGATGCTGTGACAATGGCACAACGAGGCTAGCCCCAAGCTTTTCTCTTAGGTTGTAGTCTTCGGTGAAATCTTTAGTTAAAACCCCAATTCTTTTGGTGTTAAAATGCGCAGTGCCAAATTGCGGATCGAGCTTTCCTAGCGATAATTTTAAATCTTCATTGCTAAATTGTAGCTTAATTTCTTCAAGAATTACGGCATTGCTACTTAATTGCCAGCCACGATCGTCTTGAAATATCTTGCGATAATTTTCTGGATAATTTGTTAGGCGATTGTTAATTGTGGCATTTGGCTGAATTCTCCAATTAGTTTTAATCTGCCAATTGTTGTGAAGATGCAGGTTGCCGTTGCTTTCTAGGTAAAAAAAGCTGTTAAATTGCTCGGGCTTTGTTGCATTTGAAGATTTAATATTATTAGCGAAGTCGGTGCGATTTTCTAGCATAAAATCTCCGCTAATGTAAGGAAAATTTTGATTAGCGGTGTTTTTAACCGTAGCTTTCTGCGATTTTATATCTGGTTTAAAAATGTTGTAGGCAGAGGCGGATTGCGGTCTTATCACAACAAATAAGCAACAAAGAACTGCAAAAAAACATAACTTGCTGTGATGTGAATTGTTTTTGTTAAAATTTATCATATTATTCTTGATTTTTCTTTTTGATATTTGGCAAGAAGATACTAACCGTGCTTCCTGCGTTGACTTTACTGGCAACTTCGATTTTGCCGTTGTGCATTTCGATAAAATATTTGCTTAAATAAAGCCCGATCCCCGTTCCTGAAACTGCCAAAGTATTGCTTGCTCTAAAAAATTTCTTACCAATATTTTGCAAATCTTCCTGCGGAATGCCTATTCCGTTATCAGCAACAGCAACCACTACATCTTCATCTAACGCAAAAGCATTGATTTTAATTAGCGAATTGTCTTTAGAATATTTTACTGCATTAGCGGTAATATTGGTAAAAACATGGTCAAGAATCTTGCTGTCGCCATATAATTCTTCTGGGCATTGTGTAATATCTAGCTCAACTTTAATATTTTTATTTACCGCAAGATGGCGGTTCTTTTCGGCAATATCTTGCAGAAAATTATGAAAGTTAAAAAAGTTTTTTTCAATATTAAATTTTTGTGAGTTATTTTCTAATTTAGCAAGGTTAAGAGAGCTGTTAATAAGGTTCGACATCCTTGTAACCCCCGCCTTAATTCTTTCGCAATATCTTGCTATACTCTCTTCCTCGAGGTTCATTTGTTTGATTTTTCTTTCGATTAACTCCCTTGTGCTGTCAATTATCTGTAAGGGGGTTTTAAATTCGTGCGAGATAAGAGTTACAAATTCGTTTTGCATCTTTCTTAGTTTTTTCTCTTCTTGTAGGGCCTGATTAAGCTGTTCTGTTTTTGCTACCAACTCTTGATTAGTTATTTTAAGCTTTTCAACAAATTTTGCTCGGTCTATTGCTAAAGAAAACTGCTCGGCGACCATTTCTAGTAATTCTATTTCACTCACAATCCACGATCTCACTTCGCTTTGATGAACATAAATACAGCCATTGACTTCTTTGTTGATTGAAGTGGTAATTGAGGCCTGAGCATAGATCGAAAATTCTTCGCAAAGACTGCCGATCTTAAGAAAATTACTGTCGGTGCTAGTATCTTCTACCACTATGGCAAAGTTAGTTTTGTTGCTACTATTTTTGCTATTGTTATGAAGGGCGATTTTTCCATGAAAATTCCGCTGAAAATCTAGATATTGCCTTAATTCGCGATATTCGTTATTTAGTTTCTTTAATAATTCATTAGTAATTATGCCGCCGGCAACCATTGGTTTTACATATGAACTAGAGTGTTCAACGATAAAATTTTCTCCTTGCTCGTTCATGTCGGTAATTAGGCAACGATCGACCTTAAGATAATCACAAAGAATTTTTGCAATATGTTTAGCAATTTCATATATTGGCAAGTTTGTAACTAATAAATAGCCAATTTCCCTTAGCAACCTTTCGTTTCTAAGCATCCTTTCAAGGTTCTTTAACAGCGATCCCTCGTTGCTTTCTAAGTTCTCTTTTGCTTCTACTTCTCGTAATTTTTCAAAAATAAATATACCATATTTAACATTACCAATTACTTCGCTTGGAATAAAATTGACTCGACACCGCCACCGCGACAACCCTTGTTTGTCGTGGCTGTTAATATTAACAACAACTTCAGATGCTTTAAAATCGCGAACTGCCTTGATTAAACGAATATATTCAATCTGATCCTGCGAATCTAAATCGATATCAATATCTTTAAATAAGAAATCATATTCTTTGCCAATGATAATATTGGCATTAAGGTTAAAGGTTTCGATAAATTTGCGATTGCCATGAAATATCGAAAAAGAATTTGGGTTGGAAATGTCCGAGCTACAAAGAAAGGCGGGGTCGGAGCTTTGGTTAATTATCTTAATTAAGTTGTTGATTTTGTTATTCTCTTGATTGCTTTGATTAAAAATTTCTACCAGATTTTCTTCTTCAATAATTGCTGAATCTTTTTGCATTGTGGGGTTTTTTGCCATTCTAAATAATGGTTAAAAATTAGTAATAAATAAGTTTGCTAAGAATATTAGCTAGATATCGCACCTCCAGATGAAGATTCTTCGCTATCTGGATCGTTCTTCTTGCTAAGATTTGGCATGTTGGGCTCTTGTTTTGGAATTGCGATTTTTGGCAGTAGTCTTTTTTTGAAAAATCTGTCTTGGAAATATATAAGTTTTTTCGAGCGAATCGGTGGCTGTGACTCAATTAAGATAATCTGATCTTCGCGGGGCAGTTGAATTACTTCTTGAGGCAGTAATAATGCCCTCTGAGTGTGAGAAACGTGTAAAGAACGGGCTCCGGGGTTAAGATCGAGATATTTCGGCTTGTTGTAAGAAATTTGTTCGGCGGTTTTATTGCCAAGAAGTTGCGATATTAAATTTGCTGTTTCCATATTATTGGCAGCAAAGGTAATTCTGTAGGTCGAGTTCGATAAGAAAGAGTTCATTCCGCTTTCTTCGTAAATTCCTTTTAATTGCTCGGTATCTTGAATAATAAGAAATAATCTAACGCGATAACCACGGAAATAAGCAATACCAGACAAAAACTGCTCCATCTTGCCAAGAGTAGGAAATTCGTCCATTAGCATTAAAACACCAAATTTTTCGTGAGGTTGTGGCATTTTTACAGTAAAAAATGCTGCCGCTTGCTGATAAAACATTCCCATTAGGGGTTTAAGACGGCTAATATTGTCTGGGGTTAGGCCAACATAAAGAGTATGTTGTTCGGTTTTAAATTTGTGTAAGTTAAAGTCGCTAGTTGCGGTTGTGGTGTCGATAAGAGGGTTTGCCCATAATTCTAGCGAAGAGTTGGCGGTAGAGGTAACAGAGCCTCGCTCCTTGTCGGGTTTTTGCAAATAAGAAGCGATATTCATATAAGAAACTGGGTGAATTTTTCTGCCCATAGTGTCGAGAACCACTGCTAAATTATAAACAACATCGTCACTTCTTAGGGTTCGCACGACTTCTGCCAATGTTGCAGGCTTGTTGTCATCGGCAACTAAATAAAGCATAATACCCGTAAGCAAAGCTCTAGCTTCATTCTGCCAAAATTCTTGCTCGGGAAGTAGGAAATTAGCAATCTTTTGCACATCATCAACCATTTGCCCAGGTTTCTTGCTAATCCAATCCATTGGGTTATAGCAATGAGAAATGCCGTCTGGATCTGCCGGGTTCCATAAAAAAACCTTTTGTTTTAGCCTTTTTCTTCGCCAGCCCGAAGTTAGTTCGTAGTTTTCAAGTTTAATATCGTGGACAATAACCGAATCTTCCCAAAAAAGCAAATTAGGAATTACAAAGCCAACACCCTTACCAGAACCAGTAGGAGCGAAAAGTAAGATATGCTGATAGCCGTCGGCAATAAGGTAGTTTTTTTTATATTCGCCAAGCAATACTCCGTGTTTAGCACGAAGCCCCATTTTTTTAATCGCTTTGTCGTCTGCCCATTTTGCATCGCCATGAATTGATTCTGGCTTCTTGAAAGGCCTCCAGTCCATAATTGGTGCCCGAAATATCCAAACAAAGCTTGTTAAAAAGCCATATGGCAAGAATGTTGCCAACCATAATTTTGGGGCAAAAAAGTGATGATCGTAGAATTTTAGAGTATTGAATTCTTGAAAATAAAAGCTCCAGTAATGGACCATAGCCTTATAAAGATAAAAAAATTGCAGGCCAATTGATTTACTGATAAAGCTACTAATTACCGATAATTTGCCATTTATAGTTACTAAAACTAAAACTCCCGTAACATAAAAACATAAAAGGAGAATAAAGGAAATTAAAAGAGTTATAATAACAAAATTACGACCACTTCTTACTAAGGCACTATCTTCAGACATCTGTTGTTTAGTTGATGATTAAACGATTGGTTAACGATTGCTACTAGCAGATTTATCGACATCAAACTTGGTAGCAAGTTGATTTTTTATAAAAAACTTTATAAGTCAATTTATTTAAATCATTTTATGTAATTTATAGGAATAAAATCAATTCTATACAGTGCCACCTTCACAAGCTTCGCGCAAAGATGACGATTAGATCTGTGCGACGATGACGGTTCTAGGGAGCCATGGATCTTTCCGCGAGTTCGCCCCCGCGAAGGATGGCGATGTGTCGAGATTTATATCTACTTGCTAATTTTCTCTTCTTCTTTACACTTTAGACTAATGAGCTCTGGATTACTGACCTCTGTAGGTTCGGGAGTAAACACCTTTAACTCCCTTGATTTCCCAGGGCCATCTGTGCCAAGAGTTACTGTGGTAAGTCTTTCAGTGCCACCATCTGTTTTACTCATCTTGATTCCATTAATACATGCTCTATTTTCTGGTGCAGATCTAACTCTTATAACCACCCCGCGTTCATTTGCAAAATCTTGTGCCACTTCAAGGAAGTGGTGAGCGGTGCCTCCATGGCAGGCGAGGTCTGATATTATAATCTCTTTGAATCCTGCAGAGGCAAGATTTTCCAGTATTTTTTTTGCAGATTCTGAGTCGATCGACATATCATTATCTCCTACAGCACCGCCATGTTGACGAAACACAATTCTGCATTTTGAATTTTCTTCTGTAATGTTTTCTTTGTTGTTTTTGATGAATTTCTCAATTGCCGCAAGAGCTTCTGCTGAATTTTCGCAGACTGCAACTTCAACTGACTTGCCACTCGGAATAAATTTATCATTTTCGTATTTTAAAGCCCCATCTTCTTTGCCTATTTCTTTTGAACGAAGCACTAATGTTTCAATTTTGTTCTGTTCTTTAGGTTTATTTGACGAAGTCATCATTTTATCATCTTGCCAATCTCCTTCGTATATGTTGCCGTTTTCCCAAGTGAGTTTTCCTCTGCCATTTCGTTTGCCATCTTTCCAATACCCTACATAGTTGCTGCCGTCTGCTGCAAAAGTGTATATTCCTTTGCCATGTCTCTTATTGTCCTTAAACCCTCCATCGTATATGTCGCCGTTTTTCCAAGTGTATTTTCCATGGCCATTTTCTTTACCATCTTTCCAATCTCCATCGTATTCGCTGCCGTTTGCAAAAGTGCATACTCCTTTGCCATGTCTCTTATCGTCCTTCAACTCTCCTGTGTATTTGCTACCGTTTATAAAAGTGTATTGTTTGTCACATATTAAAACAGTCTTAAGAAACCATGGAAACCATATTCTATCTTCTACGAATGACGATTGTTGAAATGTTATTGATATTGTTTCTCCACCTCTTTCAAGTTCCCATTGTTCGATAGGAGCGCCATCCCAAAAAAAATTCAATAAAAAAGGTTTTTGTCTTTTAAGTTCCCATTGTTTGATAGGAGTGCCATACTTACTACATAATCCACTATATTTATTTTTGCCTACGGTAATTTCTACGGAAAAATCTGCCTCTGAACCTTCAGTTGAAACTTTATTGATTTTGAATTGAGATCCTGTAGGAAAAAGGTCCTTTAGTTTTTGTGATGCATCTTGAGGTATTAATTCTATTGTGTCCAGTTCTGCTGGTAGTTGCTGTTCCATGGTTTAATTATATTGCTTATTATTTATATATGTTGAAAAATTAAAGTTAATATCAATATAATATTTATCAAGTAAAATTATTACAAACTATTGCTATAAAGTGCTAAATTGTCGCGAGTAATATATTTATTGCTTTATTGTGTGCAGATTTTGTAGCTTTCGTGCGAAGATGGCGATAAAGTTTTACAATAATCCTCTAAATTACCAATTCTTTGGCATCGATTTTATCTATTGGGTTTTGTGGGTTTTGCATTATCGAAAAAGAAGACCTGAAATTTGCCAAATCTTTGGTAAAATCTTTAATTGCAACAATCATTTTCCAACTGCTATCGCAAAAGATATAGGTTAAAGAAAAAACAAAGGCAATGTCGCCCACCGAAATTTCTTGATTGTTTTTTAACAAAATTAAGTAAAATAACAGCCCAACAACAAAAGCAATATAAACCAAACCCGTAATGCAACTCATAATAAAATCAATTTTATGCCATTTTAAGCTCGCTGGAATGTATTTCTCGCGGTAAATTTGGTCGATTCTGCTGTTTTCTGATCGATTCCGCCCGTGAGCAAAAATTGTAAAAACATTGGCAATATTATCGGCAATATTGCCAATGATTGAATGCCAAATATTTTCTTTATCTTGCTCGATTTTATTTAAGACCCTGCCAAAAGCAATTGCTAAAGAACCCTGAATTATCACAAAAATCAAAACAATCAAAAAGAGCTTTAAGTTCACTATTGCCAAGGCAGTGCCAGTAAAAACTGTCATAATTACTGGGTTGCTTACCTGAAATTCAAAAGCATTATGAATTTTTTGTGCTCCATCGTTGATACCCTTGATTTTGCTAGTAATGGCACCGCCAAGTGAATTTTGGAAGTAGCTGTAACTATGGCTAAAAACATAATTATTAACTGCATTCATAATGTCTTGCATAATGTAAGGCATAGTTTTCCAAGCTGCAAAGTTATGGATTCGCCAACTGCATTCCAGATAAATCGAGGCAAAAATAAAAATAACAATTGGCCAGAAAATATCGGTAATTACAACAATTTCTGCGGTAGCAAAGTTATCGATAATCATTTTAATAGCATAATTATAAAGCAAAGAGTAGATTCCATTAGCAAAAGGAGCCTGCATCATCAGCACATACCACAATTTATATGGCTTAATTGCACTAAGTAAAAAGGCAATTGGTGATTTATTATTTAGATTTTGTACTGTAAATTTTATTTTTAATTTTTGTAACTATATTTAAAATTCTCCATCCCCTTAAATTACCAATTCAAATTAACAATTCTTTGGCATCGGCCTTATCTATTGGGTTTTGCGGGTTTTGTAAAATAGCAAAAGCCGATTTAAAATCGCCAAAATTCCGAGAAAATTCTGATATATTAAGGAATAGCCCCCAAATTTGCTCGATGAAAAACCAACTAAAAGACATAATGAAAACAAATTCGCCAGTAGTAATTTCGTTATTTATTCGCATTTCCACCGCTAAAAATAACAGGGAAAACAAGACAATAAAATAGAGGATGCAACCAATGATTGCTTGTAACATCTCGTGTTTTATCTGTTTTTTGTCCCACAATACCGCATCGTTAAAGAGTTGATTTTGTAATTTTTTTAATTCTCTACTGCTGGAAGCAAAGTTAAATATTGTGAAAATATTAATAATATTGTCGGTGATTAAAGCGATTACTCTATGCTTGGCATCGGAAGTATTTTTAGAGACCTTATGCAATCTTCTTGAAGTAATGTAAAGTGCTGTTAAGAAGACAATCGTCCATATTGCAACAAGATAAAAAAACTGACGACTAACCACGGCAAAACCAAGCAAACAAACCAAGCAACACAAGCACGATTTAGTAAGGCGGTGATGAATTTGCCCCCAAATATTATTGTAACCATCGACAACACCTCTGATTTTACTTACGATACTGCCACTTAAATTATTTTGAAAAAAATAATGATTGTAATTTTGAATATATTTGTAGCTATTTACAATAATTTCTGCCCGAATCTCTGGTTGAGTTTTGAACCAGTTATATTGGCTAAGTCGCCAAGATGCCTCCATTATTATCACCGATCCGCAATAAATTGCTAAAGGCAAAAGAAGCATTTGCCAGCCGATATCGTTAATTGTCGTAAAGCTGTCAACAAGCATCTTAACAGCATAATTATTGGCGAAATAGTAGATTGCATCAATAAAAGGAGCCTGCATCATTAAGCAAATACGAAGTAAATGCGGGCGAAGAATCGGGTAAAAAAATTGATAAATTGTCATAACACCATACCGTTAACTTGATGATCCCATAATTCACGGAATTTACCTAAGGGAATATTGGATAGTTCGTAAAAAGATCCGTCTTCAACAATCTTTCCTCCCTCCATAACAATAATGCGATCCATATGTTTTATGGTTGAAAGTCGATGAGCAATAGCAATAACCGTAACATTATCGCGGTCAAGAATGTGGTTAATTGATGCCTGAATTTCGCTTTCTGTTTGCGAGTCTAGGGCAGAAGTTGCTTCGTCTAGAATTAGAATTGGGGCATTTTTAAGAACGGCACGAGCAATAGCAACCCTTTGCCTTTGTCCGCCACTTAGCTTAACCCCCCTTTCGCCGACCATAGTATTGTAGCCATCTGCGAGGCTTTTAATAAAGCTGTCGATATTGGCAATTTTTGCGGCACTTTCTATTTCTTCATAAGTGGCATTTTCCTTGGCATAGCCAATATTTTCGCCAATTGTCCGGTGAAATAACATAACATCCTGAGGAATAAGCGAAATATTGTTTCTAAGGCTCTCGGAAGTTACATCGTAAATACTTTGACCGTTAATAAAAATGTCGCCACCTGAATCGTTAGTAGCTATTGCACCGCTTGGCTTCTGCCAATTTTGATAATTTGAAATTGCAAAATTTTTTAACAATAAGTTAACTAAAGTAGATTTTCCAGCTCCAGAAGTGCCGACAACTCCAATTTTTTCTCCACGAGCAATTTTTAGATTTAGATTCTGTATTACAGCGGGAATCTTTGTTTTATCTGTTGCAGAAGGCTCTTCATCTGCCATTTGAGAGTAATCCGTAAGGTCATCGGGGGTTAAAGGATTTACTGACGGCAGATTTTTTGATTGATTGTGAATATTCTTTTCTTCGTAAGTAAAAGAACAATTTCTAAAGAAAATAAAGTCTTCTTCTTTGTTTTTAAGCATTTTAATGTTATTTGGTTTATTTGACTTTACCTCGGTAATAATAGCGAAATGTAAGTGAAAAAATATGGTTAAGAAATAGTTCAGGCATCGTTAAATAGTGTTGCGATGGCTTAAAATATTGTGATATTTTCTAGTGTCTCGTTCGTTTTAATTTATAAAATTTGTTAATGTTGTAAATTTTTAACAGAAAACTGGCGGGAGTCTGGCGGGAGTTGTGGGACTCGAACCCCCATCAATTTTACAAAAAATTGACAGATATAATTTGCCGCGGGGCAAAAATTATATCTATCAGGAAAAACTGGCGGGAGTTGTGGGACTCGAACCCCCATCAATTTTACAAAAAATTGACAGATATAATTTGCCGCGGGCTTGTAAAAACTGGCGGGAGTGACGGGACTCGAACCCGCGGCCTCTTGCGTGACAGGCAAGCGCTCTAACCAACTGAGCTACACCCCCGATTTAGATTTTAATCTAATTGAGATTTAATTTGAGTGGCAATGCCAAAAGGCAAATCCAAAGTGCAAATTAAGATTTAATTATATTTGGTGGGCGATGACAGGCTCGAACTGCCGACCCTCTCCTTGTAAGGGAGATGCTCTACCAACTGAGCTAATCGCCCTAAGTAAGACTTTTGTATCCTGAATGGCATTCTATTTTGTAATTTTTGCAAAAACCACAAAATATAAGAAATTTGGGATACAGAAGTCTTTAAATGCTAAAATTTTTAGCACTTAGGCGAGTAATTAAAAAATAATTATTTTTAAAGTCAACAAATATTTTCAAAAACATCTATCGATAATGTTTTAACCTTTATTGATAAAATGTGCTTTTTGTAAATCCGAGGCACTGATTTTATTTTGGTAATAGGCTTTGCCCAGAACAACTCCCGAGATAAATCCGCAGTTAGATTCTGCCAAGTTATTTTGATTATTTTGTTGATTGCTAAGGGTGATTATTTCGCTAATATCAGCAAGGCCACCAGAGGCAATAATAGGAATTTTGCTAGTTTTTGCGAGGCGAATTGTTGCCTCGATATTTAGCCCCTGCATTGTGCCATCACGGCTAATATCGGTATAAACTATTGCACTTGGCTGTTGATTATTTGGTAAATTGCCAAATTCCTCGATAATTTCTTGTGGGGCAATAGTGCTAATTTTTTGCCAACCTGCGGTGGCAATTTTTTCGTTTAAGGTGTCTATTCCTAAAACAATTTGTTTGCCAAATTCTTTACAAATTTCTAGTGCTAATTTTCTGTTTTCAACAACCATAGTCCCTATAATAACCCTATTAACTCCTATTTTAAGCCATTCTTCGATGTCTTTTGGGCTACGAATTCCGCCACCGAGCTGAATTGGCAGGCTGGTATTTGCAATAATTTCTTTGACGACGGCAAGGTTCTTTTTTGCCGATTCTTGATTTTGCCCAGCAATTGCTCCGTCTAAATTAACTAAATGCAAGAAACTAAAACCAGCTTCGGCAAATTCTTGTGCCTGATTTAGCGGGTTTTCGTTAAAAACCGTCGCCTTGTTAAAATCGCCCTGAAAGAGCCTAACACATTCGCCATTTTTAAGATCTATCGCTGGGAAAATGGTAAATTTTTGCTTGTTGTTTTTGTGATTATCTGCCATTGCTGAGGATTGTTTTAATATAGGTTAATCGTTCTTTGTTGGTTTATTTGAGGTGGTTTTGATGTTTTAAAGTAGTCGCCATTTTTCTGGTTGCGAGAATAATTCTTTAAGCATTTTATTATTAAGAGAATGTCCAGATTTGAAAACTTCGAATTTTCCAATAATGTCATAGCCCGATAGGAAGATATCGCCAATAAAATCAAGGGTTTTGTGGCGAACAAATTCGTCTTCAAATCTTAGTCCGTCTGGGTTAACAATTGTGTCATTGTCGATTACTATGGCATTGTCGAGAGATCCGCCTTTGGCAAGGCCCATTTGATACATTTGCTCAATTTCGCTTTTAAAGCAAAAGGTTCTGGCTCGGCAAATATCATTTTTAAAGGAATCGACACCCTGATTAAAAGAAAAAGTTTTGCGCGATATTAATTTATGATTAAATTCTATTGACAAATCGATAAATAAACATTGGCTTGCTGGGCTTATTTTAATATATTTCTCTCCGTCTGTTACTGTAATATTTTCGACAATTTCAAGGATTTTGCAATATTCTTCTTGCTCTATCACCCCCGCACATTCGATTAAAAAGACAAAAGGCCAAGAACTGCCGTCCATTATTGGTATTTCTGGGCCGTTAATATCGATTAAGAGATTGTCGATGTCGCATCCCCAAATTGCGGCCATCAAATGCTCTATTGTGCTAATATGAATATTGTCTTCATTGGCAATTGTGGTGCCAAGCCTAGTGTCGACAACATTGCTGTAGGTTGCTTTGATAATGGCATTGTTTTTGTCGGTGCGACGAAAAACGATACCATGATTGCAAGGTGCGGGGTTAAGAGTGATGCTAGCGAAATTGCCAGAATGAAGGCCGATTCCACTGCAGTTTATCTTGCTATTAATGGTTTTTTGTAGGGATTTATTCATTTTTTAGATTTTATTTAGTTAGATTCTTAATTTCCGGAGGCATATATTTTTCGTCGTGCTTGATTAATATTTCGTTAGAAATAAAAATTTTACTACTGGAATTATATTTGCCAATCATTACCGCTCCTTGTTTTTCGCGGAACAGGTCTGGCAATATTCCAGAATATTCTACTGCAATTTCGCTTTTGAAGTCGCTAATTTTAAAGATAAATTTTTGTGGCGATATTTGTTTGATGCTATTTTCAACTACCATGCCACCAATTTTTATTGAGCGAAAATTGTTATTTATTTTAGTAATAATATTAGGGTTTTCTAGGTCGCTCGGGCTATAAAAGAAAATCAGATTCTCACGAAAATTGCTGATTATTAACAAGCCAAGCAAAAGCGAAATGGCAAAAATAATTAAGGCAAATTTGGTCCTCGACCTTCTTGCAATATTGATTCTATTGGTATTATATGGGTTAATCTGCTTTTTATTCTGCAAGATAAGATTTATTAATTGTTGATAATATAGAGCAAAATACTCTAAACATTAGAATGCCTGTTCTTAAGAGCTAATTTAGCTTAGCTTTATCTAAGTTTATTTTTACTAATTTTGCAATAATTCTTTTATCTATTGCATTGATTTTTCTAATCAAATTAGTAATTATTTTTATTTTTGCAATCAATAATTTATAACTTATCTATTGCAAATAACCTCTTGCAATTTTATTTGCGAGAATTAATAATTTACTACCTAATTGCCTGGCTATTTATAAGCTAAATTTAGGGGATAAAAGCTATTTTCAGGGCTATTTTCAGGGCTATTTTTAGGGCTATTTTATTGTAAGTATATTTAAAAATCATGATCGATATTCAAAAAATCCTTAAACTCATTCCGCATCGCTACCCAATTTTATTAGTCGATAAAGTTATCGAGATTGACGGTGGCAACAGTATTGTAGCAATTAAAAATGTTACCTTTAACGAGCCACATTTTATGGGTCATTTTCCAGATAAGCCAATAATGCCTGGAGTGCTAATTATCGAGGCTATGGCACAAGCGGGCTCTATTATGGTAGCAAATTCGGGCAATTTTAACCCAGAGGAAAAGTTGGTGTATTTTATGTCTATTAGCGAGGCAAAGTTTCGCAAGCCGGTAGTCCCGGGAGATGTCCTAGAGCTTCGTGTTAGCACAATTCAAAATCGCGGTGCAGTATGGAAAATGCAAGGAATTGCAATGGTCGATGGGGTAAAGGTTGCCGAAACCCAATTTTCTGCAATGATGGTAGATAAGAAAAATATTCAATAATCTGCAAGCTTTATGACTTCTATTGACACAAATAAAAACAATTCTCAGCAGAATATTCATCCAACCGCAATAATTAGCCCTAAGGCAAAAATTGCACCAGATGTAATTATTGGTCCCTATTGCATTGTGGGCGACAATGTTTCTATTGGCAGTGGCACAAGGGTTTTTTCTCATGTTGTTATTGATGGCAAAACCACTATTGGCACCAATAATAATATTTTTCCATTTGTTACTATCGGGCTTGTCCCGCAAGATCTCAAATTCAAAGGCGAAGATTCCGTTGTTGAAATTGGCAATAATAACCAAATTCGCGAACATGTAACAATTCACTTAGGCACCAAAGACGGCATAATGAAAACGACAATAGGCAATAATTGTTTATTGATGGTCGGCTGTCACATTGCTCATGATTGTGTTGTTGGCAATAATGTAATTATGGCGAATAGTGCAACCCTTGCTGGTCATGTCGAGCTTGAAGAAGGTGTTATTATTGGCGGTCTTTCTGCTGTTAAGCAATTCGTTAAAATTGGCCGTGGGGCAATGATAGGCGGAATGTCTGGTGTAGAGAAAGACATTATTCCTTTTGGCCTGGTTGCAGGAGAAAGGGCAAGTTTAAATGGTCTTAATTTAGTTGGCATGAAAAGAAAGCAAATCGACAGAAAGGAAATATATCAGGCAATTCACTTTTTCCAAGAATTATTCGATGAAAAAAATCTTGAAGGTCTGGTAAAGCATAGTCAGTCTTTACAGCAGAAGTTTTCTGGTGTGGTTACCGCAGAAATCGCTAATTTTATTATTTCTCGCAAAGATGTCGGAAACTTTTGTCGTCCAAAAAGCTCTTAATGGCTTAGGGAGCTTTTTAGAAAATTTACGGTGTAAATAATTTATCGCAATTTGCCAATGATTCATATTTGTTTAGATACAGAAACCACAGGGCTAGACCCAAAGCAAGGGCATCGTATTATCGAAATTGCCGCAATCGAGATGAATAACCTTGTCAAAACTGGCAAAGTTTTTCATTGCTACCTTAATCCAAGGCGAGATGTTCCCATTGAATCCTTCAGAATACACAACATTTCTACAGAATTTTTACAAGATAAGCCGTTTTTTGCAGATAAAGCACAAGAGTTTCTTGATTTCATTCAAGGCTCGGCGATAGTTGCCCATAATGCCCAGTTCGATCTCAGATTCATCAATGCCGAACTAGAATTGGCAAATTTGCCGAAGTTAGGGAACCCAGTTGTCGACACCTTTCTGCTTGCCAAAAAGAGCTTCCCTGGTATGCCAAATTCTCTCGATGCCCTCTGCCGTAGATTCGCCATCGATAATTCTAAGAGAATAGCCCACGGTGCCTTGGTCGATACCGAATTATTATGCGAGGTTTTTGTCGAATTAATGGGCGGTTCGCAAAATAATTTTGCTTTCGACGACAAAAAAGACCAAGAATCTTTTCTTTTACAAAATAACTCAGATAAGCTAAGGCAAAAATCTCAGCCTAAAATCGATCGCCAATTTTCCTTAACCGATGAAGAGTTAGAGGCTCACCGTAAGTTTATTCTTAGCAACCTCAAGGAAAATATATGGAATTATCCAAAAGAATAATGCCTTATTTACTGGGTTCTTCTTGCTTTAAACTCTCTTTCTTGCCGATTTCAAGATTGATCTTGGCATTTTTACTAATTTTGCAAATATGCAGATTTAGCGAATCATATGCGGGTTATAGTCGCAATCTTACTATATTTGCCGATCAGAACCTGATGTTTCCGCTAATCAAAATTGCCAGAATTTATTCGCAGAAAAACAATGCCGTTGTTTCCATTAGCTTTATCTCTACTGCGGAAGAAGATAAAATTTTGGACGAAGATTTCTCAAGCAACGAAGACAATATTATTAGTAAAATACAAGCGGGAGAGCCTGTCGATCTAATAATTAGTGCTAATAAAAACATTATCAATAATTTGAAACAAAAAGGCTTGCTCGACTTCTACAACACTGGTAGCTTTTCTGCCGAAAGATTGGTAATAGCAACTTCGATAAAGAATAAAATTAACCTTAGTGGTAATTTTAATTTGGCATTACGGCAGTTAGATGCAATGAAAGCTTCTATAATTATCGATAACGAGCAAAATACAGCAGGGCAATATGCCGAAGATGTTTTAAAGCAGATGCGCCTCGACAAATTAGAGATTGTGCATAAGCTGTCGGAAGATTACGAAACCATAACCAAGCTAATTAACAAAAATAGCGATAAATATTTTTTAGTATTGACAAGTCAGGTTGCCAATAATCAAAATATTAAAATCATCGCCTCAAGCGACTTTGTTGTTAATTATCAGGCTTTAGTGGTTGCTGGCGAAAATATGAAGAGTGCTCGTGAATTTATTAAATTCCTTAGAACAGCAAAAGTAGAAAGGATCTTGAAAGAAAATAATTTGCTAAAAATTAATCAAGAAAATAATGTTAATTCTAGGTAGTAATTACCTAGATCGTCTTATGTAAAGTATCGTTATTTATTATTGATTTCATTAACATAGACCCTGCAACTTCGTGCAGAGTGACGGTGGAGAGCGATTTTACAACAAGAGGCGAGCCTTATTTTTGCGGAATTTGCTTTTTCCATCGGCAACTTTCTACTGGCAAAAAGTGGGTTTAACCCCTTGTAGTGAATGCGAGAGCAGACTTATTCTGCCGTCATTTTCGCACAAGCGAAGCGAAGTTACGAAGATCTGTTGATAGTAAATACATAGATCCTTAGATCCTTTCCTTCGTTGCTTTTCGCTTGCGGATAGCACGACCCAAAATATTAATTTTCGCTTGCGGATAGCACGACCCAAAATATTAATTATTTTGCATTTGGTGTAGTTTTTGTAAAGCCTTTTTACTGTCGATCAACTCTCTTGCTAAAATTACCCCTTCTTGTAAATCTTTAACCTTCTCGGCTAATAAGAACCCAAGACCGCTATTGAGGGTTATTATGTCGTAATAGGCATTTTTTAACCCTTCAAATACTGCAATTAGTGCCGTGGCATTATGTTTAGGCTCGCCACCCGTTAATTCTGCAATATCTACTCTTGCTATGCCAAAATCTTCTGGAGCGATTGTTTTTTTGGATATTGTGGCATTTTTCACTTCGATAATTGTCGATGTAGTGGTGGTGGTAAGTTCGTCCATAGAATCGCTACCATATACCAAGAAAAAATGATGTTCTGGTCTTAATTTTATTAATGCCAAAGCCATTTCTTGGGCGATTAGCGGAGAGCTAACTCCTATTATTTGCTTATTTGGTTGCAAGGGGTTTAGTAGAGGTCCAAGGTAATTAAAAATTGTTGGTGTGTTAATTTTTTTTCTTGCCGATGCAATATTTGCTAAGCTCGGATGAAAATTCGGAGCAAATAAGAAAACTAAATTATATTTCTCGAGGCACTTTGTTATTTCGTTATCGCTAACCGCAGAAGAGATGTTTAAAAATTGCAAAATGTCGGCAGAGCCAGATTGCGAAGAAGAAGCCCTATTGCCGTGTTTTACTACCATCACATCGCCAGCAGCAAGAACAAAAGCAACGGCAGTAGAAATGTTGTAGCTATGAAGCTTGTCGCCACCGGTCCCGCAGATATCAATAAGATTTTGTTGCCTGAGCCTTGGTGCTATTGTTGGTCTATTCATCTTTAAAAGACAAGCTTCGGTAGCGGTGGCAATGATTTCCGACAATATTGGCTCTTGATTAATTCTTAGTAGAATCGCGATAATCTCTTCCTCGGTGTATTTTTGGCTAATAATGTTGGTAAATAGCCTTGTATTATTTGTTGCGAGCATCGAGTAGTAGTGTTAAATTTGTTAATTTGCCTGAGCTTAATTTGCCTGAGCTTAATTTGTTTGGTAAAATTTTACATAATTTTGCCAGAATTCTTGTCAAGATAGTTGTTAAAATTCTTAATTTTAAAAACAAAAAGTCAAAAATTAAATTAATAAATTGTTGTAAAATAAAAAAATCAATTTATTTTTCTGCCTAAGTAAATATTAATTCAACTTAAAATAGGCTATAAATTATAATCAAAAACTTTGGACTATAATTTTCTCAATAAAAACTATTCACCAAGTATTTTTTATCGAACGGTCAGCACTACCAATCTTAATAATGTTACATTATGATTAAAAATCGCAAATATTGTCAGAAGCTCTTATTTTGTTTAGTGGCCTGCACATTATTTAATCTTAGTTTTTCTGCTAAAATCTTATTTGCCTCAGGCTCTAACAGCCAGAACTCTCTTGAATTTTCTAAAAATCACACAAATTCACAGCAAAACATGACAGAACTCAAGAAGAAAAATCTTAACTCAGAGAAGAAAATTATCGCTAGCTTTCCTGCATTTGATACATCAAAAACCAATGAAGAAATTTTTGCCAATAACCTTCCAAGAAACTTCCGCGATCTCTCGGAAACCGAAGCAAAAATAAGTGCAATTGCCAGTGGGCAGTTTTCCGAAGAAGAATTGCGAGCGGTTAAACAAAAATACCCCAAAGACAAAATTCTTATTGTCGATCTTCGGTCGGAATCGCATATTTTTATTAATGGCAAACCAATATTATGGCGTTCGGAGTTCGATAGTGCTAATGTTGGTAAAAGTACTGCTCAAATTACTGCCGACGAACAAAGTAAAATCAAGCAAATCATCAATGCTAAAAAAATTATCGTTGCCGATAATCTAGTTAAAGATGAAAAAAGTGGCTGGTACAGCTCCCTATCTCCGGTCTTAATCGAGGTTAAAAATGCTGTTTCCGAGCAAGATTTAGCAAAAGAATTAGGCTTTGGATACATCAGAATTCCTGTTCGAGACCACTCTCCGCCAAGCCAATTGCAGTTAAATCAAATGGTTTCGCTAATAAAAAATACACCAGAAACAACAAAAATCTATGTCCATTGTGCTGGTGGCAAAGGCAGAACCACAACTTTCCTTGCCATTATGGATATTTTAAAAAATGTTAAAAATAATTCTCTTGAAGAAATAATAAAAAGACAGCACAAGGCCAACGGTGCTAATCTTGAAAAGCTAGATCAGGAAAGCGAATGGCGACTTAAGCTTGCAGAGCAGAGGATTGATTTATTAAAAAACTTCTATCAGAAAGAATTATTAAAAGCAAATATGGCGCAATAATATGCAAAACCAATATAATCAACCAGATCTTAACGGAAAATTTGGTAAATTTGGGGGTCGCTTTGTTGCCGAAACCCTTATGCCAGCAATATTAGAGCTAGAGCAAAATTATCTATCAATTAGGGCAGATGCCAAATTTCATGAAGAGTTTAATTACTATCTAAAACACTTTGTTGGTCGCCCAAGCCCATTATATTTTGCGAAGAATATTTCTGGCGATGTTGGTGGGGCAAAGATTTACTTCAAGCGAGACGAGTTAAATCATACAGGTTCTCACAAAATAAATAATTGCTTAGGGCAGATAATTCTTGCGAAAAGAATGGGCAAGAAGCGAATAATTGCCGAGACTGGCGCTGGTCAGCACGGAGTAGCAACGGCAACAGTCTGTGCTTTATTTTCTATTCCATGCACGATTTACATGGGGGCAAAAGATGTTAAAAGACAATCGCAGAATGTGTTCCGTATGAAATTACTTGGTGCAGAAGTTAAATCTGTAGAAACGGGCTCGCAGAGCTTAAAAAATGCTATCAATGAAGCAATGAGAGACTGGACCGCCAATGTTAAAGATAGTTATTATCTGCTTGGCACCGTTACTGGCCCACATCCTTACCCGATGATGGTTAGAGATTTCCATGCAATAATCGGCAAAGAAGCCAAGATGCAACATCTGGAATTAGAAAATAAACTGCCAGATGCCCTAGTTGCTTGTATTGGCGGTGGATCCAATGCCATGGGTTTATTTTATGATTTTATCGATGAGAAAAATGTTGCAATGTATGGAGTAGAGGCTGCAGGCAAAGGACTCGATACCGAATCGCATTCTGCCTCGATTTCTTCTGGTAAAGTTGGAGTTTTACACGGCAATAAGACTTATTTTTTGCAAAATGAAGACGGTCAAATTGCCGATGCTCATTCTATATCTGCTGGGCTAGATTACCCCGGAATTGGTCCTGAACATTCTTATTTGCACAATATTGGTCGGGTTAATTATGTTTCGGCAACCGATCTAGAAGCTCTAGAAACCTTTAAATTAATTTGTAAAAGAGAGGGCATTATTGCAGCACTAGAATCTTGCCACGGAGTATCTTTTGCAATGAAATTGGCAAAACAAATGACTGTCAATCAAACAATTATCGTTAACCTATCTGGTCGTGGCGACAAAGACATCGACACCGTCTCTCAATATATTCAACCACATAATTATGAATAATATAACTCTAATTTTCAGGCTCTTTCTTGCTTTTATTGTAACTTTATCGTGCTTTGAAACTGCTTTTGCGGCAAAAAAAAGCAAGAGTGCAAATAGTAAAAATAAATATCAAATAGCCCGCTCAAATACTCTTAAAACACAAAATAAAAATATATTATCCCCGTCCATATCAAATGAAGACAATGCCCAGTTCGAAGATTTTCTTTCTAGTGACAAGATAGTTCAGGAAATTGAAAGGAATTTACTTTTCGATAACGAATCAAGAAGTAGGATCAAATTTCATCAACAAGACGAGGTGAAGAAAAGCAATGTTGTTGTTGGTCTTACCAAAGAAGATGCAACAAAATCAAATAAAGAAAACAAAGCTAGTGTCGAGGTTTTTGTTGCAGATGAAAAGCATTCTTATGAGTTAAAGGAAAAAGAGAAATTTGCTTATAATGCCTCTTTGTCTGGTCAGTACGAAGTTGCCATTGCTCTTTACAAGGAAATACTTGCCAAAACCCCAGAAAACAAAGATGTAAAATTTGCTTTAGCAACGAATTATCAGAATCTAAGGCAGTATCACCAGGCAAAGCAAATATATTATCAGTTGCTTAAAAGCAACCCAGAAAATAATCAAGAAATTGTTTCTAATCTACTAACAATTATTATCGAAGAAAACCCGCTAGATGCTTCTTATATCTTGTCTAAATTATCGGTGCAAAATCCGCAATCGGCACAAATCATCGCTCAGGGTGCTATCGCCTTCGAAAAGATTAAAGACTATAATCAGGCAATTTATTTGTTAAAAAGAGCAATACAAATAGACCCTCTTAAATTTGAATATCGTTATAATTTGGCAATATTATACGATCTAAATCGTCATTACGATCAGGCAATTAGCGCCTATTTGCAATTAATCGACGAAATTGACAAGAGCAGAGATGTTGAATATGCCGAAGAGTTAGAGCAAATAAGTAGCAGAGTTGCCTATTTGCAAAATAATACACGGCCATAAAAATCAAATCAACTTGATTTCCCCGTTAATTAACCCTTGACTAATATTTTGCGATCGATATTTTGCTAAATACTTGTGTTAGGAGTTAATGAGTTTCCTATGTTAAAAGATCTGACTGGTTGCTATTGATACTAGGTTGGTATTGGTTTAATCTATAAATAAAATCTTATATGAGTTTAAAAGAAATTATCACAATAACAGATAACATAGTTGCTAATTCACAGCTTTTGGTCAATGAAGTTCATAAATTATCGATGCAAGAATCAGCTGGCGGAGGCTTGTTTATCACCGCATTTACAATATTTATTCTTTCTGCTATTTTGGGCTATTTCGTTATCTGGAGGGTTACCCCAGCCTTACACACTCCCCTTATGTCTGTAACAAATGCAATATCTGGTGTGGTTATTGTTGGGGCAATTATTGCACTAGGAACCGCAACGGATTTAGGTTTTACCGCTTTTCTTGCTTTTTTTGCCATTATTATTTCATCAATTAATATTTTTGGTGGCTTTTTTATTAGTTGGCGAATGATTTCGATGTTTCAAAAAAAATAACTATCACGATGAAAAACCTACAAAATAAAGCTTCTAGTCGGCTTGGTCAAAAAAACCCAAAATCTTACCTTTTTAAAATTCTTTCTAAGAACTATATTTGCTTTGCATTAACATTTCTTGCAATAAATTTTGCACTAAGAATCGGTCTTGTTATTTGGGCTTTGCCAGAGATAATGCTTAATTCTGCAAGCAACATTAGCAATGTCGCTAACATTGTTAAATCTTTGTTTGTTGGTGTTTTTTTCGACACAATAACTCTGTCATATTTTTTCCTTCTGCCGTTGTTATATCTAGCAATATTGCCAATTGCTTTTTTCAGATCTCGTTTTCATTTTTATTTTAGTAGATCCTGCTATTTTATCGCAATATTTACCCTGATATTTTCCACAATTTCCGAATTGGTTTTTTGGCACGAGTTTCAGACCAGATTCAATTTTATCGCCATTGATTACCTAATATATACTACCGAAGTTATTAATAATCTTATTGAAACTTATCCAGTATATCCAATATTGTTGTCGATATTTGCTGTAGCTATAATAATTTTCTATTTCACTCGCAACAAAATTAATTTTACAATCAATGAAAATGTTACAAAATATAGTCAAAAGTTTCATTATCTCAAAATTTCTTTGCTAGCAATATTTTCTTTGGTTCTCTGCGACAATTTTATTGTCGACAATCAAAAAATTCTTCCCAAAGTCACTAATAATAACTATCTTAATGAAATAGCCGCTAATGGTATTTATCAGCTATTTTCGGCCTATCGCAATAACGAGATTAACTACCATCAATTATATCGCACAATTAATCCAGAATTAGCCTTAAAATTAGTTAGAGATCAAATAGCAAAACAAGAGCCAAAATCAACATTCTTAAACAATAATAATATAGAAAGATTAATAGCAAAAAAAGACAAAAACCTGCCAGAAAAAAGTTACAATATTGTCTTGGTGGTTATGGAAAGTTTTAGTGCCGACTTCCTAGAATATTTTGGCAATAAGGAAAAAATCACCCCAAATCTCGATAATTTAGCAAAAAAAGGCTTATTCCTTGCAAATCTTAAGGCGACGGGCACAAGAACGGTTCGAGGATTAGAGGCTTTAACCCTTTCTGTGCCACCAACTCCGGGCAATTCTATTGTTCGCAGAGTTAATAATAAGAATCTTTTTAACATTTCCTCTCCGATGATAAAAAGAGGCTATGAAGCAAAATTTATCTATGGCGGAGACGGTTATTTCGATAATATGAATGATTTCTTTGCCAATAACGGTTTTTCAATAGTTGATCGGGGCAATTTTGCGAAAGAAGAAATATCTTTTAATAATGCTTGGGGTGTTTCAGATGAAGATCTCTTCAATAAAGCCATTGTCGAAGCCAAAAAGTCTAATTCTGCTGGTAAAAAGTTCTTGCAAGTAATATTGACAACTTCTAACCATCGCCCTTTTACCTACCCAGACAATAAAATAGACATTCCGTCAAAAACTAACCGTAACGGTGCCGTGAAATATGCCGATTATGCCATTGGTAAATTTATCAACAAAGCTTCGAAAGAAAAGTTTTTTAATAATACTATATTTGTTTTTGTTGCCGATCATTGTGCTGGTAGTGCCGGAAATACCGATGTTCCGTTATGGCGATATCAAATTCCGGCAATTTTTTATGCTCCAAAAATCGTTAAACCAAAAATAGTCAAGGCAAATGTTAGCCAAATCGATATTGCCCCCACAATCCTCTCTTTACTTAATTGGCAATATCAAAGCAAGTTCTTTGGTAGCGACATCTTATCTAGAGTTGAAGCGAGCAAATCACCTGTTACTAACAGTTCTTTCGTTAGCACCTACACCAATGTTGGCTATTTTGTTAACGACAAATGGCTTTATTTATTGCAACCAAAACAACAAAGTAAAATTTTCGAAGTTTCTTTGAATCATTTCGGTTGGCAAGGCAGTAGCGAAAAACTAGTTCAAGACAGCGAAAATTCGTTGCATCAAGAGAATTTATCTAGGGCTGTTGCCTATTATCAGTTGGCCGCTCAAATATTTAAAGAGGGAAAGCTAGGCAATGAATTTTCTCAATAAATCGCGGTCGGCAACATCTCAAGCCTTTTCAAAGAAAAAGTTTAGAACTATTGCCAAGAAAATTACCGTAGCAATGGCAAGGGCAAAAACAGAAAAATCTGTTGAAATAATTTTTTTGCCATCTAAAAAACATTTACTCGCAAAGCTTGTCTTTTTTTCTATCCTACTAATATCTTCCTTATTTGTTTTCTATCGCTACAACTTAGACATTGCAATACAAGAATATTTCTTTGACAATCAATTTAGTGAGTGGCTATTAGACAGGAACCAAAAGTCTATGCGGTTAATTTTCTACATTGCTCCTAAGGTTATCTTGGGCTCTATAATATTATTTGCCGTTCTTATCGCAGGAAATCTTGCCATTAATGCCACAGCAACTCGAAAAAATATTCATAATTTCTATCGCTACCTTTATGTTGCTAGCTCTTTACTTGTTGTTGTTTTGATTGTTGCCAATATTAAGAAGCTTACCAATATTCCTTGCCCAAATCAAGTTAAGCAATTTGGCGGTGTTTTTCGTTATCAAAAGATTTTTGCACTAGAGATGCAACCGATGCAAATTAAAAGGTTCCAGTGTTTTCCTGCGGGCCATGCAACTATTGGTTTTGCCTTTTATTCCTTAATTTACTTGGCAAGAGAATTTAGGTTGAAATTGCTAATTTTTATCTTTGCAACTTTTTTTGGCTGGTTGATTGGCTTTTACCAAATTGCCAAAGGGGCTCATTTTGTTAGCGACACTTTAGTGTCGATGTTGTTGTCTTTTTTGGTGGCAACAATATTTGCAATTATTTATCAAAAACATAATAATTATAAAAATTATCATTCTAATCATTAAATATCTTATAAATGTCGTCTCAAGAAGCTAGTGTTATCAAAGTTGTTGGAGCTAAGGAACATAACCTTAAAAATGTTAGCATCGAAATTCCTAAAGGGCAATTGGTTGTTGTTACTGGTCCTAGCGGATCGGGCAAATCTTCTCTTGTTTTTAGCACGATTTATGCCGAGGGTCAGAGGAGATTTATTGAAAGTCTATCTTCATATGCTCGTCAATTTCTTGACCTTCAAGATAAGCCAGATGTTGAATCTATTACAGGGCTTTCGCCTTCAATTGCAATAGATCAAAAAACAACCTCAAGAAACCCCAGATCGACAGTGGGGACGGTGACCGAAATATATGATCATTTTCGACTGCTTTTTGCCCGTATTGGCATACCTTACTCCCCAGCTACTGGCTTGCCAATAGAGAGTCAGAGCCCCTCGGCAATGGTCGATAAAATTATATCGCTACCCGAAAAAAGCAGGATCTACATTCTTGCCCCAATTGTTCGCGGTCAGAAGGGTGAATATCGCAAAGAGATGCTTAATGCTAGAAAGCAAGGATTTCAAAGAATAAAAATTGACGGAAAAATATATGATCTCAACGATCTTCTACCACAAATAGATAAAAACAAAAAGCACGATATCGAAATTGTTGTCGATCGTATAGTTATTAGCAAAGATTTAGGCAATAGAGTTGCCGATTCCGTAGAAACAGCCTTAAAAACTAGCAACGGTTTAATTTATGTTGAAATAGTGAGTTTGCCAGAATTAACAGAGTCATCGGCAGAGTCATCGCCAGATTCATTGCCAGATTCAGAAAAGCTAACTAAGACCAAATCGCCAAAAAGAAAAAATAGTAAATTAGCACAAGGAAAAGACTCTATTAAAGCGGGCGATGTTTTGGTTATGAGCGAAAAATTTTGTTGCCCCGTATCTGGATTTACTATATCAGAGGTTGAGCCACGGCTATTTTCTTTTAACTCTCCTTTTGGTGCTTGCAAAAATTGTGGCGGACTGGGCAATGAAGGATATTTTGCCGAGGAGTTGATTATTGAAGACGAAAATCTTTCAATTCGTCAGGGAGCAATTGTTCAATGGCAAGGCATTCAAGAAAAGAGCTACCAACAAATTTTGCAAGCCCTTGCTATGAAATACGACTTCAGCCTTGATGTGCCTTTTAAAACTCTTACAAAAGAGGCAAGAGATAAAATACTTTATGGCACTGGCGAAGATGAAATAGAAATTATTCAGCAAGATGGCTTAAAGATTCAGAAAATTAGCCAGAATTTTGCTGGCATAATCAACATTATGCAACAAAGATTCACTAGTGCAGAAAGCGAAGTTGTGCAGGAAGAATTGTTAAAATATCAGGCTTCAAGAAAATGTACTGCTTGTGAAGGCTACAGACTCAATGAAAAACCGCTAGCGATTAAAATTAACAAACTTCATATTGGTCAGATCTCGCGAATGTCGGTTGAGGCATCGATAGAATGGTTCGAGAATCTGCCACAACACTTAACAGATACCCAAAATAAGATTGCCGAAAGACTTCTTAAAGAGATCAATCGCCGTTTGTCGTTTTTAAGAAATGTTGGCTTGGAATATCTAACAATAAGCCGTGAAGCAGGGACTTTATCTGGTGGCGAAGCTCAAAGAATTAGGCTGGCATCGCAAATTGGCTCTGGCCTGTCTGGAGTGATATATGTTTTAGACGAGCCCTCAATTGGCTTGCATCAATCCGATAATCATAAATTAATTCAAACTCTAAAAAACCTTCGCGATCTAGGAAATTCGGTAATTGTTGTCGAGCACGACGAAGAAATGATGCGGGCATCGGATTACTTAGTTGATATTGGCCCCGGGGCGGGAATACACGGTGGAGAAGTAATTGTTGCCGGAGATCTTAAAACAGTACTGGCTTGTAAAGACAGCATTACTGCTCAATATCTGATTGGCGAGAAAACGATAAAATTTCCTGCTAAAAGGCGGAAAGTCGATAGTAAAAAAGTAATTAGCCTTAACGGAGCAACATTAAATAATTTAAAAAATGTTAATTTGCTCTTACCGTTAAAAATATTTGTTGCGGTTTCGGGCATTTCTGGCGGTGGTAAATCGAGCTTAATCATTAAAACTTTATACCCAGCACTAGATAAAATTGTTAATAGGGGCAAGGTGGTTTCTGGTCCATATAAAACAATTGGCGGAATGCATCTTATCGACAAGGTAATAGATATCGATCAGTCGCCAATTGGCAGAACCCCTCGCTCTAATCCTTGTACTTATGTTGGGGCCTTTACCTTTATTCGTGAGCTATATACTGCAATGCCAGAATCAAAAGCCCGAGGCTATAAAGTTGGCCGTTTCTCTTTTAATGTTAAGGGTGGTCGTTGCGAGAATTGCCAAGGTGATGGAGTTATCAAGATAGAGATGCACTTTTTGCCAGATGTTTATGTAACCTGCGATGTTTGTCATGGCAAAAGATACAATCGCGAAACCCTAGAAATCAAATATAAAGATAAAAATATCGCCGATATTTTGGCAATGAATGCCGAAGAAGCCGCTAATTTCTTTGCCACTATTCCCCATATTTATGAAAAATTTAAAGCCTTATGCGATGTTGGCTTAGGCTATATTACCATAGGACAAAATGCCACCACGGTTTCTGGCGGTGAGGCCCAAAGAATTAAATTGGCGAAAGAGCTTAGTCGTAAGGCAACTGGAGATACCCTATATATTTTAGACGAGCCAACCACGGGCCTGCATTTTGAAGACATAAATAAATTGCTTGGAGTGTTGCATAAGTTAGTCGATGCTGGAAATTCTATTTTGGTAATCGAGCATAATCTCGATGTTTTAAGAACTGCAGATTGGCTAATAGACATTGGGCCATATGGCGGAGATAAAGGTGGCTATATTGTTGCAACAGGAACCCCCGAGGAAGTGGCAAAAAATCCGCAGTCAGTAACTGGTAAATATCTTTTTAACAATTAGCTATGTTTATTAATCATCAACCCTTCTTAATTATTGTCTCTTCGCCATCAGGAGCAGGAAAATCGACAATATGTCAAATGATTATCAAAAACGATCCACTAATTAAGCTTTCAGTATCGGCAACAACTCGCAGTAAAAGACCGCAAGAAATAGAAGGGAAAGATTATTTTTTTATTAACAACGATCATTTCGAGCAAATAAAGCAAAGCCAAGGCTTTTTAGAATGTGCCGAAGTATTTGACAACAAATATGGCACACTCAAAGATGCCGTTTTTGACAATTTAAAAAGGGGCTACGAAACTCTTTTTGATATTGATTGGCAAGGAGCGAGGCAAATTAAACAGCACTTTCAGGGGGAGCAGGAAAGAAAAGTGGTGTCAATCTTCATTCTTCCGCCTTCGCTACAAGAATTGCACAGAAGACTTACGGCAAGAGGTCAGGACAGTGAAGAAGTGGTAAATAGTAGAATGGCAAAAGCGATAGACGAAATCAGCCATTTTCACGAATATGATTTTGTTATAGTGAACGACGATTTAAGTAGCTCCTATAACAAGCTTCGGGCAATTATCGAAACTTACCGTATCAAAAATCAACCTCGTCAAGAATTAGATAAATTTGTTAAATCTTTTTTAACTTCGTAAATTTTTAAATCAATTATATGTTAGCAATTGTCGATAATGCCGTTGATTTACTGGTAGAATTTGTGGTAAATATTGGTTATTCGGGTATTTTTATCGGGATGTTTCTTGAAAGCACTGTTTTTCCTCTACCTAGTGAGTTGGTGATGATTCCTGCTGGTCTTGCTGTGGCTAAAGGGGCGATGAATTTTTGGCTGGTGATCCTAATTGGCACCGTAGGAAATGTTCTTGGGGCTTTGTTTAGCTACTATCTGGCTAAATATTTTGGCAGAATTTTAATTATCAAAATCGGCAAGTATTTTTTTGTAAAAGAAGAGGTTATTACAAAAATTGAGGTGTTTTTTGGAAAATATGGCAATATTTCGGTGTTTTTCGGCCGTCTGCTAATTGGTTTCCGCCATTTTATTTCTTTGCCCGCAGGCCTTGCCAAAATGAATGTTAAACTATTTCTTTTTTACACCACTGCGGGCAGTGCTTTATGGACTTCCTTCCTAGTTATCATTGGCTTCTTTTTTGGCAATAATTTAATGCTGATAAAAACTACATCGCTTATCTTATTGTCAATATGCTCTTTGGCTCTTTTATATTACTTCTTAAGAAAAAAATTTACTTCTCATAAAATCAATGCCAATAGTTAATTAGTAATAGCAAAAACCATTTATTTATAATGTTAGAAAGAGCAAAATTTTCTATTTTAACTTCTTTGCCAATTTTTTTAACTTTGCTTCTAGTTAGTTGTGGTGGAGGTGGCGGTGGCGGTGGTTCATCTTTAGTCACTATTGCAAATTTAGTTGATGTTAATAATAATTCCCCTTCTCAAACATATTACAGCAATGCTAAATCCTACAAAAACGAAGCAGAATATAAATCACAAACAGGTTTAGCCCAAGTAAATGCCGCCGAAGCATATGCTTATCTTAATCTTCAAGCTAAAACAGTTGCCGGAGGAGGTGTTACTGTTGGGGTTGTAGATGGTGGAGTTTATAATCATAACGAACTCAAGTCTAAATTAGTCGATAGCAACACTCAGTTTCCAGATACTCACGGCACTCATGTTGCAGGTATAATTGGGGCATCAAGAAACGGCTCTGGCATATATGGTGTCGCCTTCGATAGCAAAATTAATGCCGTAGATATATTTTTAGGACAGAAATCGGCAACAACTATCGATGTAAAAAATGCTATAGATAAAATTTTAACCGAAGATGTAAAAATTATTAATCTAAGCTTTGGAATTGATACAGGAAACAATTATACAGATTCAAATTGCCCAGGAAATAACTGTGTTATTAACAATACAGATATTGCAAATATTTATAGTTTATATCAAAATAGCTTCTTGAAGGCAGTAAATAGCAATGCTTTGTTAATTTTTGCCGCAGGCAATGATGGCGACAAAAATTATCCAGACCCATCTTTGCCAGCAATATTTGCTGCCAAAACAATTGGCAATTTAAATTCTATTTTATCGGGCAATGCTTTAGCTGTTGTTTCTGTAGATGCCAATAACACAAAAAGTGATTTTAGTAATATTTGCGGTCTTGCAAAGGACTTTTGCCTAGCCGCTCCTGGTAGAAATATCGTATCTTTAGACTATAATGCCAGCAATCCAGATGCTCTAGCTTTGAAAAGAGGAACCTCGATGGCCGCTCCTCATGTTAGCGGGGCGGCCGCAGTTTTAAAGGGAGCTTGGCCAAATTTAACGGGGTCACAAATTGCCGATATTTTATTAAAAACCGCTACCGATCTTGGTGCTGTTGGGGTCGACGAAATTTATGGCCGGGGCATGCTTAATTTAGAACAAGCGGTCAAGGCATATGGAACAAATAATGTTCCTCTTGGGGCAACAATTTACGATCGCAATTTTGCATTAAACAATAATTCCGCATTTTTTAATACAGACCCGCTACTTGGCAGTCAAATGCAAGAGCTTAAAGATGCAGTAGAAAAGACAATATTCTTCGACGACTATTTTCGCGACTACAAAGCCAATATCGGCAATAACATTGTTAAAAGTGGCAATAATATATTTAGCCTAGAGCAAATTATTTTCAACCCCAACTCCAGATTGGTTGCAGGAAATAATTATAGCAATGAAAATGCTAAAATTAATTTTAATTTCGGTAAGCACAAATTAGAGACCGCAATTAATCGTTCTGTCAGTCCTTATGGCTCAGGTTCGCAGAGCCTCTATTTAATGGGGCAGGGGCTTTTTGGTAGCGAAAAGAAGAAACTCTTCAACTATCAGGCTAATTTTAATAACCTAATTAATGATGGCAATGTTTCTTATCGTAATTTTGCGACTAATTTTACAGCAAAAGATCTAAAAATTACTAACTTAGATCTTGGAAATATTAGCCTCGGCTTTGCTAATAACTTACTGCAGGTTCAAAATAATATCGCTAATCATAAAAGCAATTCAAGCAATATATCTTACTTCTACAGCCAGCAAGATTTTTGGCATCAGCCACAGCAAAAGCTAATTAGTGCCAGAAATATTAATTGGCAAGAGCTTCAAAGCAATTCTCAGTCGCGGTGGTGGAGCGGTGGCGTTGAAAATATTAATAATTTCCGCCAGTTATCGCTAAATTATCAATTGCCAAATTTACAAAATTCTATCGCTAGCAACTTAGGAGAGGTGATGTTTTCAACCTCTTATCAAGATAGCTATCAAAACAATCAGCAACATTTTTCTGGTCAGAAAAATAGTAGTAATGTCGATTTTAATTTGTTATTTAATGATGTTATTAATAAAAATTTTAATGCTAAATTATTGCTAAATTTTGGTTATGTTAATGAATTTAATAAAAGCTTTCTTAATAATCAGGCCTCGGCGATATTTCTTGACGGCAACAAAGCAAGGAGCGACTACGGTAAATTAGCATTTGAGAAAATATTTGCTAAAAATTGGCAAATATTTGGCAGTTATTTTTATAGCAAAACCAATAATATCAATAGCGACTTTGCAATAATACGGCAAATTAATAACCTTAAATCTAAAGGCTTCGGCCTTGGTTTTGCAAAAAATAATGTTTTTAACCAGCTAGATTCTTTTGGATTCTCTTATCAACAGCCCCTGCATCTAACCAAAGGCTATTTTCTAGTTGATGTACCAGTTGCAATCGATCAAAATTTCAATATCATAAGAGAGCAATCAAAAATTAGTGCGGTATCGCCAAATAATCAAGAAAATTTCGAGTTATTTTATCGATATAATAGTCCAAATGATTATTCAATAAAATTTAACAATATTTTAGTGAAAAATGCTAATAATATTAGGCAGTCAAATCAACTGTTAAGCTTAATAGAATATCATGGTTATTTTTAGCTAGTTTAATATTTGTAAAAAGTCTTGATTTTTTAAACTTATCTAGCTATAAAACAGTTTACTAATATTTCCTATATTTAAAGGGGTTGCTAATCTTAAATTATATTTGGCAAATTACATTTGGTTTTTCAAAGTTTTATTACAAAAATAGTTTTTTAAATGCAGGTAGTTTTTTAAATGCAGGTAGTTTTTTAAATGCAGGTAGCTGGTTTAAATATAGGAAATTAAATAACTTACTAAACAACAACATCTTAACAAATGAAAACTAATGCAAACTCCCTAAGAATTGGCAATATTATCGAATTTCAGGGTCAATTATGGAAAATGGTAAAAAGAGAGCATGTCAAGCCAGGTAAGGGTGGAGCATATATTCAGGCAGAGTTAAAAAACCTTAATACGGGCAATAAAACCAACACCAGATTCATCTCGAGCGAAGATGTAATGGTTGCTTTTGTCGAGCAGAAGAATTTTCAGTTTCAATATTTTAATCAGAACGATCTAGTGGTTATGGACATGGAAAGCTTTGAAACCTTCGAATTCTCGAAAGATATGATAGGTGAGGCACTGCCATTTCTGCAAGATGGCATGAATATTCGTGTTGAATATTGCAACGGTAAGGCAATGTCTATTACTTTACCAGAGCAAGTTAATGTTGTTATCAGAAGTGCCGATGCAACAGTAAAAGGTCAGACCGCATCTGCATCCTACAAGCCTGCGGTTTTAGAAAATGGTGTATCGGTGCTTGTTCCTCCTTTTATTGAAAGTGGCGAAGAAATTATCGTCAATACCACAGATTTTACTTATGTATCTAGAGCAAAAAAGTCTTAATTAATCCAGATATTTTCGAAAACCTTATTAATAATGAAAAATACCAAGCCAATTAAAATTAAAAGGTGCTTAATATCTTTATCCGACAAAACCAACCTAATTGAAATAGCACAATTTCTAGAATCTCGTGATGTAGAAATTATATCTACTGGCGGAACCTATCAAAAGCTGTTAGATGCCAATATTAAGGTAAAATCAATCGAGCAATTTACTGGTTTCCCCGAGATTCTTGACGGCAGAGTTAAAACCCTTCATCCGAAAGTTCACGGTGCTTTGCTTGCAATTAATGATAACGAGGTTCATAAAGTGCAAACATTAGCAAATAATATCGAGTCAATAGATCTGCTAATTGTCAATCTTTATCCATTTGTGGAAACTGTTGCAACAACTTCCGAACCCGAGGTAATTATCGAAAATATCGATATCGGTGGCCCCGCCATGATCAGATCAACGGCAAAAAATTTTAACTACAAACTGGTTATTACAAGCCCAGATTGCTATCAACTACTGCAATCTAAGATGGTTGAAGGCAATAATTCTGTCGATCTTGATTTCCGCAGGGAGATGGCATCGAAAGCCTTCGAAAATATAGCAAATTACGACATTGCAATTGCTAATTGGTTTACAAAATTTGCCAAAAACAATGTCGAATCTTTTGCCGAATCTTTTGCCGAATCTTTGCCGAGCGATAATTCTTGCAAGTTTACTAGTAACTTAAAACTAGACCTAAACCTCAAGCAACAACTAAGATATGGCGAAAATTCACATCAGCAGGCCGCTATTTATCAATATCCTAATAAAAATCTAGGAATTGTTAATGCAAAACAGCTACAGGGTAAAGAATTAAGTTATAACAATTTTGCCGATGCCGATTCCGCCTTCAATCTTGTCTTAGATTTATCCGCCCAAGGTCAATTTGCCGATAATAAATTTTCTTGTGCGATAATTAAACATAATAATCCATGTGGAGTGGCAATAGCCAATAATCCAACTACCGCTTATCAGAAAGCTTTTAATGCCGACAGCAAAAGTGCCTTTGGCGGTATTGTAGCAATTAATTCTTTGGTCGATGCCACTTTGGCAACAGAAATTGCAAAAACATTCTACGAAGTTATAATTGCCAAGGCTTTTAGCGAAGATGCTCTAAAAATATTTTTTAACAAAAAAAACCTACGGCTATTGCAAATAGATTTCTTGCCAACTGACGATTTCGACATTAAGTCGATTAGCGGAGGGTTGCTAATTCAAGATCGTAATATGTTAAGAATTAATAAGGAAGACTTAAAGCTTGCAAGCCTCTATCCCATAGATTCTACCTACTTAGAACAGCTTATTTTTGCTTTGCAAGTTGTAAAACACATCAAATCTAATGCAATTGCCGTTGTTGCCGATTATCAAACTATTGGTTTAGGAGTTGGTCAAACCAATAGAGTCGACTCTTGTAAAATAGCTTGCGATAAAGCAAATGATTTTTCGCAACTCCACAACATTTCGGCAAAGAAAATATTGGCATCCGATGCCTTTTTACCTTTTGCCGATAATGTCGATATTGCTGCTAATCATAATATTGATTGTATCGTTGCAACTTCTGGTTCGATTCGTGATTCCGAGGTTGTAGAGCGAGCCAATCATTACAAATTGCCACTTTATTTTATTCCAAGTCGTCATTTTAAGCACTAATGCCATATAAATTTATTGACACTAAATTTATACTAATTATTGTTTATAACGAAGTTAATCTAGTATTTAAGCTCTCAAAATATCGTCTTTCACAACTCTTTATCTTTAAATTTACATAATTATATTTGCCAAACTCGATGATAACAAGCTTTACAATTGAAAACAGCAATCATCTATATTTTTTTAAAAAAACCTTTGCGGTCATTGCATTTTTTTGTTGCTTTATGGCATCGAATGCTGTTATTGCTAATGCCGAAGCCGTGATTTACAAAGTAACTAATGTTGATAGTGTTGGTGAGAGTAAAACCCAATCTATCGACAATTCTCTAGAAAAATATTCGCCTAGTAATTTTTATTACGGCTACAAACTTTCTTCTTCTGGGTTCTTTTTAGCTCCAGAGCTAATAAAACAGTCATCAAACTCTGCTATTTCGCCTAATGCAATAAGTGGCATTTCAAAAGGCAGTCCGGGTGGTAATTTATCAACAATAGAAAATGCTAATAGTTATAACATAAAAACCAACATCGGGTTCGATTTTAACAAAAGATTCTCCGCCTTCATTAGCTACAATCTTGCCAATATTTCCATGAATAGCGATCGCACAGTTAATTCGCAATTTAATGCCAGAAATTTCGATATGAACAATTTCTCAATAGGTTCGCAGGTTAATTTTGACAATAATTTTGGACTAAAGTTATCTTGCTCTAACCAACAAATTAGCGGAATGCAAATGTCTAATCAATCTCAACAAATTGGTTGTAATAATTTAAAAATCGGCACAACATATGGTTTCTAACAGCACATTAATCTCGAGTCAGATTATAAAAAATACTCAAATATATGAAGGAAAAGCCAAAATACTATTTTCAACCAATTACCCAGACTTCCTGATTCAATATTTTAAAGACGATGCCACGGCATTTAACGGGGTAAAGAAATCGACAATAGCAACAAAAGGCGAATTAAATAACCTTATCTCCGAGTCGATAATGACCAATCTTTCAGGTAATGGCATTAATAATCACTTTGTTTCCAGAATCAATGAAAGAGAGCAGTTAATTAAAAAAGTTGCTATAATCCCGCTAGAAGTAATTGTTCGTAATGTTGTTGCCGGGTCTCTTGCAAAAAAATTTGCTATTGCTGAGGGTGCAGAAATTGCAGATCCAATAATCGAAATCTGTTACAAAGACGATGCCCTTGGCGACCCTCTAATCAACGAAGATCATGCAATAAAATTGCTAAAAATCGTAACTGAAAAACAGATGGAAGAGATAAAAATTTTGGCACTAAAAATTAATAAAATTTTACAACGAATCTTTCTTGAAGCAAAGCTGATGCTAGTAGATTTTAAAATCGAATTTGGCTTAGATTCTGACGGCAAAATGCTTCTTGCCGACGAAATTAGCCCGGATAGTTGTAGATTATGGGATATTGCAACAAAGAAAAAGCTCGATAAAGATGTTTTTCGCTACGACTTAGGCGACATCTCTCAGTCTTACCGTGAAATTGCGGTTAGAATGGGCATTATAATATAACCAACCTTACCTTTTATATGCATCAAGCGATATTTAAACATTTTAGTAAAGATTTTAAAGCTAGTATTGTAGTTTTTTTAGTTGCATTGCCTTTATGCTTAGGTATTGCCTTGGCTTCTGGAGCTCCGTTATTTTCTGGTATTATATCGGGAATTATTGGCGGTGTTTTAGTTGGTGCAATTAGCGGTTCAAAAGTTGGGGTTAGTGGTCCTGCCGCTGGTCTTGCCGTTATTGTTTTTAACGATCTTCAGCTTCTTTCGCAAAATTTTACCAATTATTGGCAAATATTTATGCTGGTTGTTGTTATTGCCGGAGTAATACAATTATTAGCTGGCTTTGCCAAATTAGGCTCTATTGCCTATTATTTTCCGTCCTCTGTTATTAAGGGGATGCTTACGGCAATTGGTCTTATTATCGTGCTAAAGCAAATACCTCATGCCCTTGGCTACGACAAAGATTACGGCGGAGACTTATTCTTCTACCAAAACGATGGGCAAAACACATTTTCCGAGCTTCTTAACGTTCTCAACAAGCTAAATCTTCCTTCAATTGTTGCTTCTTTTGTTGCTTTAGCAATTCTTCTGCTGTGGGAGGTTAAAATAATCAAGAGCAATAAATTAATATCTTCTATCCCAGCGCCCCTTGTTGCTGTTGTTTCTGGTATTGTGATTAGCAATATCTTTTTGTTCGATTTGGAGCATTTGGTGCAAGTGCCAATATTTGACAGCTTCGATTCTTTTGCCAATAATTTCTCTTTTCCAGATTTTACTCACATTACCAATCCTAATATTTATTTTATGGCACTAGTAATTGCAATAGTTGCTAGTGTTGAAACCTTGTTGTGCGTAGAGGCAACAGACAAGCTCGATCCGGAAAAAAACATCACCCCAACTAATCTAGAGTTGAAGGCTCAGGGTATTGGCAATATTATTAGTGGTCTCTTAGGAGGTTTGCCAATTACTCAGGTCGTGGTTCGCAGTAGTGCCAATATCTCTTTCGGGGGCAAAACCAAAATGTCAGCAATTTTGCATGGGATATTGCTATTATTGTCTGCCATAGCCATTCCTAAATATCTTAATATGTTGCCTTTGGCAACTTTGGCAGCAATACTTATCGTTGTCGGTTATAAGCTAGCAAAGCCAAAAATATTTTTAGATACTTTCAAGCTGGGTTTTGAACAATTTCTACCTTTTGCAGTTACAATACTAGGGATGTTGCTTACCGATTTGCTAAAAGGTGTCGCAATGGGGATGGTCGTTTCAATAATCTTCATTCTGTTTCACAATTTTCGTAATGGCTATTATCGTATTACCGACTTTAGCTTAAAGAACAGCGAACATTTTATTAAATTAGCAGATAATGTTTCTTTCTTAAATAAAGGAGCAATTCTGCAAATGTTGCAAAATATGCCAGATCGTGCAAATGTAGTTATTGATGCTAGCCATTGCAAAAGCATAGACTGTGATGTGGTCGAGATTATCGAAAATTTTATCAGCACTGCAAAGTTACGGAAAATTAATATCGAGGTTCGTGGTTCGGTATTAAGAAAACAAGTGGCATATAATGTTTTGACTGAAGAAAGAACTAGCCTATCTAAAGAAATTCGCGATCAACTTACTCCGCAAGTTGCACTGCAAATGCTAAAAGACGGCAATCAAAGATTTGTTAATAATTTAAAAATCAACCGTAATTTATTGCAACAGGTTAACGAAACCTCTGGAGCCCAGCATCCTTTTGCAATTATCTTAAGTTGTATCGATTCTCGCACTTCTGCCGAGTTAATTTTCGATCAGGGTCTTGGCGACATTTTTAGCTGTAGAATTGCTGGAAATATTTTAAATCAAGATATTATTGGTAGTATGGAATTTGCCTGTAAAGTAGCAGGGGCAAAGCTAATAATGGTCCTTGGCCATAGCGAATGCGGGGCAATAAAAGGTGCTTGCGATCATGTTAAGATGGGCAATTTAACCTCGCTATTATTAAAAATTCGTCCATCGGTCGAGGCAGAGAAAGAGATCACCGAATGCAGAAACTCTAGCAATAGCGAATTTGTTGACAGGGTTGCAAAAATTAATGTCAACAGAACCATTAACGAAATTAGTGAATTTAGCGAAATTTTACTCGATATGCAACAAAGGGGCGAAATTGCTATTGTTGGCGGGATGTATGATGTTGCAAGTGGTTTGGTTGAATTATATGAAAATTTACCAAATAATTTTAAATCACTAAAAGCTCCAGAGTAAAATGTTTATTACTTTTGAAGGGATAGAAGGTAGCGGAAAATCTACTCAAGCCAAAATCTTGCAAGATAAAATTATCAATAGCCCTGTTTTTAACAATCGTGAAACACTATTAACTAGAGAGCCAGGAGGAACCGAAGTCGGAGAGGCTGTTCGCAAATTGTTGCTAGATAAAAACACATTATTTGCTAATCCGTTAAGCGAATATTTGCTTTATTATGCCGCAAGAATTGAGCACTGGCAACAAAAAATTCTGCCAGCCTTAACAAGAGGGGCGATAGTAATATGCGATCGCTTTTTCGATTCTTCAATTGCTTACCAAGCTTTTGCTATGAATCTAGGCTTTGATTTGGCACAAAAATTACACCTCGAAATAATCGAGGCAATAGCTAAAAATAGTAGTTTTAGCCCAATTCCAGACATTACTATATTATGCGATTTGTCGGTTGAAGATTCTTTTTTAAGAATTAATGGCAGGTACGAGAATAATCGCTACGAAGAATTTTCTGTTGATTTTCACAACAGGGTTAGAAGTGGTTTTTTACAAATCGCAGAAGTTAATTCTAAAAGGTTTTACATATTAGATGCCACTCAAGACCCAGATAAAATAGCCAATAAAATTTGGCAAATCGTAATGGAAAAGTTAAAAAGTAGTTAGTAATATGTATTACTTTGACATATTGAAATATTCTTTTCAAATATTATTGACAATATATTTTTGTAATTTAGCATCACAAGCTATGTTACCTTTTTGCATTGATGTAAAAACACAAACAATCTTAACTTTAATTATGCGTAAAAAAACCGCTTTCTCTTTGGTCGAATTATCTATAGTTCTTATTATTATAGGTCTTCTTATTGCTGGTGTTGTTGGGGGGTCTAGCCTTATAAAAAGTGCTGCCCTTCGTTCCGTGATGTCTGAAGCAAGAAATTATGGCATTGTAACTAATAGCTTTTTTGTTTCTTACGATGCTCTACCGGGTGATATTGTTGGAGCTCAATTTACCTCGCCTTCTACCTCTGCGATTTCTAGTGGCTGTAGCGGAGATTCCGATGGTAAAATAGAATTTTCCAACAGTCCAAGCACCACTCTTACCGCCACTAACATAAAAACCATCGCGGAGGGTTTATGTGCAATTTATCAACTTAAAGATAGTGGCATGCTTCAAACCGAGAATCTTAATAACATCTCTACTGATTTTGCAAAATTTAAAACTAATTTAGGAATGGATGTTGCAACTCATTACCCTCAATCAAAAATGCGGGGAAATGGTTGGGTCTACGATTATGTTTCTGGGACAGACAATGCCACCTCTTCCGATTCTTGGAAAAGTATTGGCAACGAAGCAGAGCCTGCTAATGTTGTATTATTTGTTGGCGAGAAAATTGGTGCTGGTACATCTACAACAGTGCCAGAATTAGCATCCTCTGGCCCAACTCAGTTGTTGCCATCGTTAAGCCCTTCAGATGCCAAAGCTATCGATAAAAAAATCGACGATTCCTTGCCAAAAAGTGGCGCAGTTCGTGGTTTTGGTAGAGATGATCTTGGCGCAACTGGTGCAACCACAGCGGTAGATCCTTGTGTCACCGCTACAACTACAGCAAGCTATGCCTCGAGCTATGCCTCTACAAATACCTACAATACTGACTTCGATAGACAGGGATGTATTCTTGGTTTTGGTGTCGATGTTCTTAGGTAGCAAATTATTAGTTAGTAATCTTTTAATCAAAACAATTTTTAATAGAAATTTCAAATAATTTATTGAGTTTTTATTATACCTTACCGTTATCAACCTTAAATATCTTTAAAAAATATGCAACAAAATACAAAAATTAGTAAAAACAAAACCCAAAGAAAAAACTCTGCTTTTTCCTTGGTTGAATTATCAATAGTGCTCATAATTATTGGTCTATTGGTCGCTGGCGTTGTTGGTGGCTCTAGCCTTATAAAAAGTGCCGCACTTCGCTCGGTAATGTCTGAAGCGAGAAACTACGGTATTGTAACCAATAGCTTTTTTGTTGCCTATGACGAACTTCCGGGTGACATAAGATCTGGTGGCTATACCCCCCCATCAACCCTTTCCCTGTCAAATGGTTGCGTTGGTGACGGCGATGGCAAAATAGAATACATGAACGGCACAACTGCTACCCCAACTTTTCGTAACACTGCCGAAGGTCTTTGTGCTATTTATCAACTGAAAGATTCTGGAATGTTGCAAACAGAAAACTTGCTTCCTCCTTCAGGAACAACCCCAGCAGCGGCCGGAGATCTTAGTAAATTAAGAGGTGGTAGCGGAACTGCTGGTGGTGGTGGTGGTGGTGGCGGTAGCGCTCCTGTTAATACAGCTACACTTGGTGCATTGGTTGTTGGCTCTCACTACCCAAAATCTAAATATCAAGGAAATGGCTGGGTCTACGATTATGTCTCTGGATCTAGCGACACCACTTCAAGTTATTCTTGGAGAAGTGTTGGTGGCGAGGCTGAACCTGCCAATGTGGTACTCTTTGTTGGCAGTAGGCTTGGTGTAGAAAACGGCGGTAATACCGAAACAGAAATAGCTGGCTCGCTTCTTATAAACACTCTTCCTGCGCTTCCTGCTGAGGATGCATATTCTGTTGATAAGAAGATCGACGATGGAGTTCCTAGTGCTGGTAAGATTCGTGCCTTTGGTTATGATGCAACAGCAGGAATTGGTGCTGGCGATTGCATTGCAATAACAGCTACCGCCAATGTTCTAAGATATAATATAGAAAATGACCTATATTCATGTATCCTAGGCTTTTCCGTTGAAGTTCTGAATTAATAATACCTACTTCAAAACAATAACCACCGACAATTATTTTTTGTCGGTGGTTATTGTTTTTTTGGTTAATTCTTTTGTATTAAAATATTATATGCCCATAAAGAAACCAGAATTATTAATGCCTGCAGGCAATATCGATAGACTAAAAACTGCAATATTATACGGAGCAGATGCAGTCTACTGCGGAACACCAGACATGTCTTTGAGGGTTAAATCTGCTTTTGATATCGATGATTTGGTTGATGGCATTAACTTTGCCCATTCTTTCAATAAAAAAGTCTACCTCACTCTTAATCTATTTTCTCACAATAAAGATATTGAAAAATTGCCTAAGTTTCTTGAAACTATAGCCGAGGTAAAGCCTGACGGTCTTATAGTTGCCGATCCGGGAATATTTAATTTTGTCAAATCTCATTTTCCAAATCTAGAACTGCATATTTCAACTCAAGCTAATGTTTGCTCTTATTTAACCGTAGACTTCTGGGAAAAGCAGGGGGCAAAGCTTGTAGTATTGGCTCGAGAAGTTTCATTTGAAGAATTAGCAGAGATCCGCAATAAATGCCCAAATATCAAGCTAGAAACCTTTGTTCACGGCTCGATGTGTATGACATATTCTGGCAGGTGCTTATTGTCAAATTTTATGGCCGAAAGAGGTGCAAATCAGGGTAGCTGTGCCCATAGTTGTCGCTGGGGTTATAAATTAAAAATCAAGCTTAAGGATAATACCGAGCACGAAATAGAAATTAACGAGCAAAATAAAGATTTATTCGACTTTTTCCTAGAGGAAGAAATCCGCCCAGGCGAGTTAATGCCATTTGAAGAAGATGTTAATGGCTCCTATATCTTAAACTCAAAAGATCTCTGCCTACTGCCAAAGTTAGACGAATACCTTAAGATTGGTCTAGATTCTCTTAAGGTTGAGGGAAGGAATAAAACCGAGTTCTATGTTGGTTCGGTTGCAAGAGTTTATCGTGCAGCAATTGACGACTATTTCGAGAACCCAACTAGCTGGAATTACCTAGACTACATGAACGAGATCGATGCCATTGCTAATAGGGGCTACACTCTTGCCTTCCACGAAGGTCGTCTTACTAATTTAGCTCATGATTATCAAAGCACTGGCTCTACAAGTGCTTTTGAATTTGCTGGGAAAGTTTTAGAATGGCAGGGCGAAGATTTAATCGTTGAAGTTAAGAATCGACTTGTTGCGGGCGATGTGTTAGAATTTCTATCTCCTTACCAAAGAAAGCCAATATTGCTAAGAGTTTATCGTTTTACAGATGCCGTTAATCCAGAAAAAGTGACCGAAGTTGTAAATGCTGGGCAAAAGCCAAAAATAAAAATTAATATTAAAGAGTTCGATAGGGAAGATGTTAGTAGAATAAAAGATTTAATGCCACCTCATACCATAATTCGCAAAGAAAAAGCAAATAGCGATTCTGAGTCTCTAAAAGTTGATTCCCGTCAATTATCTCATCGCCTAGAGGCTGGAGAGGTTTCGCAAAATAAATATAACAACAAAAGAAGTCAATATTTTCAATCTCTTTCAAGTTCGATTGTCGACGAAGATGCTGTAATTAATCTAACAACAAAAACTCCAAGAATTGGCACTGAAGGCTGTTGTGGCAAGGGTTGTAATGGTTGCCTAATTTTCTGGCACGATGAAAAATATCTTAAAGCTCGCGAAATATTAAAAACAAAAAAAATTGGCTCGATGCTTTAAAGTTAAGATTAGCATTGTTAGTAATTTAAAATTTTCATATATTTATTAGTTTCCGCTATAAACCATTGAAAAATCTTGTTATCGATGCTAGAGCTCTCGAATTCTGGATGCCATTGAATGCCAAGTAAAAACCTGTTAGTTGTCGATTCTATTGCTTCGGCTATCCCATCTGATGCTATTGCCGAAATCTGCAAATTCTTGCCAATTAATTCTACTGCCTGATGGTGCGAAGAATTAACTTTGGCACTTTGTATCTTGGTAAAATTTGCCATTTTACTAGTTTTTATAATATTTATTTCGTGGTAGCCATTATGGTAGTTTCGCAACTCTTGTTCTGCACTATGGGCTTGTTCGTGATCGAGATATTGGCTAAAATCTGCAATATTCTGAATCAAATTACCTCCGCAGGCAACATTAATCAACTGCATTCCGTTGCAAATTCCAAGAATTGGTATTGTTGTCAATAGTGCTTTATTAATTAAAAAATACTCAAAATCATCTCTTTCTTTGTTCAATTTTACTGTTGAATGTGGTTCTTGATTGTATCTTTTTGGGTCTAAGTCAAATCCTCCGCCAACAAAAATAATGCCAGAAGCAATTTTTAGGTATTCTTCTACTGCTTCATAATTATAAGGTGCAACAAGCGGAACGGTGTCGGAAGATAAATGTTTATTAAAATAATTACACCTTATTGCATAATGAGGCATCGTTGAATATTGATTTTCACCGCCAGATTTATAATCTGGAATTATCAAAATAATTGGTTTTTCTTTATTTTCTGCAATGTTTTTCATAAAATTAAGATATTTGTTGAAACATAGAAAATATTATTCTTAAAATTTATTGGTGATTGGCATTCTCCAGTCCTTGTCGAAGCTACAGCTAGATACTTTTATGCCAATTGGTGCTTGCCTTCTTTTATATTCACTTCTTTTGATTAATTTTGCTATTTGCAATATTAATGCCTCGGCGAATCTTCCTTGTTTTATTATTTCTGCAACGGAGTATCTTTTTTCAATAAGCATTTCTAATATTTGATCTAGCACTGGATATGGAGGCAAAGAATCCGAATCCTTCTGATTTGGCTTTAGCTCTGCTGAAGGCTCTTTTGTTATAATATTTTGCGGTATTAAATTAATATTTTTCCACTTACCGATCTTTGAGATATTGTTGTTTCGATAATTTGCTAGTTGGTAAATTTGTGTTTTATAGATATCTTTAATGGGGTTAATCGCTCCACACATATCGCCGTAAATTGTGCCGTAACCAGTGGCAATTTCTGATTTATTACTTGTGGCAAGTAGTAATGAATTATTCTGGTTACTAATCGCCATCAATATATTACCGCGAATTCTTGCCTGTAGATTTTCACAAGTTAGGTCTTTAAGTTCTAAATTATTGCTAATCGCCGTTTCTTCCGAGCCTATCTTACCCTCCAGAGTTAATAAAAAATCTTGATACAACTCTTCTATTGGCAAAACCACTAAATTATTGCCCAGATTCTTGGCACAATTATTAGCATCCTCTAAAGAAGAGTTGCTATTGAATTTTGTTGGCAAGGCATATAATTTAATATTTTCACAACCTAAGGCATCGGTTGCAATTGTGGCAACTATTGCAGAATCTATGCCTCCAGACATTCCTATTATTGCCTTTTGATAATTATTTTTTTCAAAATACTCTCGTAATCCAAATACAACAGCATCGTAAGTGCTTTGCAAAGCAAGATTGTTATTGTTAGGTTCGTTGCCCTTTAAAGGCTCGTTGCCACTGTAAATATTGCAAATTTCGCATGTATTAGGCTCGGGGAAGTCTATTTTTCCGTTATTAAATTGAGCCTCATGCACGGTCTTTTCTAACTCGATAATGGCAAAATCCTTGCTAAATTGCTTCATTTCTAGCAATAATTCCCCATCGCTTTGTAAAGCAAAAGAATTGCCATCAAAAACTAAACAATCTTGTCCGCCAAATTGATTTAAATAAATTAGTGGTTTTTTTAAAGAATTAACAAAATTTTTGGCATTTGCAATTCTTGTTTCTTGCTTACCTTGTTCATAAGGAGAAGCGTTTAATACTAACACTCCGTCAATTATTTTTTCTTGTAGAAGTAGTAAGTTTTTAAGATGCCACATATCTTCGCAAATTAATACCGCAAAAGTAAAGCCAGAGATTTCTATCTCTCCCAGAACTGGGCTGGGGCTAAAGTATCGATATTCGTCAAAAACTCCAAAATTTGGGAGACTTTTTTTGTGAATTATTTTTTTAATCTCACCATTTTCAATAAGTAAAGCGGAGTTGTAAATAAGCTCCTGTCCTCGGTGTTTTTCTAGAGTGGGCGAAGTTAGTAATATTCCCAATTTGTGATTTTTGCTATAATTTATGATTTGCCAAATATATTTTTCCGCCTCGGCAATGAAATGTTTTTGTAATAATAGATCTTCTGCCGGATAGCCACTAATTGCAGTTTCGGGCATTATTAGCAAATCGGCATCTTCCTTAACGGCAAAATCTAGTTCTGTGATTATTTTTTTATAATTACCGGCAAAGTCACCAACGCAAGGGTTGATCTGTGCTAGTGCGATTTTTATTTTTGTTTTATTTTGAGTGTTTTGTGTTGCCATCGTAGATTTTTATTAGTGTTTTTCTGGATATCTATAGCTTCTTCTCTTCTCCTATTATCATGCGAGTAATATTTTCTTTATGTCTTGCTAATATGATTGTAAATATCAAAGAATTTAATATCAATTCTTCAATCGGAGCATTGTAACTATAGGCGGTAACTATTGTTGAAAATATTGCAACTAGCGAAGCAACTGCAGAAATGCGACAAAAAACAAAAGTGAGAATCCAAAAACATAATGCCAGTAGACCAGAAGTAAAATTTAGGGCCAAAATTGTTGCTAAAGCGGTTGCAACTCCTTTACCGCCCTTAAAATTAAGATAGACAGGATAAATATGGCCAATAATTGCTACAAAAGCCACTACTGTAAGGTAGAGGTGAAGATGGTTAATATCGCTAAAACTAAAACGAGCGACTATAAGCATTAATCCACCTTTGGCGCCATCTAATATTAGGGTTAACAACCCAAGCTTTTTTCCCAAAACTCTTGTGGCATTTGTTGCTCCGATGTTTCCTGAGCCATGTTTTCTTAGGTCGGTGTTAGCAAAAATTTTACCAAATAACAAGCCAAATGGAATTGAGGAAACAAAATAGACCAAAAGCAAAAATAAAATCTGCTGAAGGATTAGTGTCATAAAGGAACTAATTAGAATGTTGATAGTTAACTAAAATTACTTATTTTTATCTTTATTAAAATGATTTTTACGGCTATTGCGAAAGGCATCGAGAGATATTATTCTTTGTGAAGTGTCGACCTCCAATACTTCTTCCGAAGAATTTTGATTACCTTGTTGAGATTCTTTATTTTCTTCGCTTTCTTCCGAGTCGTTAAAATGATGGCTAAATTTTAGGGCAAAATTTATTGACGGATCGGCAAAAGATGTGATGGCAGTAAAAGGGATTTGCAGTTTTTGCAACTGTCCAGAGAAGCTTAATGTTATAGAAAAAGAGCTGGTGTCAACCTTAAGGTTTTTAAATTGATGTTGTAGAGCTATTGTCATCTCTTCCGGGTATTTTTCTGCTAGTTCCGGAGCGATCTTGACCCCTTTAAATTTGGTGATGAAGCTTATTACAAAATGGTGTGCCCCTGGCAATCCAGAATTTTCAATTTTTTTTAAGGCAGTATGAATTACCGACCGCATAGATTTCTCGATAATTTGATCGTAACCAATTAAATCTTGCATATTAACTTTGATTTTGTTGTTGAAAAATATTGATAAATTTAACTTGCGACCCTTCAAGACTTTTCTTTAAAATGTTCCTTTAAAACTTGCGACTCCATTCTGGTTTTTTAGTTTCTGTTGCCCAGTTTCTGTTGCCCAGTTTCTGTTGCCCAGTTTCTGTTGAGAGGCACTGGGCGGGCCCCGATAATTTAACTTATGCAAAAACTTCTACTGAAGTTGATGTAATTTCAAAATTATCATTGGCAAAATTGTCGTTTGCGTTTATTGTTTGTGAACGGGTATTAATACTAAGTATTTAGAAAAACACTTAAAATCAATCGGCAGTATCTAAACCGGGCAAACAATACTCTTTAGCAACAATGTCGAAATCTGTGTCACCCCCATATTTTTTAAGATTCTATGAGGTTAAATCGAAAATATTTTACCTCAAAGTTTTTCCTTAAAAGTTTTGTATTTGGTGGAGGTGCTGGGCTCTGCCCCCAGGTCCATCTTGTTATTACAGTATCTTTTATCACCATAGTTATTGCCTAAACAATAACAACTACAAAGATAATGTCTCTTTGCAAAATAACAAGTATTTTTTTATAATTTTCTATTGAGAATTTAAAATAAATATTAACAATAATATTTTTAACTAAACCAAAAATGGTTTTAATCTTCTTGCGAATTAATCTAGTCAACAAATTATGGTTAAAAAGTTTACTGCAAATTGCGATATAAACGGCTCAATTCAGCCCTTTACCCTTTATATTGGTGTGCCTTACCCAGAGTCCCACCCTTTAATGTTTCAAAGCAGGTGGCTATCTAGTGAAAGAGGTGGCACGGTGCCCCCCGATGTTATGGATTCCTTTGAAAAATTACAAAAAATTGCCAATGAAAGCAAGATCCCTTTTGAAGATCTTTGTGCTTATGTGATTGATCAGATTAACTCTGAGGGCAGTTTAAAGGAAGATGTTGCATTGGCTAGCAAAATACAAGATGCCGAAAATAAAATTAAATCAGAAGATAAAATAAAGTCAGAAGATAAGGTAAAGTCAAAAAGCAAATCTCCAAATGTTAATATCGACAAAGATGAATAATATCAAAACCTCAAGACAAAATATTAGCAACAGAAATTAACCACGAGCCTATGAGTTTAAAAAATCAAAAAATAGCCGTTTTACTAGGTGGTTATAATAGCGAACGAGATGTTTCTTTGGCATCTGGTAATGCAGTATACGACTCGCTTGTTAATGCGGGTTATAATGCGGTTAAAATCGATCTTTCTCGCTTAGCAATTAGTCAGATAGAGCAGGTAAAACCCAATTTAGTATTTAATGCACTTCACGGAAGCCCTGGCGAAGACGGTAAAATTTCGGCATTGCTAGATTTAATGCAAATTCCTTACACTCATTCTGGGCTTAAATCTTCCGCTGTTTGTATGGACAAAATCTTTACCCATAAGATTTGCGTTAGTACTGGTGCGAAAACCCCCAATTATCAGGTGTTAAATCAAGATTCTTTGCAAGAAAATTTAGCAAAACTAGCTCTAATCGGCAAGCCTTTTGTTTTAAAACCTATTGCCGAGGGTTCTAGTGTTGGAGTAGAGGTTGTGCTTGCGGATCAAGATTTTTCCAGTAAAGAATTTAATTTAGCGAGTTATCAATGGCTATATGGTCCGCAGATGATTGTTGAAAAATATATTTCTGGACAAGAAATTCAGGTTGCTGTTTTTAATGTGCCTCAAAAAGGCAGTCTGGTTTACAAGAAGTTTTTTAATATATTTTGTCAAGGCGAGCGAAAGAAGTCTAATAATATGACAGAGGCAGAATTAGAGCAAGTTTTTAGCAAGAAAAAATCTCTTGCAATTGGTGCGATAGAAGTTCGCCCAAAACATTTATTTTACGATTATCACTGCAAATATACCCCCGGCATGACAGAATACATTATGCCAGCAGAAATTAACAGCGATAAATACTTTCAATTATTAACCATTGCCGAGAAATGCTACGAGGAAGCCGAATGTTCTGGTCTTGCAAGAATAGATTTCATTTTAAATAACAAAAATAACGGAGACAATAATTTTTATTTACTAGAAATCAATACTCATCCGGGTTTTACAGCGACATCCTTGGTTCCAAAAATTGCTAAATATTACGATATAGAATTTATTGAAATTATAGAATTGCTTCTTGCTAGTGCTAAATATGCAAAATAAGCTTTAAATGGCAAGTTTTAAATGGCGAGGCGAATGCAGGTAAGGAAAATCAATCACACCAGAAATAATCTTCGGCAAAGATTTCTAGATGCCCTTGTCCGCAATGTTTTTTTTCGTAAAGCAAGGTTGATTTGGCATAAACTAGTAAAGCCAACATTTGGCAAGATAGTTTTGGCATTATTGATATTGAGTATTGTTTTGCCATTCTTATATGCCAAAGCTTTGCCGAGTTCATTCGATGCCAATAGGCAAAAAATATTTTCTTTATTAAATAAAAAATTTAACATTATCGGAGTTGGTAAGCTTAAAATTATTATCTCTGGCACTCAAAGAAGCAATGAAAAGCATATAGAATCGGTTGTTCTTGCAGAGGTTAACCTTGCCTATAAAAAACACGAATTAGACGACCGCCCCCTGCAAAATATTATTAGCAAGATTAAAGAATTGTCGCCATGGATAGATAATGTGTCGATTAATCGTCAATTTCCTAATAAAATTGCGGTAGAAATTGAAGAATATCAGCCGTTTGTTGTTTGGGAGGGCAAGGGGAAAAAATATGCCGTCGATAAAAATGGCCATAATATAGAAATAGACAGTAGCGATCATCAATTCGATTCGATAATCGTGTTATCTGGCAATGATGCCTACAAAAATGTCAATTCGCTCTTTAATATTTTTGTTAACGATCCTGCGGTAAGTCAAGATATATATTCTGCAACTTGGGTTAGTAATCGTCGTTGGGATATTCGCTTTAACAACGGCCTGATTATTAAATTGCCAGAAAGCAATATTAGCAAGGCTTGGCAAAGGTTAATGCAAATTAAAGAGGTTGAAGGAGCCTTTAGCCATCTAAAAGTAATAGATTTAAGAATCTCAGATAAAATTTACCTCGAATATAAATAACACTATGTATTAGCTTGTTATTTGCTATTTAGCGAGATATATTTTTGCAATTCTTTTTACAGCTTCAATAATTCTTTCTTCGTTAACGATCAGAGAAATTCTTATAAAACCATCTCCATTTTTACCAAAAGAACTACCGGGAGAGAAGGCGATCCCAGCTTTTAAAATCAACTCTTTGCAAAATTCAAAGGAAGAAAGCATTTGACCGTCTTTACTGGTAGCAAATTTTGGCAATTTTGTCCAGATAAACATGCTCGTCTTAGGTTTCTCAATTTCCCAGTCTAAATATTTCTTAAAGGTTTCGATTAAAAAATTACCGCGATCGTCATATGTTTTTCTTAATTTTTCTAGATATTGTTGATTGTTGTTTTCTAGGGTTTTTGCCGCAATTAGTTGCAACGGGGTAAAGGAGCCGTAGTCGAGATATGATTTTATTTTAAATAGAGCATTTATAAGGTTTTTATTGCCACAAGCAAAGCCAACCCTAGTTCCCGCCAAACAAAAACTTTTACTAACCGACGAAAATTCGATAGCGATATCTTTCGCCCCTGCAACTTGCAGAATTGAAGATGGCTTGTCTTCGGCAGAAAAATATATTTCGCAATAAGCAATGTCGGAGATAATGTAAATCTTATGCAGGGTGCAGAATTTAACTAATTCTTGATAGAATACAATAGATGCGGTTTCCGTGGTGGGGTTGCAAGGATAGCTAACAATTACTGCAATTGGTTTATGGCTAGCATTTTCAACAAAAGATTTGAATTGCATCAGGAAGTCTTCGGGCTTTATTGCCTCGATATGAACAACCTTTGATTTTGCAATGTCGAAAGCGAAAGTGTGAATCGGGTAGGATGGCGAAGGAACACAGATATAGTTATCGCTGTCGGCAATAGCGGTAGCAAGACTGGCAATACCTTCTTTCGAGCCAATAGTAACCATCGATTCTGTTTGATAATCTAGCTCGACATCAAAGTTATTGTGATAATAGGCGCAAATGGCCTTTTTTAAGCGATCAACCCCACCCGTTACAGAGTAGCCGTAAAGGCTAGGGTCTAGCACTAGTCTAGATAGTTCGGCTATTGTTTCTGTTGGCGGTGCGGAATCTGGGTTGCCCATGCCAAAATCGATAATATCTAAGCCATTAGCAATTGCCTCTTTTTTTAAGTCGTAGATTTTGGCAAAAATATAAGGAGGTAATTTTTCGGTTAGGTAAAACTTTTCTTGCATATAACTATCGTTTTATTTGTTAGATAACATACCGCCTCCCATATTCTAAGATTTTCTCTAAAAATTAGAGGCGGTATCGGAGAGCCTTTGTTAATCGCCATTGAAGTTTAATGAGATGCGACACAATGCCCGCCAACTTGTTTAATAATAATTTACCAATTACTATTCGACATAAAACCAAATGGTTTTTAAATATTCCCCTTCTTTTATTGCTGGAATTATCGGATGATCGGCATCTGCTCCGCTAGTGCGGTAAATTCTAGCTTTGCGACCTGCTTTTCTAAAGCCGTTGTTGCAACTGCTTATTAGTTCGTCTAAATTAGCATGATGAGAGCACGAAGAAATAACCAAAAAACTCGCTGGCTTTAAAACTTTGCACGACATTTTGATAAGCTTTTCATAGCCTTTAAGGCCAGTGAAGAAGTCTTTACGGCTTTTAACAAATGCTGGAGGGTCTAGTAAGACGATGTCGTAAGATTTCTGCTTTCCGCTTGCCGATTCTAAAAAGTCAAAAGCTTGACTCTCGACAACTTCCGTAGAGGTTAAATGTTGCGAATAATGGTTCGTAAGGTTAAAATTTAAGTTTTCAATTGCCTTTTTAGAGCTATCAACAAAAGTCACCTGTTTTGCACCGCCAATTAAGGCATTAATACCAAAACCGCCAGCATAACAATAGCAATCAAGAACCGATAATTCTTTTTCCTTGCTATTTTTTGCAACTAACTCTTGGAGGATTTGTCGATTCAGCCTCTGATCGTAAAACCAGCCAGTTTTTTGTAGATAGTCTTGTTTTAACTCGATACTAGCTTCGTTTTCGTCTTTTTCTTCGTTTTCTTTATTGAAAGCAAAGTTAATTGTAAAATTTAAATTATTCTCAATAATATTGAGGTTGCCAATTTGCTTACCGAAAGCCAGTTCTTGATATTGGGGAAGGCCTTCTATTTTTCTTAATTCGTTATCGTTTTTATATAAAATACTAATATCTTCGCCAAAGCACTCTATTAGTGCATCGGTAATGTTTTGTTTCTGGTTTTCCATGCCAAAAGTTGTAATTTGGCAAATAAAAACATTGTCAAATCTGTCGACAATAAGACCAGGTAAAGAATCTGCCTCGCTGTAGATTATTCGGCAATAATTAATGTTTTGATGTAAAAGTTTCTTACGGAAATCAAGAGCTGTTAAGATTTTATTAACAAAAAATTTACTATCAATTTTTGTTGTTTCGTCCAGATCTAGAATGCGGGCAGTTATTAGATTCTTAGGATTAAAGTAGCCGACACCAAATTTGTGACCTTGCTGATTGCGAACCGCAACTAGAGATCCGGGTTCGATATTTTTTAGCTCGGCAAAATTAGCAATTTCGTTAGAAAATATCCAGAGATGTCCGTGATTTAACCTTAAATCTCCGCCTTTTTTTAGTATCAATATTGGTAACATTTTGTAATTTTAGTTATTAATAATTTGTGAAAAATTTTGCATTTTAATTGCGGCATTACTTGCTAAAGAATCCGCAATTTCATTAAAATGATTGCCGCTGTGAGCCTTAACCCACTGCCAATTTATTTGATGTTCCTTGGTTAAAGATTCTAATTCTTGCCAAAGATCGATATTTTTTACAGGTTCCTTCTTTTTATTTTTCCAATTATTTATTTTCCAGCTATGGATCCAGTTTGTTATTCCTTCCTTAAGATAATTACTGTCTGAATATATTATCATCACACTAGGCTTTTTAATAATTTTCAATGCCTCAATTACCGCAGTGATTTCCATTCGGTTATTTGTTGTGTTCTGCACAAAACCTGCGATATGCTTTTGATATTTGCCTGCAATCAATACCGCACCCCAACCGCCCTTACCGGGGTTGCCTTTACAGGCTCCATCGCTATAAATTATAATCTGATTCTCTGCCGGTAGCATTTTACGAGTCTTGTTTAATAATTTTTAATATCAAGATTAGTTGTTCGTAATCTAGTCCTTTGTTGTGACGATATAATATTTTCCCATGTTCATCGATAATAAAAGTTTCCGGAACTCCCTCTATCGCAAAGCTTCTGCCTATCAGATTTTTGCCATCGATTAATATTGTATCGTAAGGGTTTTGATTTTGCAAAATAAATTTATTACTATTTTCTGGCAAGTCTCGCCATGCTATTCCGTAAATTTTAACCTTACCGCCAATTTCATGTTTTAATTTTAACAAAATCTTATGTTCGGCAAGACAGGAGCTACACCAAGAAGAGAAAAAGTTAATAATTCTCAACTTTGAAGGATTTGATTTTTCTAAGATCTTATTAGTTTCGGCATTATTGGTTTTGGTTGTTGATTTAATATTTTTTACTTCTAAAGTTTTCGCATCCGCTAATGAGCTAAGAATGTTTTTTGAATTCGCTTCTGCCTTGTTTAGGGTTAAATTATTAATCGCTAAGCCAAAAAATACTACACATAGCACTAAAATAAAGGCGGGAAGGTGGTTCAAAACTTTATAAAGGTTAACTCTAGGTAGAATCATAATTAAAATATTTAATATAGCGGTCAATTTACCAAAATGCCAAATTTCACAAAACATTAATTGGTAAATCTTTATTATCAATTACTAAATACTCTTTTTAATTTTTAGCATATGAATATCCCTTCTTTTTCTTTTATTGAGCTTAAAAATGTTGAAAACAAAAATTTAGAATTAAATTTTACTCACAAAAAGCAAAATCATACTTCCGAAAAATACGATTTTACCAATAGTTCTTTTGGCAACAAAGCAAGCAATGGCAAGGCAAGAATCGGTAAAATAACCACTGCTCACGGCGAAATTCTTACCCCGACCTTTATGCCAGTTGGGACAGCGGCAACGGTTAAGGCGATAAAAAATGTCGACCTTGTGACTAGCGGTGCCCAAATTATCTTAGGCAACACTTATCATCTGATGCTAAGGCCGGGGGCGGATCTTATTGCTGAAATGGGCGGATTAAGGAGTTTTAACAATTGGCAAGGCCCAATATTAACAGATTCTGGTGGGTTTCAAGTGATGTCGCTAGCAAAAATTAGAAAAATAAATGATGAAGGTGTTATTTTTCATTCTCATATCGATGGCAGTAAGCACTTTCTAAGCCCAGAAAGCTCTATCAAAATTCAACAACAGCTCGATAGCACTATAACTATGGCATTTGACGAATGTGTTGGATTTGAGGCGACAAAGTCTGAAGCTGAAGTTGCGATGAACCGCTCTCTTGATTGGGCCAAGATCTCAAGAGAAAAATTTGTTGAAAGAACGGGCTATGCAATATTTGGCATTATTCAAGGCGGGACAGACTATGACCTTAGAATGAAGTCGATAGAATCGATGCTAAAAGTTCCATTTGACGGCTATGCTATTGGCGGATTAGCAGTAGGCGAGGGGCAGAAAATTATGTTTGAAGTGTTAGATTATACTGCTTGCAATTTACCACAAGAAAAGCCTCGTTATTTAATGGGAGTTGGCAAACCTAAGGATATAGTTGGAGCGGTGCTAAGAGGTGTTGATATGTTTGATTGTGTAATACCTACCAGATCTGGTCGTACCGGTCAAGCATTTACAAAAAATGGCGAAGTTAACATTAGGAATAGTAGATATCGCAACGATCCTTTGCCATTGCAGGAAGATTGTAATTGTTATGCCTGCAAGAATCATAGTAAAAGCTATTTGCATCACTTAGTAAAATCAAATGAAATATTAGGCTCGATGCTATTAACGGAGCATAATTTATTTTACTATCAAGCCTTAATGCAAGAAATAAGAATGCAAATTGCAAATAGTAATTTTAATAATTATGCTTTAGAGTTCTTGGCAAGGTCTGAAAAAAACAATATTTAGGTTATTAGTAAAATATTGTATTAAATTATTTTACTATTTTTTTTGCTGTCTACTTGATTTTTATTTTATTAATAATATTTTGTTTCAAAATGAAAATATGCAAAAGAAGTTTTTGATTAACAAGAATTGCAGTTTAGGATAGCTGTTAATCCAAAAATAGGTGGAATTAATTTTAATTTTACTAAATATAACCATAAAATAACCAAAAACACAATAAAGCTTAATAATAAAGCTTAATAATATTTGGACTACAATTAAACAATTTTAATATTTATAATATGCAAAGTGAATACAGCCAAGATTTTGATCAAGATCAAGATTTATCAAATAATTTTTACATCAATCAGCATCATACTGAAATGACAGGTAAAATTGCCAGTATAAAAATTGGCATTAACGAAAAAGGGGTTGAATATATCTCTGGTTTCCTATCTCAACTCAGAAAAACATCTAGTAAGTCTTATCTAAAAATTGCTAGGCTTGTTAAATTTGTCTGCTACAAAAGAGAATATTTTGACTTATTAGTTAGTGCATCTGGCATCGACATTAGTCAAAAAATCGAAATCGGTCGTGAATATCAGGGAAATAATCGCATATCCGATCGCCCAAAAGTTACTATGGTTGGCAACAAAACATCTATTGGCAAAGAAGATAATATCGACACCGTCTGGATCGAAAGAGTTATAGAATATGAAGAATATGTTAAATTCTGCAAGAAACGCGACGATCTTTACAATCAGTTCGACACAGTTCGTCAAAAAATGGAAAATTCATAATCGATAAAATAACAATTTTTCTTTCGCCCTATCTATCCACTACTTTACTTTTTAAAAAATGTCTAAAATTTTTATTGCCTTATTTTGCTTTGGATTGGCTGTTAATGGCAGTTTAGCCTTCGGTCAAGAAAATATTTCAAACCCTGCTCAAGCACCGTCCGCAGATAAAACTGCAGAACAAGCCTCTCGAGTAGCAAAGCCATCTTCCGATCTTCCAAAGAAAGATAGTTCGAGAGAAGACTGGTCTAATAAAAAAGAGGGCTCAAGGCAAGATGTGGAAGGTGGCAACGATGTTAAGAAAAATAAAAAAGAAGAAAAAATGGCCGAAAGAAAAAAAGAACATGAAGCATTAAAAGAGATTATAAAAAACAGCACCAAAGAACAAAAACAAATGCTTCTCGAAGAAAGAAAAAGGCATCGCCAACAAGTTGCGACAATTCTAAAGATAGATGAGTCGGCTTTGCCAGAAAACATTGGAATTAAGCAACATAAAAAAGAATTTAACGACAATAAGATGAAAAATTCTAATGAGTTAGGGCAACCTGCAAGCTAAATAATTATTATATAGCCTAATTAAACAGACAAAATCTTAACTTAATTAGGCTATAATCCTATTCTACTAATATCTTAAAAAATATAATTATTTTATTTAATATTATAAAAACAACAATTAATTTCATTGTTTTCAGTTGTTGTTAGCCTTGATTTAGGCTTTAAAAAGGCAAGATTTACTACGATTATGCCAATCAACATAGCGAAATATCGATAAACACTTGAGCATAATTTTTAAAATATTAAGCTCGACAAGATATGTTTTATCTATCTTTATCCCTAATAAATAGCAAAAATATGAGCAACAACATCCTCGCTAAAATCTATCAAGACAAGTTAATAGAAGTTCGCAATGCTAAAAAATTAATGTCTTTAACCGAGATATGCAATAACATTAGCTGTAAAACCCTTACCTCGCCTAATTCCGCTATAAATTGTTCTGGCCAAGGATTGTTTTTTGATCGGTTGTGGCAATTTAAAGAGCAAAAAAAAATTGCCCTAATTTGCGAGGCAAAAAAAGCCTCGCCATCTAAAGGGGTGATAAGGGCAGATTTTAACCTAGAGTCAATAATTAACTCTTTTGTAGATGGTGGTGCCGCTTGCATTTCTATTCTAACAGATGAAAAATACTTTATGGGAAGTAATCAATATTTGCTTAATGCGAGCAAAATTACCAATATACCGCTAATTAGAAAAGATTTTATTGTCGACGAATATCAGATATATCAGGCAAAAATGCTCGGAGCGAGTGCGATATTGCTAATTGTTGCAATGTTTACTAATGATATTGCAAAAATCAGGAGGCTTGAGGAAGTGGCTTTTAGCATTGGTTTGTCTGTGTTGATAGAAGTTCACGATATGGAAGAGCTTAGAATAGCCAAAGAGATGAAAAGCAAGATAATAGGAATAAATAACCGCAACCTAAAAACTATGAAGGTAGATATATCTACTGCGGTAAATCTTAGGAAGTTCATCGGCGATAGCCATATTGCGGTTGCGGAAAGCGGTATAGATTCTAAAAAAGACTTGGAAATATTGCAAGATGCTGGTTTTAATACCTTTCTAATTGGTGAATATTTTATGAAAAAAGATGATATTACTTTAGCGGTAAAAGAATTAATTGCTCATTAATTTAACCCTTGCAAATATTAGCTGTAATGACACTAAAAACCCCAATAGATTCTATAAAAACCTCAATCGCAACAGATAAATTTTTTAATAAAAATCTGTTTTGGCAAAGCCTTACTCTATTTTTTGCCATATATTGACCTCACAAATCTTGCAAATTACTGGAATCATTTCTTTCCAAGGGTAATTCAGCCCTTATTTTTCACTTATCTTTTTGTTTTTAAAATTTTTCCTTTTGTCGACAAGGCAGTTCATGAATCAATTGAAGAAACAAAACTTAAGAAAGATCGTTTTGTTTTAGATAAAAATAGAGAGATGGAGCTTTATAAAGATGAAGAAGCAAGAAAAATTCAACAACAGATTGAGAGTATCAAGAATAGAGCTAAGGAAAGCACTTTATTGATAAAAAAATTAACAATAAAAAATCAAAAGAATCAGCTAAAAATACACCCTCCGCAGCAATTTACGATAAATATTTTTCGATAAGGTATTCTATTAAAAACGAGGAAGCGACAACAGATGCTCATTTGCATCCTAGAGATCTTGGTAAAATCATGACAAGAACAAGAGAAGTTGAATCTTTATTCTGTGAGTTGCAAGAACACTCGCATCCTTTAATCGGCTACTTAATTAAAGAGGCTTTAGATAAAAATACCGACAGTCAGGCAAGGGAAAAATTTATTAACAATGCAATCAATAGCAAATTATTTATTGAATATTTACCATCGACAATCGAATTAATTGATGATGAAATTTTTAACAGCTTAAAAAGAAAAAATAATATCACTGTCGCAATTAGTAGTTGGTTTTTAAAAATAAAGAGACTTGCTAAAAGGATATATTCTTAGTGTCGCACTTCCTAAGGCTTGTAAATTATTAGTTCCATTGGCATAGTTTTGCAAAATTTTGCCTTGTAACGATAACAGAATAAATTAGTTCTACTTACGAAAAAAGTTACTATCGGCAGAGCCAGTCCGCCCTTGCATTAACCACAAGAGGTTGAAATAGTCTGTTGCCGAAAACTTCTTGCACTGAGCCTGTCGCAAACCACGCACAAAACCACCCTTAAATTTTCTCATTTTTTTGAATTACTTTCTTGCTATTAAAGTCTGCGAAGCTATTGTTTTCTAGTGTTCGTGACTGGTTATATTTCTCTGAATTAGTCAGATTTTTAACATAATTTAGCAAAAAATGTCCTTCGAACCTAAACAAATTCAAATGGTCTCTTTGGAAGATCTGGTTTTAGAAAATCACATCTACCGCAACTTTCTGAATTTGTGGAATATGGATTCGGTCCGTTTAGAGTTAGAAAAACTTGAAGCGAATTCTAGCTACAAAGGTTATGGAATATTCCGTATTTTTTGTGCTTGCTGTTGCAGTTTCTTGAAGATTTATCCGATCGTGAACTCGAAATTTGTCTGCGAGAATGCTGCTACAAGATGGTTCTGCCAGTTTGATTTAACAGCAAAATCCAGATCATTCTGTTTTTGGAAGGGTTCGTAGCAGAATTGGCGCCAATAAGCTTTCCGAAATATTTTCTCTTATGCGCGATAAGTTAAAAGCTTGGGGTTATATGAGTAAAGTATTCACTTTCGTTGATGCTACTCATCTCATCTCAAAGGTTGCTCTTTGGAAAGAGCGCGATAAGGCAATTGAACTCAAGCTCGAATCTCTCAATAATAAAACTTTGGAAAAAGTGTCAGCTGACAAAGATGCTAAATTCGAAGTTAAATCAAAAGACAAAATCTGAAGGAATCGCCAAAAACCAATTCACTGCTTTTATGCAGGCAATCACCTTCAACTTTAAAAGACTTGTAATTCTGACCAGATCATCTCCGCCACCTCTAGTTATATGACGAGGGATAGCTGTATCTAAACCACCAAGCAACAGCCAAAATCAACAAAACTGCAGATCGAAACACAGGAAAAATCAGAAAAATTCCAAAAGAATTAACCAAAAACTCTCCGAAAATTATGAATCGAATTTTTTGTAAAGAAAATTTTTAAAAAGTTAGATTTGCGACAGTGTCGTTAAGGAATCTGCGGATCTTCGCAACTTCGCTTTCGCTCCGTGCAGGATGACGATAGAATTAGTCCGATTTTGTATCACGATGAGTGGGCTGAAACCCCTTATTGCCGAATGAAAATGGTTGTTTATTGCGGTAAAACCGCACCCACACCTTCACCTTTGCACTCCCTCAGTCGTCACCTTCGCGCGAAGTTGCAGGATCTATTGATTTTATTGCTCTGGACCCTGCGACTATCGCGCGAGGGTGACGGTGTGGTAAGTGCTTCTATTAATAATAATTTTGCTTTGCGATTATGGATCTTCGCAACTTCGCGCGAAGGTGACAATGTAGGAAATTGTCGGCAACAGACTGTTTCAACCCCTTGTCGTGATACAAAGTCGGACTGCTTATATCTATTTCGTTGCACTAATTTTTACCGTCTTTTTCGCAGTCGATCTCTTTCGTCCGTCATCGTGACCCGACAAGGGGTTGAAACCCCTTGTTGCCGATAGAAAAAGAGCTACGGAGTCAATTAAATAGCGAAATCTAGCAACCCTCCCCCAAAATTTTATTTTCGGGGAGGGTCGAAATTGCTAGCAATTTCGAAGGAGGGGTCGGAAAGCTCATCACAACTTTAGCCATAATTTTGTTGAAAATATTACTTACCCCGCCCCGCATCGCCAACAAGTTGGCTCTGCGACCCTCCCTCAAGGGGGGGGTTATTAGATCTCGCTATTTAATTGGCTTCACCCTGCACGAAGTTGCAGGATTCATGGCTCCCTCCCGTCGTCACCTTCGCACAAGCAAAGCGAAGTTGCAGGATCCTTAGTCCTCCCGTCGTCACCTTCGCGCGAAGTTGCAGGATCGATAGTCCTCCCGTCGTCACCTTCGCGCGAAGTTGCAGGATCCATGGCTCCCTCCGTCGTCATCCTGCACGAAGCGAAAGCGAAGTTGCAGGATCCATAGCAACAAAATCAATATTAAACAGCACTTCGCTAAAATGTATCTACTTTCTCTAGATCCTGCGACTTCGCGCAGGATGACGGCAGAAGGTAGATCCTGCGAGCTTCGCGAAAGGATGACGGCAGAAGGTAGATCCTGCAACTCCGTGCAGGATCTAGAGAAAGTAGATACATTTTAGCGAAGTTCCTTTTAATGCTGATTATTATTAAAAGAAGTTTCATTACCCGCCATCTCCTCGTAGAGCTTAAATAAATGCTCTAGCCTGTCTTCGTCGGTGTGGAAGGGGCGGGAGCGGTAGCATAATTCAATGGCAAAATCTAGTTCTTGGTGGGCTTTTTTAAGCCCGGCGGGCATTTTATTTGGGTCGTAAATTTCTGCCATAGTTTTTTCGGAGTGCCTTTCTCTTTCTGCTAAAACATTATAAACATAATTGGTTAAATTTTGTTTTTGCTTCTCGCTAATCTCGGGAAATGGAAAGGTGTTGTAGCAAATTTCGGCAGAATATCTGATTCGGGTTTCTAATCTTCCACCAACCGCCCTAACCCAAACCATATGAATTTTTGAGGTAAGAACGGCAAAAATCCACGGCTCGGCTTTATAGATTGCAAGTGCCGAATCGGAAATAATTGAATTTTTATCTAAAAAACCAATCGGAATATATTCTCTTCTTTCCGACGAAACCCGAGGTATTATGATTGAATCGCCGTTGATATGACAAACTTGAGCAAATCGGTGCGGTATCTGTGCTAAATATGGTCGTGCGGATTTTTCTCTAATTTTTTGACAATTTTCAATTCTTGTTTTAATAAAGTTATTACTTAAGGCTAATTCTAAATTTTCATCCTCGATCCATAAACACCAACGATCTTGCCCCCTAATAAATTCTTGCGAACCAAGAAGTTTTTTAATTAAATTTTCTAATAGAGGGTCTTGTTCGATAAGAGATTTTTTTTCATTTACAGTTAAAATTAGATTTCCATTATCTGCCGGCATATTACCAAAATTCATTTTTGGCAAATTTTTAGAAATTGGTTTGTTGATGCGAGTTATTGCCAGATTTGAGCCCGCGGTTAAATAAGGGCTAATATTTTCTACTAATTTTTCGCTATTTTCGATAAATAAAGTTTTTGAGGTTTTTAAATTTGCTGACTTCAGGCCAATAATAGCAACGGTTACACCAGCATTATATTTGGCATTATTTTGCCATTTAAACGAGGTGTGGGCAAAAAATATCTCGACTCCAGCTTTAAACAAATGGGGCCATAACAAACCTACAGAATCGCCCTGACAAATTGAATTTGTTGAGACAAAGGCAAATCTTGAATTGGCATTTTTAATATAGTTCGAAGCCTTGTAAAACCAACAAGAGATATAATCGAGGTCGCGATATTTGGTTAATTTTTTATCAAAGACAAAATCCATATCGTCTTTTTGTTCTTTATTTTGAATGCGAGCCCCCAAATAAGGCGGATTGCCCAAAATGTAAATTTCCTTGCCTGTGTCTTGCGGGCAGATTTCTGCCCAATTTAATCTTGTGGCATTGTCGCAAGCAATTTTTCCGCCTTCTTTAAGTGGTAAAGTTGGGTTAGCCTGACCAAAAATTTCGATATATTTAACATTCATCTGATGCTCGGCAAGCCAAAGCGAAAGCTTGGCGATTTGACAAGCAAAATCGTCAATTTCAATGCCGTAAAATTGCGATAGGCGAATTTGAGAAAATGGAAAAGTGAATGCCGATGTTACTTGACGAATGCGATTTAAAATTTCTATTTCAAGTTTTTTTAACTCTTTAAAGGCAATAATCAAAAAATTGCCCGAGCCACAAGCAGGGTCAAAGATACGAATATTTTCGAGCCTCAACAGCAATTGATTAAGCTTTTTGTAATCATCAAAATTTTTCCTAAATTCTGCCTTGAGTTCGTTAAGAAAAAGTGGCTCGATAACCTTCATAATATTTGGCACCGAAGTATAATGCATCCCCATTACTCCTCGATATTTATCATTAACCACCGCCTGCATCATCGAGCCAAAAATATCGGGGTTAATGTCTTGCCAGTCTAATTCGCCACATTCAATTATAAGCCGACGAGATTTAGCCGAGAATTTTGGAGTAATAATTTTTGTGGCAAAAAGCCCGCCATTAACATAAGGAAATTGCTGTAAAAAATGTGGAAAATTTGCCCGTTTTTCGCTATTTAAAACCAAAAATAATTGTTCGAAAAAATAATCCAAATCGCTACCATCAACCTGACTATGAGAATCGAGGCTATTAACAAAAGCCGAGGGCTTGAAAATATTGGTATCTTCGGCAAAAAAACAAAAAAGCAAGCGAGACAAGAAAATATTTAAATCTCTTAATTCTGCTTCGTTTTTAAATTGATTATCTTTCTGGATTGCATCATAAATTTTTGCCATTTTTGCCGAGGCTTTAACATCGGCAGGGTTTTCGTTGACATGATAAGCTTTTTCTATGCCCGCCCAAGGTAAAAAGAAGTCAAAACGATTTGCCAAATTAGCAATTTTTTCGTCTAAAGTTTCTTGTGTTTTGGTGTCGATAGCTAAAATGGCTTTATAGTCAGTCACAATAATAAAGCGAGGATCGTGGCGAAAGCTTGTTTCGTCTTTTTTAATATCGTCAATTAGCTGGTAGAGGTTACAGCTTTCCGATGCCTGAAAAAGTAGCTTTTTTCTCAGAATTATTTGCCCTTCTTTTTTAGCTAAATTTCTTTTACCTTTTTTAAGAAGGGCGATAGTTGCTTTAGGAAGGCCATATGAGAGCAGTAATTGATAGATAAATTCTTCATTTGAGAAATTTTTTATCAATTGACTTAGGTTTTCTTGAATTTGTGCGGTCTGCATTTGTAATTTAGATATTTAAAGTTGAAGAAAAATTATTAAAAAATAATTAACAATCAACAGATTCTAACAAATTTTTGCAAAGTTTTATAAAGTTTTGCCCCAGAAACTAGCCCCAGAAACTAGTCCCAGAAATTAGCCCCAGAAACTAGCCCCAGAAACTAGTCACAGCCCCCTGAAATCTTTTGAAACTAAAATCTTTTGAAAAAACTAAGCTATAAATAGCAATTTTCTAGTAAATCGGGGGTTGATATTTTGAAAAAGGGCAATATGTTATTTTAATCTAAGCTTATTACAGCAATAAATTAATATATCATGCAATCACGAGAAGAAAAAAAATCTAGCGGGCAAATTGCCAAAAAAGACAACAAAGATTTCTTAGGTTTTGCTAATTCTGGCAATGAAGAAATCTTAAAAAAGCCCGATTGGTTAAAGGTTAAGGCACCAACTTCTGCTGGCTATCAGCAAACCAAAAAAATTCTCCACGAAAAAAACCTTCACACCGTTTGTCAAGAGGCGGCCTGCCCCAATATTGGCGAATGCTGGGAGCAAAAACATGCCACGGTTATGATTCTTGGCTCTGTTTGCACTCGGGCCTGTTCTTTTTGCAATATCGAAACGGGCAAGCCCGATTCTGTTAATCCGCACGAACCAGAAAATGTTGGCGATGTTGCCAAATTCTCCGGGCTTAATCATATTGTAGTAACTTCGGTCGATCGTGACGATTTGCCAGACGGCGGGGCTAATCAATTTATTAAAACCATCGAGGCAATAAGAAGAAAAGCTCCGCAAACGACAATCGAAATTTTAACCCCAGATTTTCTTAGGAAGGAAGAGGCGATCGCTAGTGTTGTTAATGCCAAACCCGATGTTTTTAATCACAATATCGAAACTGTGCCGTCTCTCTATCCTAAAATTCGTCCGGGTGCCCGTTATTTCCATTCATTATGGCTATTAAAACAAGTCAAAAGCCTCGATCCAACAATTTTCACTAAATCTGGGATTATGGTTGGCCTTGGCGAAACCGACGACGAAGTCTTGCAGGTTATGGACGATTTACGGTCGGCAGATGTCGATTTTATAACCATTGGGCAATATCTCCGCCCAACAAGCCGTCATGCCCCGGTTAAAAGATATGTCCACCCCGACACTTTCGAATTCTTCAAGAAAACCGCCTATAACAAAGGTTTTCTAATGGTTGGCTCTAGCCCACTAACCCGATCTTCCTACCATGCTGGTGCCGATTTTGCCAAAATGAAGGAAGCGAAATTAACAAAAACCAATGCTAGCTAAGAAATATCAAAGATACATTTTTAGTCTTATTGCTACAAAATTCATTGTTCTTACCTTTTTTCTAACCCTGCTTATTTGGTTCACTAAAGCAATTCCTTTGCTAAAATTTGTGCATCAGGGGGCGAGCATTGAAAAACTTGCTGGGGTTCTTAGTTTTTTCTTACCTCAGATTGCCTTTTTTGTTATCCCTATCGTGTTGTTTTGCACCAATCTTATAGTTTTTCATCATCTTGGCACAAGTAATCAATTAACTATCCTCAAAAATTCTGGCTTAAATAATCTTCGCCTTGCTTTGCCGTCGCTTATTTTTGCAATTATTGTTATGGCAATTTGCTATTATTTGGTAATGCTTGCCATTCCGCAAGCCAATAAGCAAATCAGGTTATCGAAAGATTCAATAATGCTTAATTACCAGAAAATCACGATTCGCCCACAAAATTTCGAAAAATTTGCCAATATCACCATTTATGCTAATCAACAAGATCAAAATGGCACCATGTACGGCTTGTTGCTTCATCACGATATTGACGGCAAAAAGTCTGTTGCAATTACCGCAGAATCGGCAAAATTACTAGCAAGCAAACAGCAAATTCTTCTGCATATGAAAAATGGCACGATTCAAAAAATATCAAAGCAAGACGGCAATGCCGATGTATTATATTTTGCCGAATATAGCCTAAATCTTAACGAAGAAACCAAAACGGCAATGGCTCAAAATCAATGGAAAGTTCAGGAGCAAACAATTACAGAATTAATAGCCAATAAAAACAACCCCGCCAATCACACAGCTTCGACAACAAAAGAACTCAATAAAATCAAGGGCGAAATTCATCAGCGAATTATCTACCCAATGCTACCAATCATTGCCACGATTATTGCCGTTTCGGCGATGATACCACAAAATTTCGCCCGCAAAAAAGACGAGATAACTAAAATCATTTCCGCCATTGTTATATTTATTCTTAGCCTCGTCGGCACTTTTGTAATTAGCGACCTTATTGCAGTCAATCCAGAATTGACTCCATTAATTTATCTTAACACTATTGTTCCTATTGCTTTTGCTTCTTATCAACTTGTTAGAAAAGTTAAATAATGCTTTTTTCCATTATCGATCGCTATCTCGTTAAAACTTTTCTTTATAAGCTAATTCAGGTTTTTGTGGCATTTTCACTGCTTGGTTTTGTTATTAACCTTATTGAAAACCTTAAGAAATATCAGAATAGCAACATCTACGACACCTTATTGCTAAGCCTTTGCAACACTCCAAAATTTGTCGATCAAATCATAAGTTCAATATTTTTCATTGCTGGAATTGTCAGCTTCTTCAATCTTGCTAAAAAGAGTGAAATTATCGCCATTAGGGGCTTTGGCATTTCTTTTGCAAGAATGATTAGCCCTATTGCCGTCATTACAGCGATTTTAGGGGGTTTGTGGATTACAGCGGGGGTAGAAATTATCTCTATTAGCAACAAACAGGCAAAAATAATTGAAAAATCGATAAAGCAAAAAAAAGACCCGCAAAAACTTAATCCAACAGAAAATTTTAGCCAGCCTTTATGGTTTAGGCAAAATTTTACCAACTGCAACTCATATAAAATCTATCACGAAGCCCCGCAAAAAATTAATTTACCGAGGGGCAATTTACCGAGGGACAATTTACCATGCAATCATTATGCCATATTCTCGGCAGAAGCGGTAGATATTAGCAAGAAAACTAAAGATTCCTCGCCAATATTTTACAATATTAACATTTTCTTTTTTAATGAGGAACAGCAGTTCACCACTAAAATTACCGCAGATTCCATGATGCTAAAACAAGGATTCTGGGAGCTTAGCAAAGTAAATCTTTATAATGCGAGTCAGCTAAATCAGAAGCTTAGTCAAGTAAAAATTATTAGCAGTTTTGCCGTTGGTTTTGTTGAAGATCTTGCTGTTAATAGTTTGAATGAAGCCAATTTATTTAACATATTTCAGTTACCGCAAGAAATAAAAAGCCGGCAACAGCTAGGAATAAACAATTTGCCGTTCAAAGCCCTTTATTATCACTTACTCGCCAAACCAATAATGCTGGTTGCCCTAATTATTCTGTCGCTATTTTTTGCCGTTCATCATTTTCGCAGTCGTAAAGCGGCATTAATGGTAGTCTTGGGACTTGCCTGCGGATTGTTGATTTATATTCTCGACCTTATATTTCTTTCGTTAATATCGGCAGATGTAATGTCGATATTTAGCGGGATTTGGGTTAATGTGGCACTATATTTTTCACTAGCAATATTGCTGTTATTCACTAAAGAACATAGTTAAAGGGGCATGGTAAGAGAGGGCATAGCCATGGATTTGCTTATTGGCAACTTAAGGAGCAAGGGATCGGAGCAAGTCTTGCAATTCTTGGTCGGCAATATTTTTAATAATATTTTCTATCTTAGTGCTTTTTTCAAGTTTTTGATGTTGGTCTTGCCGAGTTTCTGGCTTGTAGCTGTCGTTATTTTCGGCAATATTGCCCTGCTGTAAAAAACTAATTTTGTTAACGGTAATATTGCTTTCGACGGCAAAACGATTCACTCTCTCGATAATTTGTTGGCTCTGGCTTTGTAATAAAAAGGCGATTGCCGAATTTCTTACATTAACCACAAGGCTTGCCACACTATAATTTGTAGAGTTTCTGCGAATTTTTAAAGTTTGTGGGCTAGAAAAAGCACTAAAAGCACCGCCAACAATCATCTGCCAATTTCTTGAAATCTGATTAATAATTTTTAACTTTTTATTTCTTGCCTGATTTTTTGCTAAACCGTCTTGCCACAAAGGTTTTAACAGTAAAGATATGGTTAGATCTAGAGTTTTAGCCATTGAAACCCAATATTATAACATGAAACCAATATTATAACATGAAACTCATGGTCAATAAGTGAGACTTTTTCTTTTCTAGAAAAGATTTAAAAATATCTTCATAATCTACTGGTAGGGTTTTTTGCAAGGAACCCCGCGCGACAAGGCTTTCGGCATAATTTGCCAAAGTTTTGTTTAGATCGAAAATTTCGAGCAAGAATTTATTATCGACAAAGAACAACGGCTTAAAAATTGATGCCATGCAAATATCAATTAACAAGAATTTGTCGCCATCGAAATAGGGGTTAAATTTTAAGGCCTTTTCTAGCACCTTGAGTTTATTGACTACTTCCGCTTTTTTTGAGTTAAAATCTTCTTGATTGGTTGCAAAAATCATTGCAAAAACCGATGCAAAAATACTATTGCTATATTCCATCCAAGCACGATGCTGAGATTTAATTACCAGATCTTTGTTGTGCAAAGGGTTGTTGCCTGGGAAAGCCTCCTCTAAATATTCGCAAATGACAATCGATTCAAAAAGCACCTTGTCGCCCACATAAAGCAAAGGAATCTTCCCTAAAGGAGAATCTGCAACAAACCAATCTGGGCGGTTGGTTAAATCTACCTCGACCTTTTGATAAGGAATATTTTTTTCGATTAGCACCATTTCAACCCGATGGCCGTAAGGCGAAAACTTGCTAGTTACTAATTTAATTTGCTCGCTCATAATTGGAAATTATTAATTTGTAAAATTGGAAATTGTTAATTTGATTGTTGAATAAGTATTAAGTTAACTCGCAAACAACTTAACTTGCAAGAAATTTGTCTATATAAAATTACCACTATCCCAAATTTAATATCAATAACAACCGATGTATAACATCAAAAACTCACCAAATAAAAGAAAGCTTGACAAAATGAATTTTGCCTATAAACTTGCGGAAATTAAAATAATATCTTAAAAATGCCTTTCTTTTCAAAAAACATCTCGAAATTAGAACAAATTAAATCGATCAACCCAACAATACTCTTGCTATTACTTAGTGCTTTTATTTTTTGGATTGCCGTCGGAATAAATATTGTTATAATGCCTGCACTACTAATTAAAAACCATATTAGTGCCACAAAAATTGGCATTGCTAGTATTTTTGAGCTTAGCGGTAGCATTATTATGTCTTTCGTGCTTCATAAAATTGTTAAAAAACTAGGAGTAAGTAATGTTGTAAAATATGCCACCATTATCTATGCTGTAATTGTGCTACTAAGCTACTTCTTTCTTGGCTTCTTCTTTTGGCTAGCAATCGCCCTAAGCACTGGTTTTTGCTGGTTTATTTGCACCATAATAAGGCAGTTTTGGCTTAATTCTTTGGTTAATAACCGCTATCGCGGGCTGTTAATCGGTGCCTTTTCAATGATCATATCTTTTGGCTTGGTGATAGGCCCTGCAATAGTTAGCTTAACATCGGCAGATAATTATTTTAACTTTGTTCTGTCGGCCTTTCTGTTATTGGTGTCTTATTATATTTTACAATATTTTTGCCATACAAAATTGCCAGAAATTAGCGAACAGAAATATCTACCATTAAAGGAATTAATTAGCAAACACCCAAATTTAGCTTCTGGTCGTTTCTTTCTAGATTTTATCTGTTTTTCACTTGTAAGTTTTGTGGTTGTTTTTGCTACGAAAAAATCACTGACTCCAGAACAAGGAGGCTTGTTTTATGCCGCTTTCAGCCTTAGCGGTATATTAGATTTAATTGTCGGTATATTGCTTGTCAAATATCCAAAACCGCAAAAAATGCTTAACATCGGCTTTATTCTTTGTTTATGTGGCTCGTTCCTGCTATTTTGCAGTGGTAGCTTTGGCTTCTTTACCGTTATCTTCTTTTTAATTGGCTGTGGCATTGCCTGTATTTTTGTAACATGCTACAAAATGCTAAACGATGAATATAGCAACGAAAATAGCGACAGCGAAAACAATAGAGGAGTTGCGGCTAATGCAACATTTCAAAGAATAGGGAGTATCGGGGCAATGTGCGGAAGCATTACCACCGGAATTGCCATCGATTTAATTGGTTCCAACGGTCTTGCGATAACTGTCCTTATTGCCTCTACCTGCTACTTTATTACCTTTCAAGCAACGAAAATAAGAAAAATAGGTATTGATATTTGAAAAAATATTTTTATTCTAACTCCGTAGGATATAAATAAAATTTTATCCTACAAGAATAATCAAAAACTTTAATCTACTCAACCATCATATATAATGGAAAAAAATATAAAACAAAATCAAGATATTAATCAACAACAATACGAGATAGAAGCTAAAAAGATACAAATGCAAGAACGGCATAATGAATTACTCAAAAAATTCTCAAATATATGTCCGGAATATGCAAAAATAGCTTCAGAGGAAGTAGAAATAATTAAGCATGTCGAACCAGAATTAACCTACGATCTTCTTATTCAACGCGCACATCTTCTTCACCCTGGCAAAAGATCTGATATGATTAATATGATGATTAGTCAAGGAGGAGTAGTTCCTAAAGGCCTCTTCGACGATTTGCCTCCATCAGAACTTGAAAATCTTTTTTCGACCGAACGAGGATACAATAATGAAAATGTAAAAGAAGAGATTTTTATTCCGCAACTACTGACAGAAAGCTACGACAAGGCTCAAAATTATAGATACTTTGTATATGATAATAATGAACAAAAAAGACTATTAAGAGTAAGCGAAATTCGTGCTTTTAATCACATAAACTATAGAGCAGAAAATGGTAAAGCATATTACTATGACCATGACCGTAAAACTCTCATAGCAATGTCTCTTGATATGTTTATTGCAAAAGAATGTGAAAACCCACAAGAGTTACATGAAAAGCTATTAGCGGAAAGCAAACAAAATATTCCAACAACAGATGAACAATTAGCAGAAGCCCGTATAAAACAAGAAGCACTAGGAAATAAAGAAGACTTTTTTGATTTTATTAAAAAATACAACGAACAGATCAGAGAAAGGCCAATAAAATGCCCCGAGAAAAAAGTTGAGTCTGTGAAAAAAGAAACATCAGACACCCCCTCTGCAAATCACATTAGAGTTGAAGCCTCTGCTCGTTTACAACAAAGGCGACGACAAGATAGATCTTGTTGCTTAACATTCTAATCGTAATCGATATTTTTCGATGCCAAGAAATCATTAGCCAGCAAATTCTAGCGACATATTTCTGAAGGTTTTTATCTCGGAAATATGCCGCTAGAATTATTTTAAATATATGCACGGTGCCAAAAATGCTACATTGTAGCGCAACAATACCTTCTCTGCCCCTACTCTTTGCTGATTAATTATACTTCCTAGCCCTACCAGCCTCCAAAGTTTTGACCTCTTTTTGCCTCAATTTCGGCAATTTTTTGATTTAAAATTTCTTGATTATTGAAAAGATAGGTTGCAGAGTGTCTACATAAAAACTCTGGAGATAAATCAATTTCTTTTTCTTCGCCATTGGGCAAATTAAAACGAAATTTAAATCATAGACAATAGAATTTCGGATGTCTTCTGGGCTATAAACACTGTAATTTCTAGAATTTTTAATCTACCCAGATCTTCAACACTAACATCATCCAAATACTTTAGCAAATCTAGATACTTCGACTTCTTAATAGCAGGGGCAAGGTTTTCTTTACTTGCAATGGCAAAAAATTTACTTTCGACAATCCCCCGAGTCAGGATCAAAAACAAATGCATCACCGTTTTTAAAACAAGCCACGGCTTCGTGAATGCAGGAATTCATATCTAAGTTGACTATTTTAAAAACAACAATTTCGCTATCAAGGCTTAATTGCTTGTTTTCAGCTAAAAAATCTCTAAATTCCTCAGCATCTTTAGCTGAAATAAATTTTTCTTTATCTTTTTTGTAAATAGATGAAACAAGACCAAGCTGTAAAAGCCAACTTACCCTTGTTTGGAAATGATAAATTATCCCAAGAAAAGTCTTTTCCTTTTATACTACGATCTTTATTCCAGGATTGCAATTCTTCTTCCATTTTAATTTTTGGTTTTCCGCTTGGTAAGCTATTATCAAAAAGATCAATAAGATATCCGTCTCTCGAAGAAAAAGTCAATTGTCGCAATAATATCGCTTTCTTCTGAATTATCTGAGCAAATTGTTAGGTCTTTAGATATGTTGACCTTGGTTAAATTACTAAGAAGATTGTGATACGGACTTGATTGTTGTTTCCATAGTTTAGAGATTGTCGTTAGAGTTATAGATGTTATTTGTCTAGTTCTTCAATAATTTTAATTGTATTTTCGTTATTAGGTTTCGCTTTCTTATTGGCTATTTCGCTAATATTTGCAGAAATAATCTCTTGTGCAGGAATTTGATATTCCTTAGGCTCTTCTTGTTTTTTAGCCAAAACTTTAATGCTGTCAAAAGGATTGTTACTGTCAACAAAAGGCCCGTAATTTACCTGATAATAATGTAAAACAAAATTATTTGTTAGTTCTTGTTGCGATAATAAATTAGAATTTGCCTGATTATAGACATTATAGCCCTCTGATTCGACAAAAGGAAAATATTGCTCTCCTGCAACATATTGCTTAATATCTTCCTGATTCTCTGCTAATATCTGCTCTAAGGAAGCAATATCTTTGCGGTTTTTGACTTGGCGATAGAATTTTTTGTCTTTTTTTGTCTTAGCGGAGTCTTTATTTTTAACTTTGAGCTGAAATTCTCTGTCGATAATTTTAAAATCTTGGGCATATTTTTTACGATAATTCTTATTAATATCAACAACAGGGTTGGTTGAAAAAACTTTACAACCAACAACCGTCAAGACGAGGCAAAGAATTACTAGAAACCTAGCCTGATTAATAATATTTTTTAAATTGATAATTTTTTTTAAAATGCAGTTCATTTTGAAAATATTAATTATTATTAAGCTAATTCACCAATACCGCATCACCCCCTGCCTTCTTGATTTTCTCGGCAGTATTTAATGTTTGGGCATTGTTTTTAAAAGGGCCGATTACTACTTTATAGCTAATTTTACTGCCGTTTTTGGCACTTATAATTTTGGCATTACCAAATTTCTTATTCTTAGCAAGAGCCTGCTTAGCATTTTTTATATCACTAAACACCCCGATTTGAATTTTGTTTTTTTGACCATTGGAGCCATTAAAATTAAAGCGATTATTGTTCTTTTCTTCAATCTCTGGCTTTAAAACAATGTTCCTGCTACGATTCTTGACCTTGCCAAACCCACCTTCTTCGACTTTAGTTAATTCTTCTGACGAGCTCTTAAAGTCTATTGGTTGCTGAGCTTCGGCTTCGATACTCGTTGGTATTTCTTGAATTTTATTTGACGGCTTAATTTTATGAGTTTTATTGCCGTTTTGCTTAGGCATCACACTTAAATCGCCACTACTAATTTTAACATCGGCAGATGGTTGAAGTTTGATATTCTGGTCTTTATTTGCAAAAATATTATCTAGGTTGTCCGACGAGAATTTGCCAAAATCGGCATTGGCATCTGAGTTGATTTTGTTGATTTGATTGTTATTGTCGATAGCAGAATCGCCATTTTTGAGCTTTGGAAAATGATTAGAGGCGGTAGAACGATCTTCGAAGTTCACACTACCAATAGTGCCGTCCTTTTCTGCTTCGGCAATTTGGGTAAGGATTTGCTGATTGAATTTTAAGGTTTTAACCTGAGCCCTTTTTGGCTTGCCGTTAAGATCTAATAGTCTGATTTTAATTTTTTGATTCTGACTGCCACTTCCGCAAGATGCTAGCAGAAGCAACAAAAGCGAAAAGGTTATTTTTAATGAAAGACGAAACATTGATAATTTTTTAATAGTTAATAATTCTATAATACGGTCAGATCTTGCTATTTAAAGGCTTGGATCGAAAAAAATTGACTAGTGATATTACCGCAACTAAGACTTGTTAATTAGCATTTTACCTATCGGCAGAATTGCCAATGACAGAATTAGCATCGTCAGAGCTTTTAACAGTTTTGTAAAGATTGTAGCACATAATTATTGCACCAACAAGGAAAAACAAGCCACCAATAGCCCGAGTAACATACATCGGATGCAAGGCGACAACGGTTTCAATAAAAGAATATTGCAAGAAGCCCATTTTATCAAAAGCTCGCCACATTAACCCCTGAGTAACACCCGCAATCCACATTGCAACAATGTAAAGAACAATTCCTATTGTTGCAAGCCAAAAATGTATTTCAACTAATTTTTTTGAATATAGATCTTTCCTTTTCCATAGAACTGGCACTAAATGATAAATCGAGCCAAAGGTAATTAGAGCAACCCAGCCCAATGCTCCAGAATGGACATGGCCTATCGTCCAATCGGTATAATGCGACAAAGAATTGACACTGCGAATCGCCATTAACGGTCCCTCGAAAGTACTCATCCCGTAAAATGCTACCGCAGTAATAAGAAACCTAAGCACCGCATCTTCTTGCAACTTGTGCCAAGCTCCGGAAAGAGTCATAATTCCGTTAATCATCCCGCCCCAAGATGGCATCCAAAGCATAATAGAAAATGTCATACCGAGAGTCTGAACCCAATCTGGCAAAGAAGTATAATGCAAGTGATGGGGACCGGCCCAGATATAGATAAATATTAGCGACCAAAAATGGAGAATTGACAAGCGGTAAGAATATACGGGCATTTCGGCTCTTTTTGGCACAAAATAATACATCATGCCAATAAAGCCTGCCGTAAGAAAGAAGCCAACAGCATTATGACCATACCACCATTGGATCATGGCACTCTGGACTCCGCCAAAAATCGGGTAACTACTAGTGCCGTCAATAGAGGTTGGAATAGCTAAATTATTAACGATATGAAGAATGGCAACAGTTACGATAAATGCTAAATAAAACCAGTTAGCAACATAGATATGGGGCTCGCGACGATTTTTGATTGTCATAATGAATACAACGAAATAGGCAACCCAAACAACAAGCAATAGCAAATCTGCATACCATTCTGGCTCGGCATATTCTTTAGCTTGAGTAATACCAAATAAATAACCGGTAGAGGCAAGAATTAAGAAAAGCTGATAACCCCAAAAAATAAAATTAAGCAGATTTTTCCCGCCCCAAAGACGAGTAGCACAAGTTCTTTGCACAACAAAGAGGCTAGTAGCAAAAAGAGCATTACCGCCAAAAGCAAAAATAACCGCAGAAGTGTGCATTGGACGAAGGCGACCAAATGTTGTAAATTCTGAGTTAAAATTTAGGGCTGGAAATGCTAATTGCAGTGCGATAATAACACCCATAGACAAGCCAAAAATCGCCCAAAACATTGTGGCAACAGTGAATAATTTGACAATATGGTAATTGTAAAATTCTTGATAAAAACGACTATTACTCGACTGATGTTGTTTTAAAGTTTTATTAAGCATTTTAGTAAATAATTTGATAACTGATAAATATTAGCATTAATATATTAATTAGTAAGAATAAGTTGTTTATTTTTGGATATTGCAACATAAATTTATTTGTGCCAAAATAGCCGGCAATTACTAGTGCTGGAGCCGTTGCAAAACCAAATGCCAACATTCCAACCATTGCCAAAAATACATTATGGAAATTTGCAACAATTACTAGAGCCATATAAATTAAGCCACATGGTAAGAAACCTAAAATAACTCCTACAAAATAATTTGCAAACTTATTATTTGATTTTAATAAATTCTGTAAAGACTTCCTGGGTAGTAGAAAATTGTAAATAAATCTATTAACCAAACCCTGAACATTGGCTATTTTTAATAGTTTCTGCCTAAAAATAGCTAGAAATTTATCAAAACCATAAAGTTCTGCGAATTTATGCATCTTCCTCTTAATTAAAAAGGTTAATTTAAAGTTTTCAAGAAATTTTAACAAAAAAAACATTGCCAAAATTAATAAGATCGAAGCCGTGATAATTTTAAATACCAAATTATCTTTTATTGAATAACCAATAATATTGACCATTCCAGCAATAAAGCAATAAGAAGTTATTCTGCCAAAATGATACGGAAGCAAGCCAGCAACTTTTAAACGAGAAACAAAGCCAAAATCTTGGCTGTAACCTTCTAATTTAAAGCCGATCTGAGTAAAAACAAAGGGCGAACACATAAAAATACAATGAGAAAAAGACCCTCCAAGACCCAGAAAAAATAAAGTAATAATTTTTGAATAATCCTCGGCCATTTTAATAAAAGTAAATTATAAAGAAATTATACTGGGTGGGACAAAGGGGGGGCAAAAACCGTCCCACCAACTGTTGGCCTTAAAACACCAGTAGTTAAAGGAAAGCTAATTGGCAAATCTTTTAAAGACCTAATGGCTAAAAAGGCAAAGGCCTCCGCCTCTAAAGAATCGCCATTAAAATTAAAACCCGAGCTAATATCGTCGATATCGGCGAGGGCAATGTTTCTGAGTTCTGCAAGCGATTGAAAATAATCTGCTACCGCTTTAATTAAGCCAATATTTTTTCTGCCACCACCGCAGAAAAGCACCATATTTGGCAATAACTTTTCCGTCTTAAGAAAATTTGCTAATTGCTTAGCATAAACAAAGGCAATGGTTGCCAATTTATCGGCAATAGTAATTGGCTCTAAAAATTTAATAATAAAATTAAAATCGTTGCGATCGAAAGAAATCGGATAAGACAAGGAAAATATTGGTTGCTCCAGAATTTTATTAGCAATATCGTAATCAACTTTACCGCTAAGAGTTATTTTGCCGTCTAAATCGAAATCCCCCAGATTGCCTGAAGAAACAAGGTCGTCGAATAGGCTATTGCCGAAGCAAATATCGCTTGCCTGCAATGTTCTTAAAGATTCTTCGCAATAGCTAATATTAGAAATTCCACCAATATTGACAATGGCAATAGCTTTTGTTGTAGAGCCATTTTGTAATTTTCTAATTTCATTAGCTAAATAAAAATGATAAATTGGCACTAGCGGAGCACCCTTGCCCCCGTTGATGAGATCGGCATTACGAAAATTGCCAACAACCTTTTTCCCTGTAAGGCTTGCTAGCAACTGACAATCGCCAATTTGCCACGAAATTTTTTCTGCACTATTGTGATAGATGGTTTGACCGTGAAAACCAATAATATCAACATTGCCAGCAAGATTATTTTTTAAACAAAAATCATTGACGATACCGCCATTAAGCTTAGTAAATTCTTGCTCGACCAGCTTAATTGTTGCAAGATTCTCTTTGCTGGAAATAACCGAAGATATTTTTTTTCTTAATTCTGGCGAGAATTTATAATAGTCGCGGGCGATAATGTTAATATTGTCTTCGCCGTTGCTATTAATGACGGCGATATCAACTCCATCTAGCGATGTGCCACTCATAAGCCCAATTGCGGTAATGTTTTCTTGATGTTTCATGAATTAATAAGATTAAAAATATTGATTACTGCTAATCTGCGATCGAGATTTAACCTTTTGGTATCGACAAAGATTTTGTTTATTTTGCTAATATTGGCAAAAATTTGCTGTAAATTTTGTCGACTGCTAATTTTAACAAAGAGCAATATTTCTTGTTGGTAAGAGTTAAATTTGATTAACTTACTATTGCATTCATAAAAAAGCAACATTCTGCTAAATAAGAAATTCACCAGCTTTGCCACATTATCTAAGTTAAAATCTTTATTAGTAGTTTTTTCTAGCAACTTCGCACTAATAATTCCAGCAACTAAATCTTCAATTAAATAGCTGTAAATCTTGGGATATTCTTGATAATTTTCTATTGCCTCCCCTAAGGCATTTGCAGTAATTTCCTTTAATAAATCGAGATCTTTACGGTTAATATTTGGCCTTTTTAGCGAGAGGGTTTTAAGAAATGTTTCGCTGTCGATAATTGGCATTCGAATCAATAGGCATCTAGATTTAATCGTTGCCAATATTTTGCTTTCGTTATGGGCAATTAAAATTAGAAAATTATTTGGCAACGGCTCTTCTAGGGTTTTTAATAAGCTATTACTGGCATTAATATTAGCCTCGTCAATTGCATCAATAATCGCAAATTTACAACTAGCAATTGACGGGGTTTGATTAAGAAAATAAATTAGCGAATCGTCTTTATCGCCACCTTCTCCTCTTATTTGATTAACTTTAATCGTATTGCTTAAGCCCTCGGCAACAATAATTTTAAGATCGGGGTGCTGATTGGTGTTAACAAAGTTATTTTCCGCCCCATTATTGCCATCTTTGGGGCTAGATTTCAAAAGCTCGATGGCTAAATCTTTAGCAAAAGATGCTTTGCCTGTTGACTTTGGCCCAACAAGAATTATGGCATGATGCAGTTTTTTCGCAAAAAATGCTGAGCTGATTTTATTTCCTACCGACTCGAAGCAAAAAACTTCTTTGGCAAAAATTTCGCTATTTTGCATATTTGTTGATTTTAATTAGCTAAATTATCGATATCGGCACTGGCTTTAGCAACGATAATTCCACAAGAAATCGCCACATTAAAGCATCGTAAGTTGTTTTTCATTTTGATTGTTGTGAGTAGATCGCATTTATTCGTAACTTCATCGGGAACCCCTGCCGATTCGCGACCAAAAACAAGGTAATCATTTGATATAAAGCGAATATCAAGATAGCTTTTTTCTGCTTTGCTCGAAGCAAGAATTAGCCGAGAATTTTCTGCCTTAACCATGTTAAACAAACTATCGAAACTAGGGTGGCGAATAATTTCTGCCTGAAAAAGGTAATCTAGGGCAGATTTCTTAACTCTTTCTAAGTCAAAAGGAAAGCCACAAGGCTCGATAATATGCAATTTTGCACCAAAGCCCACTGCGGTGCGAATAATAGCCCCAACATTACCCGCAATATCTGGCTGAAATAAAACAATATTGATATTTGCCATTAAATAGAAAATTTGATTAGAATATGATTAATTAGAATATGATTTTATTAAGCGAATTTAGTATCGCAAGATATTTTCTGCAAGAAAAATATTATCAATTAAAATTATCACTAATTCAATTTAGTAAAATAATTAATTATATTAATAATTGACTTTTAAATTTTATTATAATATTTTATCGTATATTAAATATTATAAAATTCATATTACCTAAAATACAATCTTAACATGACAGAATCTACATTAAATTCCAAAGCTCTTCTCAACACCAATGCAACAGGAGCATCGTCAGCAAACAATCACAATAATTTCCTAACTCAAACTATAGGATTCTTTGGCAACAACAAACTTCCAGTAACAGCAAACAGAACAAGAAAAACTGCAACACAAATCAACCCTAATGATATAAATTACTGTCCTGAAGTGGTTGCTAATCTTAAGAGAGCAAGGGAGCAAAGGATAGCTGAAGAAAGAAGAATTCAACAAGGCAACCTCGAAAAGTCAGCAATAAAAAATATAGAGCTTTGTCTAGGAAAATTCCTCGAAAACTCAACAAATAAAAATCTTGATGTCTTCTTGTTAAAATTAAAAAATGCCATTGTAGCATTCAAAACACTAGAAAATCCACAAAAAGAAGATGACTATACTAAGTTAGCACATTGCTTATTTAGTGTTTTAATTTGTAATCTTAAGGCAATTGAAGATGATCAAAATATAAAAAACCAACATAGTAAAGAAGAGCAAAGAAGGCTAATGGCAAAAAGTTATTTATACAATGTCGAGTCAGCATTAAAAATAATACAAACCAATCCATTGACAACACAAGCAATTGATAAAATCTATGAAGGTTCTATAGAGTTAATTAAAGATATCACAAGATCAGAGGATTCTAATGCTTGCGCTCAAAACAATGCACAATATTCGAAAAATGTTTCTAAATCAGAAAATAACAAAGCAAAAGAAGATACAACAATGGCAGAAGCCATTTCTTTTGTAAAAAAGATAACAAGCAATGCCTATAATGAAATTTTTACAATAAAAAAAGAAGGACAAAAGAAAGGATCGGACAATTGTGAAAATTTAGTGAAAACATTAATAGCCCTTCACTCACTCAATAAAAATCTAGCACAAAATAAGGATTTTATTAGAAAACAGGTGTCTGTGCTACTCGGGGCAAATAAAAATACTACAGATCAAAATCTTCAGAAAGAAGCATTTAAAGAAGCATTTAAAGAAGCATTTGATGAAGCTATGAAAGACATCAAACATAATATTAAAAATTATCAAGAAACTCACCCAGAAGTGAAAAATATCAAACCAATTAAACCTATAAATATGAAGAAGATAAGCAAAGAGAGGCTTCTTAAAATGTTTCGTAATTAATATTCTTCTTCTAGGCTCCAGCTACTTCGAGGTGCAAAAGATAGATCGTCGCCTTTGTAATTAGCAGATTTATTGATTCTTTCTATGGCGGCCCAGGCTATCATAACGGCATTATCAGTGCATAATGATAAAGGTGGTGCAGTTACAGCAACATTTGCTAATTTGCTATTGGCAAAACTTTGCACTCGATTAAAAATATGGCAATTTGCTGCCACACCGCCCGCAATAACTATTTCACAAAGTTCGTTGCTTTTTATTAACACGGCAATTTCTTTGCTATTAACAACATTATTAAGGCGATTAATTAAGATGTCGGCAATTGTATGCTGAAAACTAGCGGCAATATCGGCAATGTCTTGTTTGCTAAGCTTTTGAAAAGATTGATGGCTAAATTTTGTATTGGTTTTTTGCTCGATATATCGCATTACGGCGGTCTTCAACCCTGAAAACGAGAAATTATAAGGCTGGTCTTTGTTGTCAAAAAGAGGTTTTGGAAATTTAATCGCCTGAGAATTGCCACTTTTAGCAATTTCTTCTATTTTTGGCCCACCAGGATATTCTAAACCAAGCATCTGAGCTACTTTATCGAAAGATTCGCCAACAGCATCATCTATGGTTTCGCCAATAATTTTGAATTTATCGACATTGCTAACAAGAATTATCTGACAATGCCCCCCCGAAAGCAAGAGCAATAAAAACGGGAATTGGCTATTATTAGTGAATCTGGTTGTTAGGGCATGGCCTGCCAAATGATTTACCGCAACAAATTTTTTATTGAAAATTGCGGCCAAAGTTTTTGCCGAAATCATACCAACCATTAAACCCCCAATAAGCCCCGGCCCACAAGTTGCCGCAAAATAATCGATATCACTAAGATTTATTTTCGATTCCTCAACAGCATTAATTATGATTTGGTTAATATTTGCCAAATGATTACGAGCAGCAACTTCTGGCACTACTCCGCCAAATTCTTGATGAATTAAAATTTGCGAATTGATTACATGAGCTAGAACTTTGGTTTCATGAGCTTTAGCCTTAAGAGCTTTTGTCGATAAAACAGAACCATTATAAGAAACATTAGCATTTTCTTTAAAGCTAAGAATGGCAACTGCCGTCTCGTCGCACGAGGTTTCGATAGCAAGAATTATCATTATTAAATAATATTTGGGGCTTTGTTTTTGTTAAAAAAGAAAAATTCGCAAGCAATTGCTAGGATTATAAACCAAAAACCACATAAAGTTAACATATTAAAGGTAAAATTTTCATAAAAATATGAAGTAATAAGAGCAACAACCGGATAGACCAAAGCTGTGTAATTTGCCTTAGTGCTCCCAACTCTTTGGACCAAATAAAATAAACAAATAAAAGCAAAAACTGTAGCAATAATAATCATATAAATACTGGCATAGATATATGAATTACTTAGATCCATTGGCAAAATGCCAAATAATAAACTTGGCTTTATGGAATAATTTGCTAAAATAAAATTACCAAAATAAATATTGATAGCAAAGACTACGAGCGAACCGATTAACATCGAATTAGTAATCAAGCAATAAAGCGGGGTTTGATTTCTTTTACGATTTACAGCAACCATAACATTGCCCGCAGAATAGATGGTCATGGCTAGAATGCTTAAAGCTACACCGATTAAAGCACCGTTACCGTTGTGGTGTTTAAAAATATCGACAATTGGTTGATTAATGAAGAGCACTAGCCCAATAAAGCCGATAGATCCGCTAATTATTAATTTTTTAGAAATAGTTCTTTTTTCGACAATGGCAGAAATGATTTCGCTAACAATAATCGATAAACTAAAAATCACCGCCGCAACTCCGCTAGCAATATAGCTAACCGCCAAATAAACCAAAAGAAAGTTAATAGAAAAATTACAAACAGCAATAATAAGAAAATATTTTATCTCGTGTTTTTTTGCAATAAATCTTGTATTTGTGGCAAAACAAATTAGCAACATTAATAATCCGCCACAAAACATTCGATAAAATAAAGATAATTCGACTGGCAAAATAGAAAGAGTTTGAATTTTGCCAAAAAACCAACTGAAGCTCCATGCGAGGGACATACCAATAAAGGCAAGAGGAATCATTGTAAATTTATTAGTATTTTTTATATTGGTGACTGCCCCGAATTACAATATTAAAAGTTGCAACCTTAAGAGATTTTGGATTATTTAGTTGCGAATATTCAACCATTGCGGTAAGCATAGCCCTTTCCTGCGGAGAGTAGCTAAGATAATAAGAATCTTTTTTATTATCTGGGTGCTGGAAAAAATAAACTTCGGTTTCCAAAGTGCCAAAATTCTTGTGCCTTAGGTTCATATTAATATGAGGAGCGCGATTAGGTATAGAGCCCGGAATTATCGTAATGAAGTTGTAATAGCCCAGATTGTCGGTTACCGCCCTACCAGACATATTAAAATAACGATCGATATATTCACTATCTGGCTCTAAAAGATTGTGGTACTTGCCTGCAGAATTTGCTTGCCAAATTTCAATCGTCGCATTAACAACTGGCACCCCAAAAGAATCAGTAACCTGACCTTGCAAAAGCACGATCTCGCCAAAAGCACGATAAAAAGACCCTGTTTTTTTAACCAAATTATTAGTATTATTAAAGCGATCTGGCTTTGATATATCGACATTAAACAAGCGATTTGGGGTTGGAGTGCGAGGTTTAAATTGGTCAATTTTACGATTTAGCGAACTATAATCTAGCTCGGCATTTTTTTGTAAATCTTGCCTGTTTGCATTCAATAAAGAATTATCTTGCTCGTAAGTTAATGCCGATTTATTAACATTTGCATCATCGAGCGGAGCTTTGTTTTTTTGCTGAGATTCGTCATGCAATAAAGATGATATTAGGCCAGATTCTTTCCTACCTTTATCGATTTCTTGTGGCAAAGAAACCTGAGAGCCAGAATCTGCTCTTTGACGATACATGTCGCGAACAATGTCTTGAGTATATTCTTGCTGATTTGAACCGTTTTCAGGCTCTACTTTTACTAAACTTGGTTTTTCGCTTTTTTCGGTCGTTTCAACTGGGGCAAGGATAGGTTTTTTAACCCCAGACTTAGAAAATTTAAATTTAACATTATTTTTAGAATTGTCTAGAGAATTTTTTGACTCCGCTCTAGCTAAATCGGCATCTGTCGATGTTAGTAACGGATCTTCGTCAATGGCTGTTGCGGTTTTTTTAGCAGTTACATTTTGTAACGGGTTGTTTAGTTGCAATTCTTTGCCTTGATTTGCATTAGTAAGGTTTTGATTAACAGAATTTCCTAGATCTGCCTTTGCTTGCTGTTTCTTTTTTTCTAAATTAGTCTTATAAGAAAACTTTTTGGCATTAGCTAAAGGTTTTTCTTCGGCCAATTTTCGACCCGCATCATTGCCTTCCTCTGCAATTTTAACCATTTTTGCCTTCTCTAATGCCAACTTTTGCTTGTTGACATTTTTTAAACTAAAAGTTTTTGGTGGAAGTTTTTTACTATTGAGATTTGAAATATTGGCATTTTGAGTCTCTTTTGCATCTTTCAATATATCTTCTACTTTGCCAAAATTTTCTTCTTTTAAATTTTCGGTGGAGGCTTGTCCTAGATCTTGCTTAGCTTTGACCCCTATCTCTAAATTAGAATTTTGCAACAATTCTTTTTGAAGGGAAGAGGTTTCGATGTTGTCAATATCGGCATCGGCACTTTTGTTACTAGTTTTTTTAATAGAGCCTAAGCCATTGTCTCTTAAGACAGCAGGCTCTAAAATTTGCCTTTTTGTCTCTGGCAACATTAGCAATTTACGATTTTGCTCTATTATTGAGGCAATTTCGCCATCTTCAACTTCTTGCTCGGAAGGATTGTTAGCACCTTTGCTATCGCCGGAAGCATATTCAACCTGCTGTTTTTCATTTAAATTTTCTAAGGTATAATCTTCTCCTGATTCGTTATTATAGCCAAAGAAATCGAGGAGTGAAGCATTGCTAGAAGATGTCTGGCCCGCAATAAGTAGTACAAAAAGGAGTGCCACCAATAGGGCAAAACGGCAGGCAAAACTGGAGGCAAAACGGGAAGTAAAATAGCCAACGATATTTCTTTTATTATTCAACTTCATTAAACCCTTGGTAAAGTTACACCAGTTTGCTGCATATATTTTCCACCTCTGGAGCTGTAAGAAGTTTTGCATTGCCTATCTCCCTGTAAAAATAAGAACTGACAAGCTCCTTCAAAAGCATATATTTTTGCTGGCAAAGGGGTTGTGTTGGAGAATTCTAAGGTTACATGACCTTCCCAGCCTGGCTCTAGCGGAGTAACATTAACAATAATGCCACAACGAGCATAAGTTGACTTGCCAACACAAATTACTAAAATATCGTTAGGAATCTTAAAATATTCTACCGTTCTTGCAAGGGCGAAACTATTGGGAGGAATAACACATACATCGGTTTGACGATCGACCAAACTGTCTGAAGAAAAATTTTTAGGATCAACAACTGCGGAATCGATATTGGTAAATATTTTAAACTCGTTAGCAACTCTGGCATCGTAGCCATATGAAGAGAGACCAAAGGATATTATTTTTTCTCCATTGCTGTTTTGCCTTACCTGCTCAGACACAAAAGGGCTTATCATGTCCTTCTCGCCTACTATTTTACTAATTGTGTAATCTGAAAGAATTGACATAATGTTAAATCGATGATTTATTTTAAGTAATTTTGAAAATTTTCTTTGCTTTTTAATAAAAGAATATTACCTTACAGTCCAAAGAAAATAGGATTAAAGCTAATTTTAATTTTAATCAAAGCCCCTTATTTAGCCATTTTCCTTGGTTTGGCTGTGTTGCTTTAGAATTTAATTTAATTTAGTTTATTTTATTAGACCGCTAGTATAATAAAATAACAAGAATTAATTTAAATAATCAACATAAAATAATAAATTTATCACAAAATAAGTTATTTCTTAAAGTTATTTCTTATTTTAATACCCATGGTGCAGATTAATTTAAAACTACAATGTTAAATTAATCTTACCTGTCCAAATTTTCTAAAATCTTATTAGACCATATGATAATAAATTTACCAAATTTTAATCCAAATTTGTTTGAATTTAACAATTTCGTTATTCGATATTATTCTTTAGCCTATATATTCGGTATTTTATTTACTAATTTTTTCCTTGGTAAAGCGAATAAAACATACCATATAATGACCAAGAAAGCATTAGAATCTTGGCTTGGTTATATGGTTATATCGATAATATTAGGTGGACGCTTAGGCTATGTTATTTTCTATAACCCAAAATTCTTTTTTAGTAACCCTTTAGAGATTTTTGCACTATGGCACGGCGGAATGTCTTTTCATGGCGGTTTTATTGGGGCGGTTTTTGGTATGTGGCTTTTTGCCAAGAGGCATCATGTAAGGTTTTGGCAATTAGCAGATGTGATAGCGGTAAGCGCTCCATTTGGTTTATGTCTTGGCAGAATTGCCAATTTTATCAATCTTGAGCTATATGGCAGGGCAACTCGTAGTAATTTTGGGGTGATATTTCCAAATGTCGACAATTTACCTAGGCACCCAAGTCAGCTTTACGAGGCATCTCTTGAAGGATTTATTTTATTTTCCGTATTGCTATACTGCTTCTATCGCACCTCTTTTGCCAAAAAGCCTGGAGCGATTAGCGGAGTATTTCTTATTGGCTATTCAGTTTCTAGAATAATTGCAGAATTTTTTCGAGAACCAGATATGCAAATTGGCTTCTTCTTCAATTTTATTACCATGGGGCAGATTCTTTCGATTCCTCTCCTAATAACTGGAATATTTTTAATTTTCAAAACCTTATTTTTTCATAAGTTAAAACACCGCCACTCAAAACACCGCTAAATCAAATAAAAACTATGAAACTCTCTTTTAAAGATCTAAAATTAACAATATCGATATTTTGTTTTATATCTATTTCTGCCACATTATCTAACTGTGGCGGAAATCAAGATTATAACAATAATTACCTTCGTCCAGGCTCCGCATCATATAGTAATCCTTACGATATACCCAATGCTCCATATCCAGACCAAGATCAATATTATCAACCACCTTCAACAATAGAAAACTCAGACCAACCTTCTATCTGGGACTACAAGTAAAATAATACTACCACTTTATAACAATAGAACCCCAGGTTAACCCCCCGCCAAGAGCCTCTAGCACAACAATATCGCCTTTTTTTATTCTGTTCCGACGATTAGCATAATCTAAAGCAAGTGGTATAGATGCCGCCGAGGTATTAGCATGTTCGCCAACCGTCACCACAACTTGCTCTTTGGTTAAGTTAAGCTTCTTTGCTACAGCGTCTAAAATTCTGATATTTGCCTGATGTGGCACAAGGAGATTAATATCTGCGGTGGTTAAGTTAGCTTTGGCTAAGCTTTTATTAACAGAGTTAGACATTTTTTCTACCGCATGACGAAAAACTTCTTTTCCTGACATTGTTATAAAGCCTGAACTTTGATTGAAAGAGGTTCCGCCACTTGTTTTTAGGATATCGGTTAAATTGCCATCGGAGTTGAGATCGGTTGATAATATGCCAGGTGACGACGACTTTTCTAAGAGAATCGCCCCCGCCCCATCGCCAAAAAGCACACAGCTATTTCTATCTTGCCAGTTAAGAATCCTTGAAAGAGTTTCCGCCCCAATAACTAAAGCATTTCTTACTTGACCGCTAATAATAAAACTATTCGCAGTTGCCACCGCAAAAACAAAGCCCGAACAAACAGCTTGAATATCGAAAGCAAAAGCATTATTTGCACCAATTTTTTTCTGCACTATTGTTGCCGTAGAAGGAAAGGTAAGATCTGGGGTTGTCGTGGCAACAATAATCATATCGATATTTTGTGCCAAAAAATTAACTTGCTCTAAGCAAATCCTAGCGGCATTTGTAGCAAGATCGGAGGTAAGCTGAGAATCTGCGGCGATGTGTCTTTTTATGATTCCAGTTCGCTCAAAGATCCAATCATGAGATGTGTCAACTATCTTTTCTAAATCTGAGTTGGTGAGAATTTTTTCGGGCAAATAGCCACCTGTAGCGATAATTTTTGTAGCAATAGTTTCTGCGGTGATAATTTTGGGGTTATCATTTGTTAAAGCGGAAGAAGTCATCTGAGGTGAATTTATTTACAGTTAGTAATAAAATGGTTATGTTGCACAATATAAAATTGCAAAAACGAAAGTTAATAAGTTAATTACTTAAAGACTCAACAGCTTCTAGGTCTTTATTTTTTATAGCATTGAGCTCGTTGATAATCTGCTGATTTATTTGCTTTTCCACCAATGAGGTGGCAACCTTTATTGCATTTGCAAAGCCAATTTCATCGGTTCCGCCATGACTTTTAACAACAACACCGTTAAGCCCTATTAGCATTGCTCCGTTGTGCATTCTTGGGTCAAGATTTGCTGTTGCTTTTTTTATTGCCTGACCAGCAAGTAAATAGCCCAATTTGGCAAAAAACGAACTTAGGAAACCTTTTTTTATAAAATGAGAGATCATTTTTGCCGTTCCCTCAATTGCTTTGAGGGTTATATTGCCAGAAAATCCATCCGTTACTACAACATCAACTGTTCCTTTGGTTATATCATCACCCTCAACATAGCCATAAAAATTGTTTTTTAAATGACAGCTTTTAAGCATTCTCGCCACTTCTTGCAACTGCTCACTTCCTTTAGAATCTTCGGAACCAACATTTAACACTCCAATTTTTGGCTCTGCGACATTGTTAACAATTTTGGCAAAAGCAAAACCCATAATTGCAAATTGATACAAAACATTTGCCGAGCATTCTAAATTGGCACCCATGTCTAGAAATATAGTTCCAGAGCCTTGGCTTATCGAAAGACCGCTATTGTTTTCGGAGCTATTCTTTGAATTTGGTATAGAGGTTACTATTGCCGGTCTTTCTATTCCTAGTAGCGGTCGAAGAATTACTTTAGAAATAGCCATAAGAGCACCAGTATTTCCAGCGGATACAACGACATCGGAAGAGAGATCTTTTACCGAATCGATAGCAAGCCTCATGCTAGAGTTTGTAGCTCTTCTTAGGGCATCGGAAGGCTTATCTTCAGCCTTAACGAATTGATTTGTATGTATTACAGAGCTAGAGGCTTTTAGATTTGGACAACGTATAAGAATTGGGTTAATCTTTGATGCATCGCCAAATAAGTTAAAATGATATTTAATATTGCTACTTGCATTATTGTTAAGAAAAAGCTCTGCTCCTTCTATTACAATTTGCGGTGCCCGATCTCCACCCATGCAGTCAAGAGCAATATTTATCTTGCTAGGCATTGATATAATTAAATTTAATAATTAGAAAATTAAGTAAATTAATTATTCTGGCTGCTCAGTAGCTTGCTTTTCTTTTTTTACAATAACTTGACGACCTTTATAAAAGCCATTAGGGCTAATATGATGATTGTAATGATCTTCGCCTTCTTTATTTGTTGCGATAGCCTCGATAGGCAAGAGATTTGTTCCGTTGCTTCCTCTTCTCATTCTGCTACGAGAGCTTGATTTTTTCTTTTTAGGTACTGCCATTTGGTCTCCAATGTTGTTATATTTATTATTCTGCGATAGCAAGATAAACTAAATTACTTACTTAGAAAGAATAAACTTGAATTATTATTAGTAATTTACCGAGTTTATTATTTTAAGTCAAAGCCTAATTGTTAAAATAATTTTTCATTGCTATCTTAATTTTGTTTTTTAAATTAGAAACATTTAATTTTAAATCAACAAAAATATCGATAAATATGTTAATTTTCAAGAATTTTTCTTATAAATTATTGGTATTGCTAAATCTTTTTGTTATTTCATGCCTTATTTCCTCATGTTCAGGTAAAAAATTAGGTAAAAACTGCCAAGACAGAGGCTATAATTTTACATTAGGCAATAAAGATTTGCTTGTTAACAACCTTTTTACTAAGGAAAAGGTTTTAGAATATATGGGCTACCCCACTTTCACCGACAGTTTTTCACAACAAGAAAAGTGGATTTACCGAGAAGAAAAGGTTTGCAGATTTCTTTTTCTGCCAAAAAGAATTGAACAAGATAAAATCCTGATTCTGGTATTTGAAAACGATTTAATGGTAGAGTCTTCATTTTACGATAATATTAAGCCTAAGAAGCACCACTTCGAAACAAAAAGCAAAACGACAGAGATTCCGAAAGTTAATAAATCTGACTGGTTGCGAGACATTATTGGCAATGTAGGAAAAGTGACTCCCTTTTAGATAGAAAAAGTAGATAGGAAAAGTGATTCACTTTTAGATTTGATTATTTTGTTTTTTAATTTAATAACACTACTTGCTTTATAATAAAATTATTTTATAATTGTATTGCTTAATTTATTTGTTAATTAGCTTAGGAAAATAAAGACAGATTCAAGATGTTTTACAAAATTTTAGAAATAAATAAAAATAAACACAAAACTTGCAAAATATTTTAAATTTAAGGCACATTCTAATAAAACTAACTTTAAATGCTTTCTTTTTATTAAGAAGCTCGTTAAAAACCTTAAAAAACAACGGCATTTTTTCTGCTGTTGCATTAATATTCTTACTACTTACTTTTAGCTGTAGCGATAATACAGGCTGCATAGATGCTGAAGACTATGGAGAATATGAAATAGACAACATCGAAGTCTCGCCAAAAATATTGGCAGCAAGTTGCGATGTGGACTCCTCAGTAAAAGACACCTCCGGCAACATAGATTACTTCTCAATAGATGCTAAGCATGGAAAAGATTTCCTTACCTGTATCACTTCTAAACAAATTAAATTTTCCTATTTCGACGAAGGAATAGAAAAAACCGAATCATCAACATGTCTAGCTGTAAAAGCAAATGTCGCAAAATTTAGCGCTTGTATTAGCCGTTGCAAAATCTTATGTCCAATAATGTTTAGCAATAGCTTTGAAAAAACTGCCTTATCATATACCTACAATAACATTCGTAGTGGCTCTACTGGAATTAACATTTACCCAAATAGCCAGATTAATATAGATGTATCTGGCACCGCCACTCTTACTAGCGACAAATCATTTCCTACGGCCTTGATTACCCCCGAACAAGTAGCACCAAAATACCTAGACCTGAACGGACAGAATCAGGTAGTCAATATAAATTCTGGAAAAAGCATAATCCCCTATTTTACAGGGATCTCTTCGGCGGCTAGACTCGAAACAAACTCAACCCAAACATTATTACCAAAAGATATTGCCAAATTTGGCTCTAGAATAGGTGTATTGACCAGTCCTTTCCCTTTTAATCACTCTTTTAGCGCTAATAGCAATAGCGAACTTATCGGCTCTTACGGCTTGCCAATATTGCCAGACCCTAGAGCTTGGTTATGCACCTATGGTGAGACCAGTCAATTATGCAAGAATAGCTATTCATCTGCTGGATATAAAAATATTAGCGACACCTTGGCAGACCAATACATGCCACCAAATATTCTCGATCTTAGCGGGGTTCGTAATAATGTAGCAAAGTTAACTCAGTGCAACGAATTATGCAGAACTTACGAATTAGGGCCAGGAGCGCAAATTGCCATAACCCCCGGTATATTTCCCCTAGAAGAAAATTTAGCATATAATGTTTTAATGAAATTATTCTCTTCTTCTTATTCTTGCGACTCTATTTTAATTGACTTACAGACAACAAGCAGTAACGAATCTTTCACCGATTTTCCAAAAGTTAAAAACCTCTCAACATCTTTCAACAATATAGACAATGCCTTTATGGCAAAAAATAAGAATACCAAGTTGATAATTAAAAACCTCTCAACATCAACTAATTCTTGTAAATTCTTTATAAACCTTGCCCCAACATATTTCGACTACAAAGTTCCTTATTCTGGATTTTTATCTATGGGATATGCAAAAGGGACGAATAGCCTACCTACAGAAAAATTTTGTAATATTTATGGCAGAATAACTAATCCAAATGCCTTAAATTCGCAATATTTTGAATATAAAGAATCACAAGATCCCCTAAACTATTCACTACAAGTAGATGAATCAAGCTGGAATAAAAATGGTATTTTTGTAAGAAAGGGTCAGGTTGTTAGGCTCGATGTCAAAAGTTTTGTTGAACCCGATTTGCAATCGCTAAATATTAGAACCATGAACACCAAAGGTTTATCAGAAATTGACTGCATGATGGGACTGGGGATTGATATAGAGCCAATGCCAGCACTACTTTGCCTAGAAGATAAATCGACTTCAATTAAACTTACAAATACAAAATGCACAACTATTTACAAAAACGAGATGCCAATCGGCTGTACTCCGCAAATCGACGACTTCGATGCTTGCAAAAATTGTAAAGCAAAAGAATATAAAATCACTACTGCAAAAGATGCAAATAACAAACCTATTTCTGTAAACTTAACATATAAATGCAATTTTACTATCGATAATGATAGTTGCGAATCAAGTGGATGCGGGGCAAATAAAATATATTCTTTTGGCGAAAAGTGTTTTAGAAAATGTTGCAAAATTAAATCAGATTGCATTGGCACTGGCTGCTACAGCGGACAATTCATGGAATATAAATCGGTAGAACCAGTTTTCACCCCAATTACTACTGACAATATTACAACAATAACGGCAAGTTGCCCGCCCGAAATTCCAAAACACAGTTGCGAAACAGATTCCGAATGCCAGGAGTGCAAAAAGGAACTTCAGAGTATTGAAATTTCGGCCTATAATGACATAACCATAGAATCTCCTTGCTACGATTTTGAAAATTACACAGGGTCAATGAGTGCTTTCTATAGCAAATACGACACCGATCTTAAAAACAAAGACCCCAGAGACACAACGGTAACCGGATTTTTTGGAGCCAAATTATTAGAAAAATTTGATTCCAGCCTAAATTATGGCAGTATTTCTTCATATCAGGACTATGGAACCGCATCGAATACAGCGGTTGCCGGAGATTTAGATAGCGAGACAATGAGATATCTTTATTTTTCAGGTTCTGCCATCAAACCAAATCAAAATTCTCGGCTAAAATTTTTTCAAATAAAAGACGGTTCAAGTTTTCTTGACTATAAACCAACTTACAACAGCAACGACAACAAATTTATCAAAATTAAAGTCAAGACGGCAGCTAATGAACTTAAGAGCGGGGAAATGCTAGAAGCATTATTATGTAAGCAGGCAGAAGAAGTTTGCACTCCAATTACAAATAACAGTAAAATTATTAGCGATTACGGCTCTGGCTCTTCTTTTAGTGTTAACAATGTGAGTGGTGACTACAAATACAGCAACGGAAAACTTTTGCGATACACTGGTACCGCTGGAAACCTAGATTGCATCCCAAGCTCGTCAAACAAGAATAATAATGCTAATTCTCCGTTTATTGATGCCGATTTCTTTTGCCACAACAGCGATGTCAAAACCTACAACCAGTTACAGAGCTATAAATTAGGATTTCGTTTCCAAGACCCAGATATTGCCAATTGTTATGTTTCTACTAACGGCTCAGATATGTGCGATGCAGTAGTAGATAAAGCAAAAAACGACACTAATGCAAGTGCCTCGACAAAAGCTTTCTTCAGTGATACCGTTGGAGCCCATAGTTTAAATAACTACTTACAGCAATATAAGAGGTGCGACAATCTTGCAGGCTATGGAGAAGTCTGCCCCTCCCGCTCGTGTCTAGATGAAAATTGCAAAGATAATGTTGCAAGCAGTTGCAAAAAATCAATTGAACTTTCTGACGACACCTATAAAGTATCGGTTTTGAAAAATTTACTTGACTATTATCAAGATTACAAAAATGGCGATAGCAAAATATTTTACGGAGAAAGAATGGATGCAATGGCTTTTGTAAAAGAAGCCTGCAGAAGATATTACGACCCACTAAATACAAGATTAACCAACCCTGCTGGCACTTATTACTGTCGCACAACAACAGATGCCTTAGGCCCAGATTCTAAGCCAATCAATTTTGTCTATACGGAAAATTGTTGCGAGCAGTCATCGTTTTATAATAATTTTTGCGATATAAAGCAAGCGGAAGAGAAGATTGGGCAAAATGGCACCTTCCGCACTAATGAATTTACCACACCAATTGCAGGTTGCACCAATAAAGATCTAGCAATAATCAAACTTAACAACAATTGCTACATCTCTTCGTCATGCTTAGGAAGCGTTGTAAAAACAGCCCTACCAGCGACAGAAGAAGCTTTAATAATAAGCGAATGTAAATCGAAAGTTATTAAAAGTTGCAAGAGCCAATACGGTTATTACGACGGCATAAAAACTACCAATCCCTCCTATAACTCAAACAGTTCAAGCAATAGAAACGGTATGTGCTCACTTGAAGAAATGATTAACGGTTGCGAAAAGGAGTTTTATTGCATTAACAAATATCAAGAAAACACCGGAAGTTATAAAGTTAGAATAAAAACTAAAAAATTGATTTCCGATTCAATAACTGATAAAGACAGCGAAACAGAGTATCAAAACAAACTTTATTCTGGCTCAGTTATCGTTGGGTCATTCTTAGGAGTGGTCATTAATTCACTAGTAGATGTTCTTGACGGCAAAGTTAGAAGAGACGACAGTGGCAATATACTCTATCTCGACAAAAATGGTGATACAAGCACAACACATACCGGAACTGTAGCAAAAGAAGCCGGATTATTACAAGAAAATTACAAAAAAATTATTCTTAACAAAACATTTCAAGGTCTTGTTAAAACTTGCCTGTTGTTATTTGTAGCAATTTACGGTTTATTTTATGTGATGGGCTTAGCCACAGCAAGCCATCACGAGATATTGCTAAAAGTTGCAAAAATTGGCTTTATCTATTTGTTTATCGGCTCGAGTGGCTGGTATTGGTTTGATAAGTTTTTTGTCACCTTATTTAAAGAAGGAATAGACTATCTTTCTTTGCTAATGACTTCTTCTTTCGACAATTCCGCAACTATTGCAAATGCTATTAAAGCAGGAGATTACTACAATAAATCGATAATGTTCTCGGCGCCAGACCAAGTGTTAAACATGTTTTTCAGCAATGTTGTTCATAAGAAAATATGGGCATTGCTTTTCGAAAATCTATTTGGCTGGGCTTATGTTGCCCTACTTTACTACTCGGTATTTATGTTTATTTTGGCAATATTTTCTTCGTTATTGCTTTATGTTGTCGCTCAAATATTTATCAGCATCTTGCTAATGCTTGGGCCAATATTTATAGCCTTCTTGGTTTTTGATAGAACAAAACAATTCTTTGACAACTGGATTAAAGAATTAATCGGCTTTTCTTTTCAGCAAATATTTTTAATGCTTGTAATTGGCTTTTTCAGTGTTCTTTTTTATGAATTATTTAGAATGTCGTTAAATTTTGGTATCTGCTACGAGTCACTTTGGACAATTACCCTATTCGGATCGTCACTCGACATTTTAAAATCTTGGAGTGTAGAGGGTAGCCATGCGGTATTGTCAATAATTCCTCAAACCAACTATGTCTCTAACGACTCAAACCCATCTATTTTTTCAGTGCTCATGGTGGTGGTGGTTGCAATGCTTGCAAAAGAATTTATTGGCATAGCTACTGCCGTAGGCAAATCAATAGCAGGAAGTTCGATGTCAATAAAAGAAATATCTAACAATATGCAGCAAAGCATCGAGGCAGTTGGAAGTGCAGCTTCTGGAATGATGAAACAAGGATTAGGCAAGATCGATGAAAAACTTGGTATTACAAGTCGCCTTGATGACAAGCTTTTCGATAGTGGTAAAATAGCAGACGAGAGAAGGACTGAAAATAAAGGAAAAATCGACACCCAAAAAGAATTAACTCGCGGAGTAGAAAAAGATGTAGAAAAATATAAGAAGGAATTAAGCGGATTGACTCCCGACGAAAGGTCTAAAGAATTAGGTGCAGTAAAAGAAAGTAGCTTAGCTAGCCGAGGAAAGGAGATGGGTCTTAGCAACGAGGACATGAAAGACCTTAAGTCCTTCAGGTCAAACTCTCAAGATGTCAAAGACTATTTAGGCAATGTTTCAAAAGCTTTAGTGTCAAACAAAAACAAAGAAAACGGACTAAGCTACAAAGAAAACTTAAAATCTGCACTTAAAGACACTTCTAGCTTAGAAGGAATGGCGAACGATTTACAGGGCATTAAAGAGGAGGATAAATCTAGCGAAGATAAAAAATCTAGCTTTGAAAAAAATCTCGACAAAATTAATTAAAATTAAATCAATCGTTACAGCTAGTAAAATGAAAAAAGAACTAAAAACAAGAAACTTGGCAAAAAACTTGGCAAAAAACTTGGCAAAAATCGACAATAGCCTAATCGAATGGAATTTAGGCGATCTCTATCAATCAATTGAAGATCCGAATATCGCTAAGGATTTCGCTAAACTTAGCAACTTGACAGAAGATTTTTGTCAAAAATATTATCAAAAAATTGCTACTAACAGCAACTATAAAGATCTAGAGAGTGCAATTTTTGATTATCAAATTATTGCCGAGGGTCTAGCAAAAATAAGTTGTTTTGCCTATTTAAATTATGCAAAAAATCTGCAAAACCCTGCGATTTTATCTTTTTTTCAAAATACCAGCGAGAAAATAAGCGAACAAGACTCGAGGCTGGTGTTTTTTGGCTTAGAAATCAATCAAATCCCCGAAGAAAATCTACAGCAACAAATCGATTCTTCTGCTGTTTTAAAGAAGTTTAAAGAGTTTATCGCCAATATCCGTAATTATCGTAAATACCAACTGAGCGAAGAGGTTGAAAAAATTTTAATTGAAAAATCTAATGTTGCTGGCAGTGCTTGGATTAGGCTTTTCGACGAGACAGTTAATGGTCTAGAATTCGATTTTAGCGGTAAGAAGCTCGATGTTCATAAAATTTTCAACCTGCTTAGTAGTAATAATTCCAACATTCGCAAAAGGGCGGCCGAGTCAATCAGCAAAACCTTTGCCAAAAATATTAAAACTTTTTGCTACATCACCAATGTTTTAGCGAAAGATAAATCGATAGAAGATAAATATCGAGGCTTTGCTACGGTAATTTCTGCTCGCAACATTGCTAATAATATCGAAGATTCTGTAGTTGAGGCGATGACAAAACAAGTTAAAGAAAATTATCACAACATTTCGCATCGTTACTATAAAATCAAGGCAAGAATTCTTGGCCTAGAAAGGCTAAACTACTGGGATCGCAATGCCCCACTACAACATAAAAGGGAAAAACTAATTTCATTCGACGAAGCCCGATCTTTAGTATTGCAATCATATGCCGATTTTCACCCAGAAATGGCAAATATCGCCAACCAATTCTTCGAAAAAAGCTGGATCGATGCCAAACCGATTACCGGCAAAGATTCTGGAGCATTTTCTCACCCAGCGGTGCCATCTTCTCACCCTTATATTTTAATGAACTATCAAGGCAAAACAAGAGATGTGGCAACTTTAGCCCACGAACTTGGGCACGGAATTCATCAATTCATGGCAAAAGACAAAGGTTTTTTGCTTAGCCAAACTCCATTAACTCTTGCCGAAACCGCCTCGGTATTTGGCGAACAGCTTGTGTTTCAGAAAATACTCAAACAACAAAAAAGCACTAAACAAAAAATCTTCACTATTGCCAATAAAGTCGAAGATGCAATAAACACCACAATTAGGCAAATCGCCTTCCTCGATTTCGAATTTAAAATCCATAATGCTAGAAAAAATGGCGAATTAACTTGCGAAGAAATTGGTAAAATTTGGCTCGAGGTCCAGAAAGAAAGCCTTGGCGATGCCTTTATTTTTAACGAAGATTACCGCTTCTTTTGGTGCTACATTCCGCATTTTATCCATTCACCGTTTTATGTTTATTCTTATGCTTTCGGCGATTGCTTAGTTAATTCATTATATTCAATTTACCAAAGCGGTAAAATAAAAAATTTCGAAGAAAAGTATCTTGAGCTATTGAAAAAAGGCGGTAGCGAAAAATATAGCCTCGCATTAGAGCCATTCGGGCTAGATCTATCATCGCCAGAATTTTGGCAAAATGGTCTTAACCTTATTTCTGGCTATATCGACGAGATAGAGAACTATTTTTTTAGCTAAATCTACCTTAACCATCGAAGAAAATGGAAGATTCTATTGGTAAATATCTAGAAAAACTCTACCAAAGAAGGCGGGATGAGGAAGAGGCAACCTTCTGCGAACTCAAAAACTACATTAAAAACCATTTGGAGCTAGAAAAAAAGCAATTAGAGGAAAAATTAAAAGAAGGCGATAAAAAACAAAACACCGAAACTGCTATCGACATAAAACCAGTAGCGGAAGCGCCAGAAGGTGCTAAAACACAACAAGTAACAGCAAAATCAAGCCTGCTTCAAACCGCATTCAACCTTCGTGCTCTATGCATGACAAAACTTTCACATTATAATCATGAATTTTCCCATAATTCAAAGATAAAAATAGACAATATTATAGATTTTACCAAAAAATTCCCCAATATTAAAAACTTTGTTTTATTTGTTGCAAATCATAATCTAGAAAAGCTAGCTCTTGACAATAACAATGTTCAAAATGGTAGAATTAAAGAATTGTCTTTCAACTTATTATTCTCAAAGTTAGAAGAAAATCAGCTAATAGAAGTAATAGAAAGGCAATATTTTGAAATAAGTTATAAAAGAATTGCCAAGATGCTAAATAATGAACTAATTGCCAATCTCTATAAACAGGAATTAACTTACCCAGAATCACTAAGAAAAAGTTTTGACATTTTATTGTGGCTGTCTAGTCGCTGTAGCTCGGCAAAAAAAATCTCTCAATTTGTTGAATATCAGAAGGATTTAGACGGAGAATTAAAGAAATTTTCTAAAATAAGAAGTGCTAAATTTGATAAAATATTAGAATTAACAAAATATCCCGAAAAAGTAAAAAGTTTTTTAGCAGCTAATCATAATAATATAGACTCAACCATTAGCTTCGCTTCGTGGCAAATGGAAGCAGGAATTAGTATTTTTCCTACAATATTAACAGAGGATAATAAAGACATCTATAAAAGATTGATAGATTTGACCGAATACACCGAATTAAGCAGTCGTCTAACACGAGAATCGACCCTGAAAGACTTTTTTATATTATTTACTAACAACCCTAATTTGGTAAAATACGAATATTTAAGCTTATATTTTTGTCGATTACAAAATCAGTTAAGCTTTTTTAGCCCCGAAACCAAATTTGGCGAGCTACAAAAAACAGTTAAAGATTTAGCTTCAGAATGCAATTATCCAAATAAAAAATTGAAAAATGCCCAAATAATAGGAAAAGGCAAAGAAGAAGAAAAAGTCAGAATTGCCAAATAGCCCTCAACTTGCAATTTTAAAGCAATTAATATTACCTTCCGCGACTCTTTTGTCGATGATTGAGCCGTTCTTGTGCCTCTATCATAGATGCCCAGAAACCCTTGTCACCTCTTTTATTAAGAATTTGTGCCGACTGAATAAGGTAAGTCAACTTCTTCCCTAGAACCATCGATGTCCAGTAGCCAATTGGCCTCACAAAATCTACAATTTCAATCGAATTTAATTCTTCGTTACTTAGTCTTTGCTCTTGGCTTTCTATGATTTCGTAACTGTCTTGCCGTTGTCTTTGTTTTCTTAATTCGGCCTTTATTTCTGAATGGGCCTTAGGGAATTCTATCTTGCCAGACTTGCCAGATTGCGCTTTTTTGCGGAATAATTCTTCATCCTCTTTTGGTAAGAAAGATTTTTTTGACTTAAATTTGGCAAAATTCTCTTTTTTTAATTTAAATTTTATGTGCAGTTTTTGGTATCTTCTTTTGATAAAAAAGAATAATAGGCCAATGAATATTCTTGTTAAAACTATTAAAGTCAACGATCCGCAGAATATTGCCAACATTATTAAAAACGGGTGATTGCTTTTTAGTTGTAGCAAATTTTGACTAAACATTTTAGCAATCTTTGGTAATAACAAGATAGATTTCTTGTTGTTCGATTTTTGGCTTTAGCAGGTTGTTTTTTGTGGCTTCGGCTGTTGTTAATATTTCTTGCGGTGAGTTTGCAATTTGTATTTTATTGGCCAGAACTTGGGTTGCAATATATTCGGCAAATGTCCCTAAGGCTTGTTGCTGTTTGTTGTCGAAGCAGTATATTGCAATATTTACCCTATCTTCGACCGCAAAATTTTCTTCCTTACGACTTTGCTGAATAAGGCGAATTATGTCTCGGGCTATGCCTTCTTGCTCTAGCTCTGGGGTAATTTTAATGTTTAAATTAACTAAATAATCGTTACTTGCCAGTGGCATAATAATATTCTTGTCACTCACGGCATTTTCTACCGAGAGCTTTAATTCGAAATCGTCGTCGGCTAATATGACTCCAGCAATTTCAATTTGATTTTCCGATATTTTTTTCCATTGATTATTTTTTGCCGAAACAGTAATTTCTTTGATCTTATCTTTAAATTTACTGCCAATTTTCTTAAAATTTAATTGCAACTTGAAAGAGGCAATTTTGGCGATATCTTCTTCGAGAATTACCTCTTTAACATTAACTTCTTCGGCAATAATCTGAGTAAGAGTTGCCAAAGATTTAGCATCTTTACCAACAATAGTAAGAGAAGAAAGTGGTAGACGAACCCTTAGGTTATTTTGATCGCGAATAAAAAGGGCAAGGCTACAAATCGACAGAGCAATATCCATTTGCTTAACCAAATTAGAATGCTCATCGGCCAAAGCAAAACCAGAAACAATAGGGAAATCTTGAAGATGGATAGAATCTTGTTGCATAATATTAGCATTATTTGGTTGTTGTTTTTGATAATTGATGCTAATCAAATTAAATAATTTCGCCGATAATGAAGGCTTCGTGCTTCTCTAGCAATAGTTGCTTATAGATTTCATTTGCAATATTTTTGTCTACTACAAGAATCATCCCTATTCCGCAATTAAAGGTTCGCAACATTTCGCTTTCTGCGACATTGCCCAGATTTTGCAAATATTGGAAAATTTCTGGTCTTTGCCAACTGCTGTAGTCGATAGAGAATTTTTGATCTTTAGCGAGTATGCGAGGAAGATTTTCAATAATTCCACCCCCTGTAATATGGGCCATAGCCTTAATTTTATTAGCTTTTGCCAATTTAAGACACGGCTCAACATAGATTTTTGTAGGGATTAACAAGTTCTGGTAAAGCGGGGAGCCAAGAAAGCTAGATTCTAGCGATATATTGTTTTGATTAAGAATTAATCTTGCCAGAGAAAAGCCATTAGAATGAATACCGCTAGAAGCAAGGCCAATTAAAGCATCGCCACTTTTTGGGGCATTAACATCTGGTGCTTGTTTTGGCAATATGGAATCTCGTTCTACTGCACCAACAGCGAAACCAGCAAGATCGTAGTCTTTTCCTTGGTAAAGCCCCGGCATTTCGGCAGTTTCTCCGCCAATAAGGGCACAATTAGCAATTTTACAACCCTTGGCAATAGAAGAAATAACGGCTTCGGCAATTGAATTTTCAAGCTTAGAACAAGCGAAATAGTCAAGAAAAAATAACGGCTCCGCTCCCTGAACAATTAGATCGTTTACCGACATTGCCACCAAGTCGATTCCGATATTGTCGTGAAAATTTGCCTCAATAGCAATTTTTAGCTTTGTCCCAACACCGTCAGTCGATGAAACCAATATCGGATCGCGAAAATTGCATTTTGCAAGGTCGAATAAAGCACCAAAACCGCCAAGCTCGGGATTCGCACCGAGTCTTGCCGTGGCTTTAACAAATGGCTTAATATTATTTACTAGACGATTTCCAGCATCGATATCTACTCCGGCTTGCTTATAGCTAATTGACATGTTGAATGATTATTTATTGTGTTTATTGCAAATTAAATTTGCGAAAACCTTAACTCCTAAATTATATTTTGCAACATCGAGAACGATACTATTTTCGATGTTTAAAATTAAATATCAAATGGCAAAAATAAAGACTTGAAAAATAAAAATGTTACTTAAAAATTAGGCAACATTTTTAGTTAATTATTATGCCTATTGACAAGGTTTATTTCCAAGGTTTATTTCCGAGGCTTAACTAAATTAATTTAGCTGTTAAAATTGTCTTTTACCCGTTGCAATTCCTAAAATCAATATATGCAATACACACAATATCGCAACACTTCCTTTTTTGGCAATAATCTTTATAGCAAAAAGCTAATATTGCCTTTTTTTATTATTTGCTTTGCCTTAATATTTCTAGGCTATCCTAGCTATGTTTTTTCGCAAAATCCTTCTACTCAAAATCCTTCCGCTCAAAGCTCTAACAGCACCACAAACCCCTATCTAATCAACAATATTGTTGCCGAGAGTACTGCTAAATCGGCAATAGATGCAAAGAATTTAGCGATGACTAATGCCCGCAAACAAGCTTTGGTGCAGTTATTTAAAAATCTTGAAATAGACCCAAAACTTGCAGAAAAATTTACCGCAACAGAAATAAACGACACCGTTCGCTCCGAGCAAGTGGTCAGCGAAAAAATCACCGCCAATGCTTATAGCGGGGTCTTCAACATTACATTTTCCAAACCTTTTGTTCGTAGCCTATTAAAAACAAAAAATATTAGCACAGAAAAATCTGGCAAAGAAAAGCCTAGTTCAGAAAATGCTAACAACAGCGAAAAACCTATCGCCAGCAAAAACAACACCAAAAAAGAATTAGCAACATCCAATAAAATTAACAGAAAAAAAATCATATTATTGCCAATCAAACAAGAAGAATCTGTCTACAACATTTGGGGCAAAGAAAATGACTGGCGAGAGCAATTTATCAAAACTGCCCAACAATATAATAAAAAATCTAACGAACTAGAAATTGCCTTCTTAGAGCCAGATATTAACAATATTAACACCCTCGATCCTAATAACATCGAAGATTTGCAATTTAACTTAATCGAGCCAATATTAAGCCAAAATAAAGCCGAATCTCTTTATTTGGCAATTTTCGATTTCGATAAAATCGACAACAAAGCCCGAATTACCATCAAGAACTTTGCCAAAAAGCCAAAAAAGAGTATCGCTTTAACTTTTGTTAATATTAATTATCTAAAATACAACGAACTACTAAAAAAACTTAGCCAAAAAACCCTTGCCTACCTAGAAACATCGCAAGATTTCGAGGTCGAAACCGAAGAAACAATCAAAATCAATATTCTTACCAATAGCTTCGATTCTTGGATCAAAATCAATCAAAAAATCATCACCAGCAACCTATTTGCAGATATTGTGCTCCATTCAATCGATCAGAAACAAACCACCCTCTCGTGCCGTTATCTTGGCGACCTTGAAAAAGCCAATGAAGAATTAAGCCCTTACAGCCTTAAATTAACCAAAGAAGTTGACGGAAGCGAATCAATTTTCTTCCTTTCTCTAATCGAGACACCTAACGATAACGATCAGCAATAACCCCATGAACACAGAAAATAAAACAGCAACTAGCCCTAATTACAATAACCGCAGTTCTATTAAAGAAATATTGCCACTTTTACTGCCGTTGTCGATTGTTGCGATATTGTTTTACCTATCTTTACCAATAGTTAAGCCATTTATTTTTTCATTTATTTTTGCCTATTTTCTTAATTATTTTGTCGAGATTTTAACAAAAAGGTTTAAAATAAGCCAGCAATTTGCCATTATCATCACCTTTTCTGCCTTTATTACAATATTCTTAACATTGGCATTATGGCTAGTACCAAAGCTATTCCTGCAAATTCTAATGCTATTAAGCAATTTACCAAAATATTTACAACAACTAACAACTAATATCGAACCAATAGCTAGTAAATTATTTGCCAACAACCCGTTCATTAGCTATCAAGATTTTAGCGACAACATCAGAGTAAAAATATTTGCTTATTTTACCGAATCGGTCACGAGCATTACCAGCACAATATTTCAGTCTTCAATTAGCATTATCAACCTCTTTTCAGTTGTTTTTATTATTCCCATCATCACTTTTTATTTTCTTAAAGATTATAACAACATCATTAGCTCAGTAAAACAACAACTGCCAACAAAATACTATCGCCCACTAATTTCGCTATTTAAAGATATAGACAACATCTTGTCTCAATATCTGCACGGGCAACTTAATGTTTGTGTTATATTAGCCATATTCTACGGCACATTGCTACAGCTAATCAATCTTAAATTTGGGCTAATAATTGGCCTACTTACTGGTTTTTTCTCTTTTATTCCTTTTATTGCCGTTGTTTCTGGTTTATTTACTGCACTAGCAATAGCAATGTTTTATTGGGGCTTTAATTTGCCTTACCTATTATTAATCAGCTCGATATTCTTAATTGGGCAGTTTATCGAGGGGAATTTCATTACCCCCAGATTAATCGGCAATAAAATCGGGGTTCACCCAATGTGGATAATCTTCGGCCTCTTCTTTTTTGGCTCGCTATTTGGCTTCTTAGGAATATTGCTAGCAATGCCTCTTGTTTCGATATTTTCCGTTGTGGCAAAAAATTTAATAGCTATTTATCAGCAATATTTCGTTAAAAATAATTCATAATCTGCAATGTTTCAAAAAATCAAATTACTACCACAAGAAGAAGGCTTTCTTGGTATCGAAAATCAATATCTTAACAATATTAACGATGCCAAAGTTATTGTAGTTCCTTTTGGACTAGAAAATTCGGTTAGTTATGGCGGTGGCACCAGCAACGGGCCACAAGCAATTATTAATGCCTCACATCAGGTAGAATTATTCGATGAAGAATTATGGTGCGAGGCCTATCGCCAATATGGAGTTGCAACTGCCGAAAATTTTGCCATCAACAACGAAACTGTCGCCAAAGCCCTCGACCAACTCGAGGCAATTACTACCGAAATTCTTGAAAATAATAAATTTCCGCTAATCTTAGGTGGCGAACACTCAATTACCGCGGGCTCAATTCGCCCTTTTGTTAAAAAATACCCAAATTTGGCAATTTTGCATTTCGATGCCCATGCCGACCTTCGCGATGGCTACAACGGCGAACACTACTCTCATGCCGCCGCCCTTAGGCGAGTAATGGATTTACCAATTTCAACCCTAGTTTCCTGTGGAATCCGCAATATTTCCGCAAGCGAAATACCTTTTCTCGAAGCAAATCGCCATCGCATTCATATGTATTTTGCCAAAGACCGCCGAAATTGGAATATTGCCGAAATCGTCGCCCCGCTTCGCAATCGACCACTATTTATCACTTTCGACATCGATGGCTTCGATTCTAGCTTGATGCAAGCAACCGGCACCCCAGAACCGGGTGGAATCTTCTGGGACGATGCCCTAGACATAATCAGAGAAGCAACTAAAATAGCCAATGTCGTTGGCGCCGATGTGGTAGAGCTAGCACCAAAAGAAAACCTTCACTCCTGCGACTTTCTTACTGCCAAATTATGCTATAAAATCCTCAACTACAGCTTAGCGAAAAAATAAATACTGTTGCACCGCCAAAATTCTTAGCAAAAAGGGGTGCGGCACCTTGTCTCGTCACGATGACGGAGGAAATGAGATAGACAACAAAAAGGCAGTAAAAATGAGTGTAGCGAAACAGGCATAAACAGTCCGATTTTGTATCACGACAAGGGGTTGAAACCCTTGTTGCCTTTAGAATCTTGGGGGGTTGAAACCCTTGTTGCCTTTAGAATCTTGGGGGTTTGAAACAGTCTGTTGCCGATAGAAAATGGTTGTTTATTGCCGTAAAACCGCCTCCGTCTTAACCTTCGCACTTCCTCCTTCGTCATCCTGCACGAAGCGAAAGCGAAGTTGCAGGATCCAAAAAAATAATAATAAGACCCTGCAACTTCGTGCAGGGTGACGACGGAAGGTAGACCCTGCGACTTCGCGCAGGGTGACAAGGGAGGTCGCGCAGGGTGACAGGAGAGATCTCGCAGGGTGACAAGGGAGGTCGTGCAGGATGACGGTGTGGGGATGGATCTTCGCAACTTCGCGCGGAGGTGAAGATTAAGGGAGTTCGCTGAAGAAAATAATAACAAGACTAAACCCTGCTAAATATCTCGATCGCCTACTAATCTTCCTAATATTCCTTGTTGATATTTGTTGATTAATTGATTGATTGCTGGCTGTTGGCTGTCTAAAATATTGGCAAAATGAAAAACTTTATTACGAAAAGAACGAATTAGGTTAAGTTCTTTGTTGATTTGTTTTAAATCGCGGATTGAAGAATATAGAAAGGGGAATATTTTGGCAATTAAATTGTTGCAACCCCACCA
>CAMAYG010000003.1 GCA_945862535.1 Rickettsia typhi | reverse complement strand
CACCGTCACCTTCGCACTCTCTCGCTTGTCATCCTGCACGAAGCGAAGCGAAGTTGCAGGATCCATGGATTTATAAATACATTTTAACGAAATGCTGTTTAATATTGATTTTATTACTCATAGATCCTGCAACTTCGTGCAGGATGACGGTGCTTTTTATTAACAAAGAAAAGTCCGCGAAAAGTCCGCGAAAAGTCCGCGAAAAGTCCGTTTTTGAGCCTGTCGCAATTCTAATTGGCAATTCTGAGGCAGTAAATAAATTATAAAAGCTATAAAAAACTGTTGACTTAAAAAAAACAATGCTTAAAAATAGGTGCTTCTAATTGCAAGTTGCAAGTTTATTGCTTCTTTGTTAGTTATCTGTGCTGGGTATTAACTAACTACTGCAAAATTATATCTTCTTAATTCATTATTAAAAAAATGCCAACAATTAATCAATTAGTCAGAAAAGCAAGGGTTAAACAAGTTAAAAAAAATAAGGTTCCAGCAATGAAATCCTGCCCACAAAAAAGAGGTGTCTGCACTAGAGTATATACAACAACTCCAAAAAAACCAAACTCCGCCCTAAGGAAAGTAGCAAGGATTAAACTAACCAATGGCTACGAAGTTATTGCCTACATCCCTGGTGAAGGTCATAATCTTCAGGAACACTCTGTTGTTGCTATCCGTGGTGGAAGGGTAAAAGATCTACCTGGTGTTCGTTACCATATCGTTCGTGGCTCTCTCGATACTCAAGGTGTTAAAAATCGTAAGCAAGCCCGCTCTAAATACGGTGCACAAAAGCCTAAATAATCTTACCTAAATCGATAGATTAAACATTTAATCAATATAGCTAACTAACAAATTATTCAACAACATGAGAAGAAGAGCAGCAAAAATCAGAAAAATCATTCCCGATGCCAAATATGGCGAGGTTATCGTATCCAGATTCGTCAACCGCTTAATGAATGGCGGTAAAAAAGCCGTCGTTGAAAAAGCAGTCTACGAAGCTTTCGAAAAATTAGAAGACAAAATCAAGAAAAGTCCAATCGAAATATTCAAAGAAGCCCTAGAAAATGTAAGCCCTAAGATCGAAGTAAGATCTCGTAGAATTGGTGGAGCAACCTACCAAATACCAGTAGAAGTTTCTAGTCGTCGTTCTTCTGCCTTGGCATTAAAATGGCTTAAAACATCTATTGAAAACATGAATGGCAGGTCTTTGGCTCAAAAAATTACTACTGTAATTCTTGAATCTCTAGAAAACAAAGGCTGGGCAGCGAAAAAGAAAGAAGAAGTATTTAAAATGGCCGAAGCAAATAAAGCTTTTGCTCACTTCCGCTGGTAATAAATCATCATCCAACCTACTAGAAATATAACAAATTTAGCTGTTTCTAGTAGGCTAAGAACACCAAAATCAAATAATAATCTGCGAAATTGCCACAATTCACCTAATTATGAAATTGCTATCCTATAATCTAATTAACAATTAATATCGATATCATGACTCTCACTGCTATCGCTCAAAGACTAGTTGAACTAGATATTACAATCCCCACAGCATCAGCTCCTGTTGCTAATTATGTCGGTTTCACTATCACAGAAAAAACAATTTTCATATCTGGGCAATTACCCACAATAGACGGCAAAATATCTTTTCTTGGGAAAGTAGGGGAAACCATTACCACAGAACAAGCAAAAGAAGCTGCAAAATATTGTGCCATAAATGTTTTAGCACAACTACAATCAGCCTGCAATAGCAAAAACATTACCCTAGAAGACATCAAGCAATGTGTTAAATTGTCAATTTTTATTAATGCCGAACCAAATTTTACTCAACATTCAGAAGTTGCCAACGGAGCATCAGATCTAATGGTTAAAATTTTTGGCGAAAAAGGTAAGCATATTAGGGCTTCGGTAGGTTGCGGATCTTTACCATTTGGAGTTGCGGTAGAGGTTGAAGCAATATTTCAAATTAATTAAATGAAAAATTAATAATAAGTTATTAATGAAACAATATTCTAATCAAGACGTCATAAATCAGTTTATCGAAGCAAAAGCAATATTAGAAGGACACTTTATATTATCTTCTGGTCTTCATAGCGATCGCTATATTCAATGTGCAAAGCTACTATCCGACCCACAAAGAAGCTCGCTTATCTGCTCTCTACTTGCCGAAAAAATTCGCCAAAACTTTCAACCTAACAGTTTCGACATTATTCTTTCCCCTGCAATGGGTGGTGTTGTTGTTGGCTATGAATTGGCAAGGCAACTTGGTTTGCAAGCAATATTTTGTGAAAGGGTCGATGGAATATTCAAATTAAGAAGAGGTTTTGAACTTCTACCGAAACAAAAAGTTTTGGTAGTGGAAGATGTCATAACAACTGGCAAATCATCGCTTGAAACCTTTAAAATCGCTCAAGAATTTGGGGCGGAAGTGATTGCCGAAGCTTGCCTTATCGATCGTAGCAACGACAAAGAAATTAGTAAAAAGCTTAATGTTCCAATAATATCATTATTAAATCTAGAAATAAAAAGCTTTGAGGCTAATAAAATCCCTCCTTATCTAGAATCGATTCCACCAGTAAAACCCGGCAGTAGAACAAAAATTCCAGATACAACAAGTGCCACAGGCACTAAATAATATCTTCGATAAAATGCAACAAAGTAAATTGAACAACATTTCAATAAATGATTAGTACTTTAACTCTTGCAATTATTACAATATTACTATCCATCTTATTGCACCGCAAAATAGGCAAAGAGCAAATAATTTCTCAGGCAAGGAAAAAGCTTGTTATTGTTAAATTTAGCTCCCTACCCCTGCATTATAGCTACTGCCTTATCATTTGGTCTTTGAGTGCGGTATTCTTAATATTTCTTAACAATATCGATTTAGCAATAAAAACTATCTTATCTTTATGTGCCATATTCTCTCTTTACCATCTATTAATAGCATATTACAATAATTTTAATGCCAAAAAACATCTCGAAAAATACTTTAAAATCATCCTATTAATTAGCGCCTCTGTTGGCATTATTATCACTATTGCTATAATGTTTTCAATAGTTAGGCAGGCTTTTGCCTTTTTTAAAATAATTAATTTTTTCGACTTTATCCTTGGCACCAAATGGAATCCGCAAGTAGCAATAAATAGCGAACAGAATCTTGGCGATGCAGTTTTTGGGGCCCTGCCCGTATTATTAGGAACATTAATAATAACCCTTGTCGCTATTGCTATTGCAATACCTATTGGCATCATGGGGGCAATTAACCTATGTTTTTATTGTAACAAAAACCACAGAAATTTCTTAAAGCCAACCATCGAAATACTGGCGGGAGTGCCAACAGTGGTTTATGGTTATTTTGCCGCAATATTTATTGGCCCGATGCTAAAAAATTTTTTTGCTAATTTTAATGTTGCAATAGAAGCAGAAAGCGCTCTTGCCGCAGGTATTGTTATGGGTGTAATGATAATTCCCTTTATTTTATCTTTAACAGACGATGCAATTAGGTCTGTGCCAAAAGCTTTGCAAGAAGGGGCTTTGGCAATGGGTAGTACAAAATCAGAAATGATTTGCAAAGTTATTATTCCGGCAGCAATGCCAAATATTGCCGGAGCAATAATATTAGCAATATCGCGGGCAATTGGCGAAACAATGATTGTGGTTATGGCCGCAGGTCTTACCGCAAAAATGACCATAAACCCCCTTAATTCTGTTACCACTGCCACAGCCCAAATAGTTAGCTTACTTACTGGCGATCAACATTTTAATAGCCCAAAAACCCTTGCCGCTTTTGCCTTGGCTTTTATTTTATTTGCAATAACCTTTGGCTTTAATATTCTTGCTTTGTCGATTATAAAAAATTACAAAAAAAAACATGGCTAATAAACAATCAAGCAAAGAAGAGGTTGTTAACAATTTTAACAACAAAAATACTCTAGAAATTAGTGCTAATTTAAAACTTAGACACAAGAAGGAAAGGCTATTTTCAATAATTGCCAAAATGTCTAACATTATCACTTTGGCTTTTTTGTTGGTTATTTTGGTAACTATTTGTCATAAGGGCTACAAATCTTTCTTCACTACTAAAATCGCCTTAAAGCTAGAAATTAACAAGGAAGAAGACAATAACACAACCATAGAATATTACAGATCAATCCTAAGCAACTCAATAAAATCAGGATTCTCGGCCGAATTAAAAGATTGCCAATGCTCAATCGATATTTTTCTTCAATTAATTAGCAAAAATGCCCTAGTAGAAATTGCCAAATATCACAAAAGTGCAGATTTTCTCAAAAATCAATCTGCAACAAATCATCAAATTTGGCTTACTGCTTCGTCGAAAGTCGATCTATTTTTTAAATATCGCAACGGACAAGGCCTAAACAAACAGCAAATCCAACTAATTTTAAATTTAATCAATGATAAACAAATAAAAACCACTGTTAATTGGCAATTTTTAAAAGGTGGCGATTCCCTTAACCCAGAAAATGTCGGGATTTTTAACAGCTTATTTGGCTCTTTAGCCATTATATTTATTTGCCTTATCATCACTTTTCCAATTGCAGTAATGTCGGCTTTTTACCTCGAAGAATTTGCTCCTAAAAATAAATTTATCGATTTTCTAGAAATTTCAATTAATAATCTTGCCGCCATTCCATCAATTATTTACGGCATTCTAGGTTTAGCCTTTTACTTACAAATAATGCACCTACCCCGAGCATCTTCTTTGGTGGCAGGTATTACTCTAGCAATGCTAGTATTGCCAATTATTATCATTGCAACTCGCAGTGCAATATCATCCATTCCAAAACATCTTCGCGATGCTGCAATTGGCATTGGGGCATCGAAAAGCCAACTAATTACCGATCACCTTTTTCCACTGTCTATTCCAAGCATTATGACAGGCACAATATTAGCGGTTTCACGGGCAATTGGCGAAACTGCACCTCTGCTTATGATAGGAATGGTGGCATTTATTATCGACTTACCAACAAATTTTATGCAACCAGCCACGGCACTACCGGTGCAAATCTATCTTTGGTCGGACAGCATAGATCTTGGCTTTGCCGAAAAAACCGCTGCCGCAATTATTTTCTTGCTAATTATGTTAATTTTGCTGAATTTTACGGCAATTTTTATCCGCAAAAAATTTGAAAAAACTTTTTAACAAAATCAGTAAAATAATATTTGGTCTAGCTGTTGAAAAATAAAATTCTATCAAGATACTTAAAACTCATCGATTAATTAAGCAAAATATTGTAACAACATTATGAATTCTGGCATTAGCAACACCACAAATAATAACATGAATCTAGACAACAAAATTGCCTTGAAAGTTGTCTTGTCTGGGGCTCAACCAAATGGCAATTTGCATCTTGGTAATTACTTGGGAGCAATTGGCAATTGGCTCAAAATGCAAAACGATTACCAATGTTTTTTTGGTATCATGAATTTACATGCCATTACTATTCCTCAAAAATCCACCAATCTTAACAACGACATAAAGCTAACAATCGCAACTTATTTAGCTTGTGGGCTCGATCCGCTAAAAATTACAATTTTTTTACAGAGTAAAATATCTGCCCATAGCGAATTAGCTTGGCTGTTATCTTGCATCACACCGCTTGGCTGGCTTAATCGCATGACTCAATTCAAAGAGAAAAGACTGCAATCAAATAACGAAAATCTTGGGCTTTTTGCCTACCCAGTATTAATGGCGGCCGATATTTTGCTCTATAATGCCAATTTTGTGCCAGTTGGGGCAGATCAAAAGCAACATCTTGAATTAGCCCGCGATATTGCTGTTGCTTTTAACCACTTATATCAAACAGAATATTTTAAGGTACCCGAGCCTTTAATTATGCAGTCGAACTCCAGAATTATGTCTTTGCAAGATTGCAGTAAAAAAATGAGCAAATCCGATATTAGCGATTTATCTCGAATAAATCTTTGCGACAGCGACGATCTGATAATTAAAAAAATCAAAAAAGCTAAAACCGATTCTAGCGGAATCATAGAATACACCAACAGCAAGAGCGAAATCGACAATTTAATCAATATTTTTTCAGCCTTGAATGGCGAAAACCCGCAAGATATTGCCAATAAATATCAAAATCTTGGATATGCTAAATTTAAGAACGATCTTGCCGAAGTAATAATCGCAAAAATAGCACCAATTCGCACCAAAATTAACCAACTTCTTCAAGAACCTCAATATATCAAAGAAATAATTAGCGAAGGTAGTAAAAAAGCCTCGATATTTGCTAATCAACAACTGCAAAATATTCACGATATTATTGGTTTTAAAATTTAATAAATTAGATATGTCAATTCAAGCCAATATTAACAACAACAAAAGCAAGATCTCAATCGAAGAACTTAAAAAAGAAACTGCCAAAATCGACCTTGTCGCAGAAATTAACAGAATCAAGGAACAAGAAAACATCATAATTCTTGCCCATTACTACCAAAATAGCACTATACAAGACCTCGCAGATTTCATTGGCGACTCGCTAGACTTATCTCGCAAAGCTTCCAATAACAAAGCTCAAAAGATCTTATTCTGCGGAGTAAAATTTATGGCCGAAGTTGCCAAAATATTATCGCCAGAAAAAGATGTATTAATCCCAGATTTTAATGCTGGCTGTAGCCTAGAAAGCTCTTGCCCGCCAAAGCAATTTCAAATTTTCAAGAATCGCTATCCGCAGGCAATAGTTATTAGCTATATTAATTGCTCTGCAAAAATCAAAGCAATGTCCGACATAATCGTCACTTCGAGCAATGCCGAAAAAATCATTAATCAAATACCGCCAGAACAACAGATTATCTTTGCCCCAGACCAACATCTTGGCAGATATCTTGCAAAAAAGACTAATCGAGAACTAATTTTATGGAATGGCAGTTGCATGGTTCACGAACAATTTAGCGAAAAAGAGTTAATCAGGCTTTCCGTGGCCCATCCAAATGCCCTAATTATCGCCCATCCCGAATGTCCAGAGCATTTACTAAATTATGCCAATCACATTGGCTCGACTTCTTCCTTGTTGCAATTTACTAAAGACCACCAAGGAAAAGAATTTATCGTCCTGACCGAGCCGCAAATCTTGCACCAAATGAAAAAAGGCAATCCAGATGGTAAATTTTACGATTGCAAATTTATCGACAGTGCAGGTTGCACCCTTTGCAATAATTGCCCCCATATGCAATTAAATAATATCGAAAAAATCTATGCAGTATTAAAATACGGCAACAACTCGCCATTTGGCGGTCTAATAGAGCTTAGCGACCAAGAAATTGCAGATGCCAAGAAGCCATTGATTAAAATGCTCGAAATGTCTAATTAAAACCACTCTGAATCAACTCATGACAACTCAACAAAAAAATCTAACTGCAAATAATCTAACGGCAGAAAACCCAAGGGCAGAAAACCCAAGGGCAGAAAACCCAAGGGCAGAAAATATAAAACCAAATCAGTTGCCCGCAAAATATCAACATCAAATTAACGAAAAGAAATGGCAAAAATACTGGCAAGATCATAAAATCTATTCTTTTAACAATAACCAACCGCGAGACAAAACCTTTGTTATCGATACTCCACCGCCAACGGTTTCTGGCTTATTGCACATGGGGCATATATTTTCCTACACTCAGGCAGATTTCATTGCCCGTTTTTGGCGGATGCAGGGCAAAGATATTTGCTATCCTATTGGTTTCGACGACAACGGTCTACCAACAGAAAGATTGGTCGAAAAAATTATTGGCGAAAAGGCCAGTATCTACGAAGAAAAAAACGGCAAAGGCTCTTTTGTTGCCAAGTGCAAAGAGGTGGTTTTTGATGCCGAAGAACAATTCGAAAACCTATTTAATTCAATTGCCCTCTCGGTAGATTGGAATTTAAAATATCAAACCATTTCGCCAGAAGTCCAGAAAATATCTCAGGCTTCTTTTATCGATTTATTCGAGAAAAATCTTGTCGAAAAGAAGAGTGAACCAGTATTTTTCGACATTGCCGACAAAACCGCTTTAGCTCAGGCAGACCTAATCGACAAGGAAATCGAAGGCAAAATGTATGAAATTAACTTTCAACTATCGCAAAATAAGCAAGATCTAACAATAATGACAACAAGGCCAGAATTAATCGAAGCCTGTGTTGCAATCATGATAAATCCTCACGACGAAAGATTTAAATCGTTAATCACAAAAGAGTTAAATGCTAATAACGAAGGGCTAACAGGTAGCACCGCCATTAACCCAATCAATAATCAAGAAATACCAATAATCGCCGACCAGCTCGTGCAAATAGACAAAGGAACTGGGGCGGTAATGTGTTGCACTTTTGGCGACGAAACAGATATCAGGTGGTGGAGAAAACATCAATTACCGCTAAAAATAATCCTTAGCCAAAACGGTAAAATCAACGATCTTAGCATTAAAGAAGCCAAGGAAAAAAATATCAACAAACTTAAAGAGGCAAATAAATTAACCAAAGAAACCGCCATAATCCATATTGTTAAATGTGCCGAAAGATCTGGAGTCCCTATTGAAATATTGCCAACATCACAATGGTTTATTAAAATCCTAAATCACAAGGAAGAGTTGCAAAGCAAGGTTAAGCAAGCCAAATGGTTTCCTGAATATATGCAAATCAGGCTAGAGCAATGGATAGAAGGGCTTGCATGGGATTGGTGCATATCTCGCCAAAGGTTTTTTGGTGTTAAATTCCCGTTGTGGTTTTCTAAAAGAAAGGGTGAAGAAGGAAAAGTGATTATTGCAAGCCAATCTCAACTGCCCGTAGACCCGGCAGTCGATTTACCTTTAGGCTATGATGCAGAAGAAGTTATTGCCGAAACAGATATTATGGACACTTGGGCAACATCTTCTTTAACTCCACAAATTACCGCCAAAGGAATTAACGACAAATTTAACTTTTCAACTAATAACAGCTTTAATAAGCTATTTCCTGCCGATTTAAGACCGCAGGCACATGAAATTATTAGAACTTGGGCATTTTATACTATTGTTAAAGCAAATTTCCATCTTGGGGTTCTGCCGTGGCAGAATCTAATGATTTCTGGCTGGTGCCTTGCTTCCGACAAAACTAAAATGAGCAAATCTAAGGGCAATGTTATCACTCCACAATCCTTAATAGAAGAAAAAGGCTCCGATGTCGTCCGTTATTGGGCCGCAACTTCGCACCTTGGTGCAGACACCGCTTATAGTGAAGACGTTTTTAAGATTGGGCAGAAACTTCTTACCAAAATTTTTAATGCTGCCAAATTCTCTTCGATGAACTTTGATGTTATAGATATTAATGCTAAAGTGTTTTGCAGTTTCGATTTATTAATTTTGCACAAATTAAACCAAACAATCAAAAGTTACGAGCAAGAATTTACTAATTTTGCTTATGCCAAAGCCCGCGAAATTGTCGAAAACTTTTTTTGGAACGACTTCTGCGACAATTACCTTGAAATTTGTAAAGTTCGTAGCTACGGGCTAAAGGCAGAAAAATGGGCAGAAAACCTCTTAAATAACCAATTATCACCAGAAGAACAGCAATTAATCGCTAATCAACAGCAAAGTGCCATCACTACTCTTAAATATTGCCTTGAAAATATTTTAAAACTTTTTGCTCCATTTACTCCTCATTTATGCGAAGAAATTTACAGCACCCTATTTACAGAAGAATTTGCCAAAAATAACTCAATAAATGCCCTTGGCAATTGCGCCAAAGCTTATAATTTAACTATTACGAAGAGCGAATTGGCAGATCTCAAAGCCGGCGGAGAAATAACCTTTGAAATCATCGCAAGGGTCCGAAAATGGAAATCGGAAAATAATCTATCGCTAAAGACCACAATTCCAACAGTAAATATTGGTTGCAACCCAGATAATGCTAGAATTTTACAAAACTTTATCGACGATCTAAAAAATGTCTGCAATGTTACTAGCTTTAATATTAGCGAATCGCCAGAATTGCTAATTTCGATAAACTAATGCTAATTGATTTACCTTGGCGAGTAGGTTATTTTGTTCGCACCGCCATTTTAATTGACGAAAATCGAAATCTGCCAAGGACTGATCTTGACTAGCACAAGAATAAAAATATTCCCATTCGTCGTTGCTGGTTTTTCTTCTTTGTAGGCAAGTTGCACAAATACCCTTCATCATACATTGCATTGGGGCATTGATACTGGCAATTGCTAGGTGATCTGTTGCCAATATATTTTTTAAATCCGCGCGATAAATTTGCGAAATTTCCCAAAGAAAGTCTTGATTGCCGATAGCAAAAACATAGCCAATTTCTAGCATTTTTGCCCTAATAACATCGCTATTCTCAGCAATTTCTTTAAGATAAGAGGCAACATTATTACGATAAAACGAGATATTTATATCGACATTCTTATTTTGCAATTCGGCAATTAAACCATTACCATAACTTACTTCGTTATAATTACAAATTATAACCTCTTTGGCAAATTCTAATATTGCCATAATATCTTGCAGTGTCTGATAAGGCTGAAAATTAAATAAAATAGTATTTTCACCTTTTTTCTCTTTTAAGCTTTTAGCAATTGCCACAATAGACTGATTGCCCCGATCGCTTGCCAGTAATAAATTCTTGGTTGCGGAACGAAATTGCCAATCTCCGCCACCCGGCCCCATTAAAAAACACGGCACATTAAGCTGTTTTCCAAGATAAGAGTTAATGAAATTAGTTGAAAACCCCTGATTTAAAATCATAAAATGTAGATAATTCTTGCTGTAATCGATATCTAGCAATGTCATCGGGACATTTTTGGTTTTAAGGCGATAATTAATATCGCTATCTTTTATATTGCCATCTTTTTGATTAAAGGAAAAATCGAGATGTCGCAGATTTTTAAAATTAAATATTTGTGCAATACTGCTGTTGCGAGTAAGTAAAGGAGAGCAGATAATCAATTCGCTAACCTTGGAATTTCGTGGCAATATCGAGACAATTTTTGGCACAAAATCTTTAAATATTATCGAGAAAAAATGATGGTAATCTAAACTCTTCACCCTCTCTTCTTGGATAGTAATGTTGTTTCTAAGCGGTAATAATTCTTCGATTTGCCTTGCCGCCAATTTAGCACTAGCCATTGCTTTTACAACACTGCCATTAAAATCGGGGTGTAAATCGCCAATATAACTAATTGACTGCCCAGTTTCTGTAATAAATTTAGTAATAAAATTAAATTCTTTTCCTTTAAATTCGACTAAGGTTGCCAAAACTTCTGGCGATTTGCTATTTGCAAAATATTGAAAACCTTCTTTTTCTTTATCGCTATCTGCTATTTTAGCGGTTTTCTCTGGAGTTCTCTCCGAAATTCTCTCTAGCGGAATTAAGACTTTATCTGTAGTAACAATTGTAATATTTGGCTCGGTGCCATATGCAATTAATAAACTACGACAATCTTTCTTGAAGCAAGATTTTGCTTGTAGTTGGCTATCAAATTTCTCAACATTAACTGCCGTTAAATTCTCAAAACTATCGACCTCGACCGAAAGAACAACAACTTCTTCTTCAATGTTAACCCCCTCGGCAATTGCCTCAATTAGCTCCTTGTGATTATTGCGATAGGCAGGGCTAAGATTGATTTTCTTGTGATAAGCAAGGGTTACCATTTTATTGTCTTGTAAATATTTTTGCAAATCTTCGCAAGAAGCATGTTGCAAGAACTCTCGGGCTATTTGACTTTGCTCCAAACTCAAACTATCCCAAAAAGATTTTTCACCAATTTTAGCAATGATTTCCTTGGTTTTTATTGCAAATTTCTTTACTTGCCTTTGATAATAAGACATTATCTCGCATGCACTATCAACAGCGGTCAAGCCCCCACCAAGAACAATCGCTGGCATTCTAATTTGCAAATTGCTAAAAATATCTTGCTTAAAAGCTTCGCCAAGATGCAAATTCATAAGAAAATCCGATGCCATTCTCATTCCCTTAGCAAAATTATAATCAGGAAATTTAGCAATTTTTGGCTTACCCGCCCCCAAAGCCAAAGCGATATGGTCGAATTTATAAAAATTAAAGGCTAGAATATCGTCTATTGTCGAGCCAAATCTAATACCGCCAATCATGGCAAAATTGGCACGACGTAATAGCATTATTTGAATAATTGTAAGAAAATTTTTATTCCAGCGAGCGGTAATGCCATATTCGGCAACACCACCAAAACCGCTAATGCTACGATTCTCAAGGTTTGGCATAATTTTAGCAACATCTTTTATTGGCTTGAAGCTCAATATATTTGCAGGAGGTTCGTATAGGCTTTCTCTACCGCTTAAATTTAAAATCTCGTCAATATTGTCGATTTTTAAACCATCAACCAACAATACTAAATGCCCAGCATTTAATAAGTAATGCGACAAGGTAAAGCCAGAAACCCCTGCCCCAACCGTCATAATTCTATTACCAGAATATTTAGCAATTGTTGGTTTGTTGAAATTTAACGGATTCCATTTTGTTAACAGCGAGTAAATTTCAAAGCCATATGGCAAAGCTAATATTTGCTCAATAATCTTGCTCTCGATCTGCGGAATATCAACAGCATCTTGCTTCTGAAAAATACAAGACTTGCTACAATCGTTGCAAATTCTATTTCCAGTAGCTATTACTAGGGGGTTATCAAGGCAAATCAATGCTAAAGCGGCAATTATTTTTGACTGAGAATATAGCAAATTCATTTCAGATATTTTCTGCTCTAGAGGGCAACCAGCTAGATTTGCTCCAAAAAAGTCTTTTGTAATCTTGTTTTCCTTGTCAAATAAACCCTTTGAACAAGAGTCTTTGCCTTGTTTATCGCAAATAATGCAATATCGAGCCTGATCGACTGCAAAATCCACAGCAGTGCTTTCGGTAGTTAAACTAAAGCCTAATCTTTTTTTAAATTCTATCTTTTCTGGTATAAGTTTTTGGTAGTCAATTTTTTGTGGCAGTTTAAATAATGTACCTCTGCGATGAAATTTGATACCACTTGCACTTGATAATGCCCAGATACTATAAAGCACCAGCCTTTCCGCTAAATGACTATGCGATCTGGTGCATCCTTCGTTAATAAAAGAATCTTTTTGGTGGTATTTATTGGAATTATTAGATAAATTTGACGATTTTAAATTCTCAAAAACATTGGCATTAACATCTAAGATATTAATAATTTTTTTTGACAATGCCATTTCCAGCCCAGATATATCTAGGTTGCAATCGATATCTAAATCTAAAAGTAGGTCTTGGTAATTAAAATTAGTCCAGAAATCTTCGTTAAAACTATTGTGAAATTCTAAATTAAGATATTTTTTTGCAACACATCTTTGAACGAAATCTCGTTTTGCTCGATAAATTATATTAGATTCTGCTAGCTTAGTTTTTAATGAATCTATCTCTTTCTCAATTAAAAAAAACTGAACTAGAAAATCCTCTATTGCCAAAGCTAAATCAAGAAACAATTTGCGATCTTGGTATTTCAAATTTTTGTCGATGTTATTTTTTAGCTCAATAAAATTATTATTAGCTAAATTAGGGAAATTAGTAGTTAAAAATTTAAGAAATTTTTGATTAAAAGACTCTAGACCGTCCCAAGAATAAAGCTCCGCAATGTTGATTTTGTTAATGTTGTAATGTTGCATTGTTTAAATAGCAATTTTATAATTGAGGCTATTTATAATTGAGATAAATATTTTACGCTAGATGCCGGTATCAAATTTTTGTAATCTTTGTTGCTCTGCGACCTTTCTTTTTCTTTCTTCTTCGACCATTGATTTATGTTCCTCTTGATGGATTTCTCCTAAGATATTAATTGCATCACCAACCCATTCATCCGAAGAAAAAGGTTTGCCACCTTTAACTTTAGCGATATCTTCCAAAATCTCTTCGGTAATCATTACGGCAGTAGGGCTCCCTTCGATGAACTCAGCCAAATCTCGATTGTTGTTAATCATTGCACTAACCATAAGTGAGGTTTGACCGTATTTTAATAAGAAGTAGTTGTCGTCTTCCATTTGTTGCAGGGCCGAAAATTCTTCATCACTTAGACGAAAAACATTCTTGTGATTAGCATTAACATAGCTATTTATTGCATAAATTTCATTTGCAAAACTGCCAAAGACTTGTTTAATGTCGACAAATTTTGGCAAATCGTTGCGATCGTAATATGAAGCAAGAATGACAACATTGGCATCTTTAGCAATTTTCGTTATTAATGATAATAATTTTAAGCTCGATTTATCGATAAAAAGATCGGTAACTGAATCTAAGACAATAATTTTTGGCTCGTTATCGTTAAAAGAGTTCTCGATAACAAAGGACATTAAATTGATTAATATTGGCACAGTTAAGTCTTTCTTACTGTAGGTTTCTTCAAAATTAAAGGTTAAGAATCTTTTTTGCCAATTAATTGGGTTCTTTTTATCCTTTTCTAAATCATTTGCAGTATTGAAAATATTAGCAAAATTGCCTTTTATCCAGTTGTTAGTTAATGCCTGATGCAAATTTCTAGTTTCGCCACGATTAAATAACTCTACCACATCTGTAAAGCTATTAATTTTCTTAAATATTGCCGAATCCTTGATGATAACCTCTGCAAATTTCAGCTCCGAGAGCAAAGATTGAGACTGCTGTTCCGATATTAAGCTGTAAACAAAAGAGATCAATAACTCTGTTAATATTAAGTTATGAGTTTTTGCACTGCTATAATTAAACAAATCTATCGATTTTTCTTTAATTAAATTTTGCACATTGTAAAAATCTCCATCGATCGCTTTAGTTACTGGTAAAGACGAACTACTATTAGTAAAATAGAAGATTCTGGGGTTGAATCTTGAGGATTGAGTTATTAGAAAATTAATTAGATAACTTTGTTTATTATTAATATCGGCAACGATTAAATTATTGCCATTATTAAGATAGTGAAAATTAAAGAAATAAGGGGTATCGATGATTGTTCGCATAATGGTTAAGGCACTTCCCCAAGCATTTCCTGCAAAGCTACCACTAGGGAAACTATTAAGACAAGCGAATCCAGCTATATTTTTAATATTTGCAACTTTTTTTCTTGCCACGGTATAAAAATTACCTGGTAATTGAGACCAAAAACAATGCTCCAAAAACAATTCCTCACGAATTGCCAGCTGACCGATAGCAGAAAGGAGATCGTTAATTTTAATTAGATCGGTTTTTAATTTTTCAAATTCGTTCGAAATAACCATAATTGTGGTTTGGGAAGAGCTGTATTTTGGCTTATCACCATCTCTTAAGCCAGTAAAAAATTCTTTAATACCAGAAATCTCTCTAAATTCTTCATCGCCACTAATTTTAAGGATGTAGTCTTGATATTCATATTGCTCAAGCTCTTTTTGATTGATATTTAAATCAAAAAATTGAGTAATTATAAACTGAATTGGTAACCTCATTATGTTGTCAATATTGGCAATTTTTGTTTCCTGATATTCTTTTATCGATAAAATTGCAGCAAAATTTTTGTCTTCTAGACTGTGAACCTCTATTTCCCTATCTCCGAAGGCAATTTTAGAACGAACTAAATCATATGATATATCTTTAAAGCCAAGGGGGTAGCGATCTTGAGATAAATTAACAATTTTGCTAAAAAATCGCATCTGCTCAGAATATAACACACCTTCCCATTCATAAATACAAAGTTTTTTTGCCCCAAATATTTTAACATCTTCTAAGACCGAATCGGTTAAGCTGGTTAGGATTTTTAACGATTTATCGAGGTGGCTCTGATGCACCTTAAAAACATTATTTTTCGAGAAAGAACCCAGAAAGGCTTTTAAGTTACGAATAGAATAATCGAGACCACCAATCACAATTGTGATATAAAATTCGTTAACAAATTGCTTTTCCCACAGAGATTCTTCGTTCCATTTATCATCAACATATCTGGCAAAATAATTTGTCACTTCATCGGGGTTAGATCTAATATTTTTACTGCGACGAATTGTATGAAACCAAAAGGCAATATTTTCTTTTTCTATTTTTGTGGATATTTTGTCGAGATTATTAGCAATAGATTTTCTAACAACATTTCTTAAATTAGCAAAATTCTCGAACGATGCATCTTTCGGCAAGCCAACCACTCTAATGGTCTGCATTAACTCGCCGTTTTTATTAATTATCGTTTCGGAATTGTAATGGGCAACATAGGGCAAGAAATCTTGATCTGGGAAACTTGCGGCTATTCTTTTAGGTGCACCAATATTTAAGATTTTACTAAAAATATTTTTCACAAACTAGCAAGTATTTATTTGATAATGACATAATTAAGGTATATTTTATCTGTTGTCTATTGAAACATATGATCTGGCGGTCTCTCCTTTGTAGAGTTGCCTTGGTCTGCCTATTCTAAAACAAGGGTCTTCTATCATCTCTTTCCATTGAGAAATCCAACCAGCAGAACGGGCAACGGCAAAAATTACTGTAAATAACGATGTTGGAATACCTAAGGCTTTATAAATAATGCCCGAATAAAAATCAACATTAGGAAAAAGCTTTCTTGAGATAAAATAATCGTCATTTAAAGCGATTTTTTCTAGCTCGACTGCAATATTAAGAAGAGGATCGTTTTTTACCCCAAGCTCTTCCAGAACTTGGTCGCAAGCATTTTTTAAAACCGCAGCACGAGGATCGTAGTTTTTATAAACCCTATGCCCAAAGCCCATTAATCTGAATGGATCGTTTTTGTCTTTTGCTTTCTTGATATATTCCGGTATTCTATCTTTAGTGCCAATTTCCTGCAACATTTCAATCACTTCCTCATTTGCTCCGCCATGCGCAGGCCCCCAAAGCGAAGAAATGCCAGCACCAATACAGGCAAAAGGGTTGGCGCCAGAAGAACCAGCAAGCCTAACCGTTGAAGTAGAGGCATTTTGCTCATGATCGGCATGAAGAATGAATATCATCTCCATCGCTTTAGAAATTGTTGGGCTAATTTTAATTTTATGGGTCGGTTTGGCAAAAAGCATATGTAAGAAGTTTTCCGCGAAACCAAGATCGTGACTTGGGTATATTATTGGCTCGCCAATCGAATATTTATAGGCCATCGCAGCCAAAGTTGGCATTTTCGCGATAATTTTGTAAGCAACATCAAAACGACCTTGCTCTTGTCTAACATCAACATTTTCGTGATAAAAAGCAGAAAGAGAGGCAACGGCACCAACCATAATTGCCATTGGATGAGCCTTTCTAGGAAAGCCACGATAAAGAACCGTTAGCTGTTCATGAACCAACATCTGGGCTTTGATTTTATTTTTAAATTCTTGATATTGAGTAATGTTTGGCAACTGCCTATTTAACAATAAATAAGCCACCTCCAGATATTCACTATGATTCGCCAACTCTTCTATTGAATAGCCAGAATGCTGTAATAAACCAGCATCGCCATCAATAAAAGTAATTCTAGATTCGCAAGAAGCGGTAGATAAGAAACCCGGATCGTAAGTAAACATTCCCGTTTCTTTGTAAAGATTAGTTATATCGATAACATCCTGACCAACTGAGGCTTTTTGAATTGGAAGGTTAATTTTCTTACCATCGGGCAGTTCTAGAGTGGCAAAATTTTTATGATAACTATTGTTTAGAGGATCTTGATTCATAGCTTTTTTGACTTTTTGAGTGATTGTTGAAAAATATTACAAAACCGAAAAATATGTTAAAATTTCTGCAAAATATTTGCCGTGTAATCGTTATATAAATCGATTTTCAGCATCTAAAACAAAGCTAAACAACCTATATATAATAACTGCAATAAATCTAGAAATTGTTTATTATTATTTTTTAATGTCAATTAAAATAGCTAATTAAATCAATAGCGATCAGATAATTTTTCTAAATAAGTGCTTGACTAAAAAAATATCAAGCCTATTCTTTGTTAAAATTTTTATTAAGCAATGAATCAATTGCGAAAATCACAAATTCAGGCACAATCATTAGAAACACTTACTAAAATAAAGCATTTTAATTATCTGTTTCTAACGATCAATCTACTTTATCGCTTTTATTAAATAGAACACAAAATAAAATGGCTTCTTCAAAAAAAACCTCAAAAGCAAAAAGATCCTCAATCTTATTTAAAATGGTTAGCAGTGCAGGAACTGGCTTTTTCTACCTCGCCAGACGAAATCCAAAACAAAAACAAGAAAAAATGATCTTCCGTAAATACGATCCCGTAGTAAGAAAACACGTAGAGTTTAAAGAACAAAAACTATCAAGCTAAACTAAAAAACCTAAATGAATAGGGCTTTAATTATCTAAGGCTCTAAAGCAATTTAGCAACAACAAACTAGGGAAAAACACTTAGTTAAATAAATATTTCTGCTAAAAAAGCAAATCAATCTCTAAAAAATAATTCTTTATTTAAAATGCTTGCTAATAATTTACTTTTTATCAACGAGGTAAAAGCTCAAGAAAACACTACATCATTAACGACAAGTAAAGAAGTAGTGGTAAACAAAGAAAATACAATAAAATCTCAAAATAAAAGCTTCGATATAGTTAGCTTTTTTCCAATGATTGCTGTATTTATAATATTCTATCTTCTGGTAATAAGACCAAGTATTAAAAAGCAAAAAGACCATCAGGAACTAGTAAATCAAACAAAAGTTGGGGAAAAAGTTATCACAAATTCTGGAATAGTTGGGGTTGTAACTGCGGTAAAAATCAATCAAGAAGGCTCTAAAGAAGACTTCATCGAGTTAAAAATTGCCGACGATGTAAAAATAACAATATTAAAAAGTGCAATAATCAACAACCTAAACTTAGAAAAAAAGGCTCTAAAACCTCAGAAAATCAGCAAAAAGGCAAAAAATAATAAGTAGCTCACATGTTAAATAATGCAGTAACTTCTACCTATAAATCCATTTAAAAATGTTAAATTTTTCAAAAACTAAAATTTTAATCATTAGTTTTGTAGCTCTTTTTACAATAATGTTCTCTCTGCCGTCTTTTTTCCCAAAACACCCCTTACTTTCTAATTTACCACTAAAAAAAATCTCCCTAGGTCTAGACTTACAAGGAGGCTCGCAACTGCTCATTAAAGTAGATTCAGACTACCACCTAAAAGAGCAAATCGCAAATATTCAAGAAGAGTTAAAAAACGAATTGAGGCAAAAAATCATCAAGGCCAGCCCAATCATTACCAGCAAAAATCAAATCGCCATTAAAAGTCTCGACCCAAAAGATCTTAAAGAAATAAAAAATATCGTTAAGTCCATTAACAGCAACCTAGAAATAGAAGAGCAGAACCAAAATATAATTATCTATTTTAGTGATAGCCAAATTATCAAAATCAAAAACAAACTAATCCAACAATCATCGGAAATTCTTCGCAGAAGAATCGATGAGAACGGCACTAAAGAGCCAATAATTCATGCACAAGGAGATCACTACATATTACTGCAAGTCCCTCATTACGAAGGCGAAGGTAAATATAATGCAGTAAACAGCAATCAAGAATTAAAAAATGCTATTGGGAAAACAGCAAAAATGACCTTCCATTTTGTTAGCGAAAAACAAAATATCTCAACAAATGAAGAGAAGCTAACCGATCAAAGCGGTAATCAAATTATAATAGAAAAACAAGTAATATTGAGTGGAGATTTACTCGTAGATGCACAACCGACCTATTTCGAAGGAGCTCCAGCTGTTTCCTTTAAATTTAACAACATCGGGGCAAGAAAATTTGCCCAAATAACCAAAGACAATATTGGCAGAATTTTTGCTATAGTGCTCGACAACCAAATAATTACCGCACCAAGAATTAATACCGTTATCAATCAGGGCTCTGGGGTTATTACTGGCTCTTTCACTTCACTAGAAGTTAACGAAATATCCTTATTATTGCGAGCCGGGGCACTGCCTGCACCACTAGAAATAGTCGAGGAAAAAATAGTTGGTCCTTCTTTAGGTGCAGATTCGATTAAAAGTGGCACCATGGCAGCAATTGCTGGGGTAATATTTGTTGCGATATTCATGATTATCTTCTATGGTAAATTTGGAGTAATAGCCAATATTGGTATGATAGTTAATGTTTGCTCTATCATAACCGCTCTAGCTCTAATAGGAGCAACACTTACCCTACCGGGAATAGCTGGTATTGTTTTAACTATGGGTATTGCTGTCGATGCCAATGTTCTCATCTTCGAAAGAATCAAGGAAGAACTGAGGAACGAAGTGAATCGCAAGCTAAACCTACTAAAAGTCTTTGAATATGGCTTTAGCAACGCCTTAAGAACAATTGTCGACTCAAATATAACAACCTTAATCGTGGCTTTTTTCTTATATTTATTCGGCAGTGGTGCCGTTAAAGGATTTGCAGTTACACTCTCAATAGGAATCTTAACCTCAATGTTCTCTTCAATATTGCTAACAAGAATGCTTAGTGCTATCTATTTAAAAAATTCATCAAGGTTAAAAAAGCTAGCCAAATAATTTAGCAAAACAACATTCTCCGTAATCAAGAAAACTTAAATTTAATAATGTCTCGATTATATGCTTTTTTATTTTACCTTAATAATTTAGCAATATTACTCCTACTATCTATAACGATTGCAACAACAGAAGCATTAAGTAGCAACAACCCAGAAAACAAAGACCATAATAAAAAATCATCAATCAAAATCGAAGCAGATGATATAGTATTTAACAACGAGTTATCCACAATAACCGCAACTGGCAAAGCAGAAATAACCTATAACATTGGTAAATTATATTCCGATAAAATTATTTTCAACCAAAACACTAAAATCATCACGGCACAAGACAATATATTGCTAAAAAATGTTGAAATCGGCAATTTATTTGCCAAAAACATCAGAATTAACAACAGTTTTCAAAAAGGCGACTTTGAAAATATCCAGATGATACTTAATAACGGCTCCTATATTTCTTCGCAAAAAGGTCAAAAAATCAATAAAAACCTACTACTATTAGAGAGTGGCTTTTTTTCAATATGCCCAAACCCCGCAATAGATAACAGTAAAAGAATCGAGAGCAAAGAGAAGGATTTTATAACGATTTCAGCAAAAAAACTATTGGTAAATCAGTTAAAATCAACGGCAAAATTCGACAATGTAGTTATAAAAATTTATGACACACCTTTATTATATTTGCCAAAATTAACCATACCACTGCCACCAAACAAAAAAACAAGTGGCTTCTTAACTCCATCATATTTAAGAAATAGTAGATTCGGCTTAGGTTTCAATGTTCCATATTACTTTAACTTGGCAAAAAACTACGACCTTACAACAAGCCCAATTTTTTACCCATTTGGTAATCAGTTAATATTAAATAATGAATTTAGACATTTTACAAACTACGGCTTATATAAAATTAATGGCGAGGTTGCTAATAATAAGGTTAAAGACAATAACGATCTTACAGTAATAACCAGAACCAATAGCCAAATAAGGTGGAATATTGCCAGTAGTGGTAATTTTCAATTCACTAAAAACACTGCTCTAGATTTTAATATTAAAGAGCTATCCGATGCAAACTACCTTCGCGACTATTATTTTAACTACCTAAACTACAATACATCATATTTCAATATTGATAACATCAAAGATAACGAATATCATTCAGCAAAGCTAGTGCGAATTCAAGAACTTGAAAACTTCGATAATCAAAACAGCTTAGGAAATTACAACGTTTTACCAATTGTCAAATCTTATTTCGAAAGACATGGCCTATTGTTAAACCGCGAAACATTATCCTTAGAGACTACATATGCCAACTTAAGCAATAAATATCAGGATTATCAACATTTATCACTAACTCCAAAACTAGAATTGCCAGCAAATATCTACGGAAACATTTTTAACTTTAGCGGCAAGATTCAAGGCGATGTCTATCAACAATCTGTCGATAAGGGTCAAAATCAACAATACCAAAATTACCGCCCAGAATCTTCGATCTACTGGCATTTGCCTCTAGTCAAAAACCATAAAGGTAGCACCATAAGAATAGAGCCAATGGCGAGCATATTATCGAGCAGTAGCAAGAAAGATTTAAGCTCTTTGCCAAATCAAGATAGCATAAATTCCGAATTAACCGTTAATAATCTTTTTGTCAACGACAGAGTCTACGGGCTAGATAGAAATGAAGTTGGACAAAGGATTAACTATGCCTTAAGATCTTCAGTTTTTCATAACAGTCATCAATATCGCATAACCCTAGGTCAGGCAATAAGAAAAAATAATAATAACCAAGATATTCTAATTAGAGGCTTCAATGCCAGCACTTCTAATATTATTGGCGAAACCTATTACAAGAACTCTTTATTCGACATTAATTACAATTTTCAATTAAATGAATCTAATTACAAAAACGACATTAACGAACTAATAATAAACTCACAATTAAAGAATTTAACATTCAATGCTACTTACCTAAAAATAGATCAAAACAACAACAACAGTTTTAGGGCAAATCAGGCATCAGTCAATAGTAATGTAAAAATTAGTAAAAAGATTAATATTGGCTTTATCATAAGGAGAGATATGGATATCGGAAGAAATATAAATCGTGGAATTAGTATTAACTATTCTGGTTGCTGTGTAGAATCGGGAATTGCAATTAACCAGAACCATCAAAGCTCTTTACTAAAGCCACAAACCTCAATTAATTTCAGTATCGCAATTAAAAATCTTTAAAAAATGGCAAAATACCAAGAAGAGATTTTTACGATTCTGGCGACACAATACCCAAATCCAAAAACCGAACTTAACTATCCTAATAATTTCTGCCTATTGGTGGCAATTATTCTGTCTGCTCAAAGCACTGACATTATGGTAAATAAAGCTACGGAGAAGTTGTTTTTGGTTGCAGATTCGCCAAAAGCAATTCTACAACTAGGAATAGATAATCTAAAATCATATATTAAAATTCTTGGTCTTTATAACGGCAAAGCTAGCAATATTATCAAGCTATCAAGCATTTTGATAGAAAGTCTTAATGAAGAAATTCCTAGTAAATTCGAAGAATTATGTAAATTGCCGGGGGTTGGCAGAAAAACAGCGGGAGTTTATTTAAATTGTGTCTATAAAATGCCGATTATTGCGGTAGATACTCATGTTTTTCGGGTTTCTAATCGCTTAGGATTGGTAAAAAATTATCGAGGCAGTGGAGCTAGTAACTTTATTGCCGTCGAAAAAGAGTTAAATAAAAATATTATCAACAAATTTAAGGTCGAAGCTCATCATTTAATGATTTTACACGGAAGATATTGTTGCAAAGCAAGGAAACCTCAATGTGAAATTTGTAAAATTTCACATTTGTGCCGTTATTTTCAAAAAATAACTACTGGAAAATAAAAATTTTTCATAAAGTGCTGTTAGTTAGTGAAAATAGTATAATATAGCTCCTTAAATATCTATAAATGACTAGCCGCGAGGGTTATCATTTTTATCAAAAGCTCCCTTCCCTAATAAAAAAGCAAATGTTCCAGAGGCGCTAGCCAAAAACTCTACCGCTTTCTTAATTCTAAAAAAAGCCAGATTAAGTAAGAATTTTATTAAAAACATTATAAGTAGTTTATAGGCAGAGATTTTTGCTAGTTTTAACCCTTTCCTTTCGGCTTTCCAGCAAAATTTAGAAAATGCACGATGCCAGAATCTTTTATATAAAAATCTTAAACTAGAACCTGAGGACCCGCTACCTAAATGAAAAGCCACGGCATTTTTTAATATTACCGCATTATAGCCATATTTTATCGCTCTCCAAGTAATTTCATCATCCTCATAATAAAGAAATATTTTTTCGTTAAAAAAGCCAATTTGGCGAAACACCGACATTCTGAGGCACAAAACCGCACCAATTAAATATTTTACCACATAAAAATCTTCCTTTTCAGCAATCAAATTATTTCTTAAGATTTTTTCTGCCTTATTTTTAGAGACATCAAAGAAATTGCCACTACCATCGCCATCTAGCAATAAAGGTGCCGATATTGCTATGTTATTATCGCAATCCATTGCCTTTACAAGTAACTCGATATTATCACCATCAATCAAAGCATCTGGATTGAGAATAATAGCAAACTCCGTTTTAACCGCTCTTAAAGCAACATTATTAGCCCTTCCGTAGCCAATATTTCTACCCAATTCTAACAGTTTTATATTTGGAAAATGCTCTTTTGCCAATCTGCAACAACAATCACTACTGCCGTTATCGACGACAATAATTTGATATTTGGTAGAATCCAGCCTAGATAAAGACTTGATGATAACTTTTTCACTATTGAAAGTAACAACAATAATAGTCACTCTAGAATCTGCAATTTGCTCTTCCTTTCTGTTAACCAATACTAAATTCATTATCTATAAAATTACTAATAAGTGTTGTGTAGCTAAGGTGCGGGGCATGACCGCATTCTTTTAAATACTGAATTTCTAAATTTTCTATTCTATCTCGGAATAGCTCGGCTTGAGAAAAATGAACCACCATATCGCCAACACCTTGAAATATCACCACTTTAACATCGGCAGAAATAGAAATATTAGCACAAGAATTAGATGCTAAATACTCTAGCCAAAATCTCCAAGATGGCAATTTATCAAAGTCTAAGTCTAAACCCTCAATGATTAAGTCTTTATTTCTATCGTTTAAAGAATTCAATACAGCAAAAGTTTTCACCGTAGAATCTGGCGAATTAACAAAATTAGCATAAAAACGAGAGAATTGCAAGACGGACATTGCCGCCTTAATCTTAGTATCGCCAATACATATGTCTTGATTATTTGTTACATAATCTTCTAATGGGGAAGTATCGAGATTGGGTATTTTTGAAATAAAGCTTATTGGAATAACTTTTGTTGCCAGTTGAAAAGGCGGAGCTAAAACTATTATTTTTCTTGGTTTGATAATACCATCGCTTGTTAAACGAAGTAATAGCTGGGCACCCAAACTCCAACCGCAACAATATTGAAAATCTTCGATATGATACTGCTTCGCAAAAGAAAGTAAGGCACAAGAAAGGTCTTCAAAGCTTCTAAACGGGCTGTAATCAAAAAAATGTATCGATGTTTTTTCATTTAGCTCTCGAGACAGGATTATTTTTAAAGAATCTGTTTTTTGACCCCAGCCCGTAAGGACTAATAAATTTAGCAAAATCTAATGATTTAGCGAATCTATAAATTTAAACTATTCTTTAGGTTTATCACCAGTATCTTCGGCTTTTACTGACATTATAGCACCAAAATTACCAAATTTATTGTTAAAGTCACTAACTCTTTTGTCATTAATATTTGCCTTGCTTTGACCGTTGCTTTCTTGCCAAGCTGGATGTTTTTTTGGGCAAGTATCTAAGATAAGCTTGTCTTTAATCTTTTTATTAGTGGTAAGAGTAGTAAATTCTGTGCCATCTGTCATAACGACGGTAATTTGATGTTGCTCAGCAACTTCAACGGTAAATTTTGATTTCTGAGTAGATGGCTTTTGCTGAGAAGTGTTTTTAGGAGCTGCTTTCATTACTTTATGATTTTGTAGATTAATAATGATAAAATTTGACAATTGCAATGCTAAACATTGACAATTTTTAACTTTATTTTATAAGAATATAAAAATTTCCTTAAATTTTAGTCACAAGATAAAATATTTTGTCTTGACTTAAAAATATTAAAATTGATAATTTAAAACTAACAAAAAATTTTAAGATATTCTTTTTAAAAGACAATTGAATTTTTAACTATTTTTCGGCAAAACAACTAAATATATCAATAATATTTTAATTTTTATCTAAAACCAACTCAGATAAAATATTAAATCAAATATTAACAAGTTGTTAGGTTTGTTAATTATTAAAATTTAGCAATATAGCATATAAAAACATTATTATTTCTATACAGAAGCTAAATTTTAAACGATAACTTTACTTTGCCGATTTTAATTCAAACAGATGAAACAAAATATGCAAAAAAATCCATTTAAAAAACTGGCTACAATACTTTTAATTCCAATATTTGGTTTAAAGTTTATCATCTTAAGTATTTTTAAGGTAATGCTAATTATAATATTCAAATTATTAGATTTTAGCAAAAAAACAATTCAAGAAAGAACCCTAGTAATAATTAGCAAAAACACTAGCAAAACCATTATAATTACAAAGAAAATACAATATTTGTGCTTAGTAGTTGTGTTGTTGGTTTTTAGCTACCTCGAAAACTTCATCGATAAATCAATTAATTCAAATGTCCTAATAAGTAGCAAAAACAAGGAAATTAAGAACTTGCAAGCGATGAATAGCTACTTTAAGTCTGAGTTTGACAACATGAACGCTAAACTCGAAAAAATAAACCAATATTTTTCAATAGTAGAAAAAAACAAAAGTAAAAATATCGAACAAAAAAATAACAAAATAATTAACATAATAAAAAAAATTACCAACAAAGAAGAGCAAGAAAACCTTAATCAACTCACACAAATTAACGATCAAATAACAAAAATAGAAAATAACATTTCTAGTCGCATAAGCAAAATTGAAGGAGCAATACAACTAACAGGATTAAGCTTTAAAAAACCAAATGAATCAAATAGCTTGCCAAATAAAAAAGAGCAGATTCCAAGCAATAAAGTAACCGAAATCTCTCTTAACGAATCAAATATTCTAATGAAAAGTCAGGGCGGACCTCTTCTAGACGAAGACAATAAAGCTTCATTCGACAACCTAAACCAAAAACAAATCAACAAATTTCTAGATGCCGAAGCAAAAAACTTTAAAAACGAAATCGACAAATTAATATTTCTTGAAAAAATTATAAACTATATACCAACCAGTATTCCAATGCGAAACTACTATATTTCGAGCGGTTTTGGCAGTAGGTTCGACCCAATAACAGGTAATACCGCAACCCACCAAGGACTAGACTTTGTTGGCAGAAAAAATGAACCTGTTTTTAGTGCCAACGACGGAACCGTTATTTTTGCTGGCCATTTTGGTGACTATGGCAATGCAATAGATATCAATCACGGCCTAGGAATTACAACTCGCTATGCCCATTTATCGAAAATTGTTATAACTAATGGGCAGAAAATAACCAAAGGTCAGGTGATTGGCTATCAAGGAAGCACCGGCAGAAGCACCGGAGACCACTTGCACTACGAGGTTAGATACAAAAATACTCCGCTTAACCCAAGAAAATTCTTAGAAGCCGGAAACTTTATCAACAAAGAATTAACCATTATTTAAAATGAAAGAAACTTTTCAAGATCTAAGCAATAAATATCTTTTCAACAACAACTCTAAAGCAGAATCAAAATCAGAATCAAAATCAGAATTACTGGTAAATTTATCTAGCGGTGGCGGTTTTAGCAAAATTATAAAATCTTGCAAGCATATTGCAGAAAATTTTTCAATGAAGGAAGTTCTTTGTAATTTTAAAAAAATTACCGACAAGCCTAATTTGGTTAGCTTTCTTGCCAAGGATATTAAAATAACAGGCAAAATAGAGGTAAAAAGCTTAATAGAAATAGATGGATATTTTCAAGGATCAATCAAGGGAAATGAAGTTGTTATTCGTAGCAACGGCTTTGTAGAAGGAGAAATAGAGGCAAAAAATATTGTTATCAGAGGTAAATTTGAAGGAGAAATAAAGACAAATCAATTGCAAATCTGCCAAGATGCCACAATTATAGGCAAAATTACATATGAAAAATTAATAGTAGAAGATGGAGCAAGTGTCGATGGTCAGTTTAACAAGATTCAAATTGGCAAATGATAAACAAAGAACAATATAGAGGTATCAGATCTTGGCTTTATAATGTCGACAAAACAACCCTAAGCATTGCCTTTTTCTTGATTGCATTTGGCTTCATAATGACAATCAGCTCTAGTCCATCAATTGCCAGCAGAATAGAGGTAGACAGGCTATTTTTTATCAAAAAACAAGCTTTTTTCATTGCTATTGCCATCCCTCTTATGATAACAATATCCTTTGCCAATATTAGTCAAATAAAAAAAATTGGCCTTATAGGCATTACTCTTTCTTGTTTTGTACTGCTAATAGTATTAATATTTGGCTCAGAAGCAAAAGGATCTAAGAGATGGATAAGTATTGCCGGATTAAGCATTCAGCCATCGGAATTTGCCAAAACATTCTTTGTGGTATATAATGCAACGCTCCTCTCTAATGTTTACTCATTTCACAAAGGCTTCATAAAAAGATATCTAAAATCATTCCTATTAATATCTACATTATTTCTACTAATAATCATGCAACCAGATCTTGGCATGAGCCTTACCTTTCTAGCAATATGGCTGGTTCAAATATTTTGTTACGGCATTCCTTTGTTTTTATTTGCAGTTTTCGTGCCTATTGTAAGCGGAGTGTTGCTCTTGGCATATAACCTATTTCCCCATGTAAAAGAAAGGATCATTACCTTTCTTAGTAGCGGATCGGCAAAAAATTATCAGGTAGAAAAAGCGAATGATGCTTTTGTGAACGGATCCCTCATTGGCAACGGTCCTGGCAATGGCATTGTTAAAAACTTTATTCCCGATGCTCATACAGACTTTATCTTTGCAGTAATTGGCGAAGAATTTGGTATCTTATCTTGCTTGGTGTTGGTTTTAATATTTTGCTATTTCATTAGGCATATCTTTTACAAAATATTAACCGAAAAAGACAACTTTACCTATCTTTGCTTAATAGGTTTAATAACCGAATTTACAATGCAAACCGTTGTAAATATTGGGGTTAGCCTAAATTTATTACCCACTAAAGGCATGACACTTCCTTTTATCAGCTATGGCGGATCTTCTATGATATCGATGTCGATATGTTTTGGCCTTATTCTAGCTTTTACCAAAAGAAACTATCACCAAAATATTGATTATGGTAATTTGAAGTTAATAAAAAATTAGTTTCAAATTTTCTTTGACAATTTTAATTAATTTTTTAATAATTGAAATGTCTAAATTTTACCCATTAAATCAACAAAATGAATCTAATCGCAAGAGAAATTACAGATAACCCAAATCAAAACAGCATTGTAAATGAATCACCAATTCAGTTTTTTAAAACAATAGGTTATCAAGCTAATTTCTAAAGATTACATAAGATGCTCTATTTAACGCTACCAAGCACAATACATGCTTTATCAATATATCTTGCCAATGTAATAACCGCTAACCCTGTTATCGTTCGAGAAGTTGGTACTCATATGCTACTTCATTCGATGCGACATCATGCTAGAGTACCAAGAAGCATGTCGAGAGTCAATCGTGGCAACCTAAGATTAAGAAGAAGAGCTATAAATCAAAGGCACAGATGGTTTGTCGACAACATCATAATGCATCATCGCCGTCTACACGAGAAGAACCGTCAAATTGCCATAAATAACTCTCGTAATTCTTCATTGATTGTCAGCAAAAAACCAAATGACCCTTTAAATTTAAATCAATCTGGTTCGCTAAATCAGCAAAAAAACTGGGGTCAAAGAGTAGTTGTCCAAAACAGAACTCAAGATCTAAGAAACAGGATAGAATCTCGCCGTATTAGGGCTAAAACAAGGTGGCTTACCATTGAAAAACATGGTAGAAGCCTTCATTTAACTGAAAGTGAAAATTAACAACATTAACAACCAAAAACAATAATATCTTGCTTAATTACAATTATCAAAAGCCCATTAATAACCATTCTAAAAAAAGAAAGATTATTAAAAACCTTGCCATTATATCGTCTCTAATACTAATCTTTTTAGTTCTTAATCGAAATTTTATAGCAAAATTTAATAACTACCACGAAATAGTTGCCGAAATTGGCGGAAGAACAATTAGCTATCAAGAGTTACGGCATAAAATCAACCAAATAGCAATTCAGAATCCTCAGCAATATGGTAAAATTGCCAATTTATCACTATCAGAAATACCAGAAAATATTTTAAAACAAGCGATCAAAACGATTTATCTAGAAAAAGAGGCCGTCTATCAGGCAAAAAAGGAACAATTTACAAAAATACCAGAAATCGCAACAGAGCTGGCAATTAAAAATCAGGAAGAGGTGTATAGACTATATCTCAAGCACCTAACGGAAAAAACAACAAATAACAACGAACTCCTTAAGGAATATCAATCGATAAAACAAGAGTTAGAGAGGCAACAGATCTTTTCTTACAATCTAATTTTGTTTCAAAATCAAGATGATGCAAATAAATTCCACATTCTAACAGAGAAAGAAAAATTCGAAATAACAAATCCAGCCAGTAAAAACGATTTCATTAATCTGCATCCAATAACCATAAACAAGCAACAAAACGAAGAGCAGAAAATATTAAGAGACATTGTTAAAATATTAAAAGCGATGTCGACGAAACAATTTAGTGCTCCGTTGCTCATAAGCGAAAAATGGACAATCATTCAACTCGAAGAAACCAAAAACCAAAAAATGCCTAGCTTTGAAGAGAGTCGCGATCAAATCAAGCAGAAACTAATCGACAAAACAATCAATAATCTCTACCATAAAAACGATAGCGATATCAAGATTTTCATTAAATCTTACGAATATAAGCAGGAAATAAAGAATATCGAAAACCCTAACCAAAACATTATCGATCTAAAGGAAAATATTAATAGCATAAAGCCTCTAATAAATAACGAAGAAAGTAAAGCTGAAGACAGTAAAGAAAGCAACCAAAAACATCTTCCACTAAAGCCAAAAGAACCACTAAAGACCGAAACAAAAAAAACAAAACCAAGCATCGAAAAAGCTAACCATTCCGAACAATCTGCAGAAAAAACCACCGAAGAACAAGCCGAAAAGCCAGAAAGTAAAAAGCCAGAAAATAAAGAAAAGAAAAAAGACCAACAAAAGATAGAAAACCAAGTAAATAGCGAATCAAACAAAGAAGAGTTAAAGAAAAAGGTTTCAAGCGAAAAAGCTAAGGAAAAGACAAAAGACAAAGAAAAGGAACTAGAAAAGCAAGATAATCCCAAGGCAGAAAACGATAAAAAAGAGAATAATCCAACAAAAGATTGATATTATTTTCAGAAAATTACAATTTAGCGAAGGTTTGTTTTTTGTTGATTTTATTACCATAGATCCTGCAACTTGTGCGGAGGTGACATAACGTTTCCAACCCTCCCCTCTTAATTTTAACTACCTAAAACCTTCCATCATCACCCTCGCCCGCTAACTTCGCTAGTATCCATAGTTAATAACGACACTCCCACACCGTCATCCTGCGCGAAGTCGCAGGATCCACAGATTCCTAAATACATTTTAGCGAAGTTCCGTTTAGTGTTGATTTTATTACCATAGATCCTGCAACTTGTGCGGAGGTGACGGTGGGGTGAGTACGAAGATAACGACTGGGGCGGTTTTACGGCAATAAAAGCTCGATCTAATAACCCGCCCCTTCCCGGGAGGGTCTAAATTGCTAGCAATTTCGGGGAAGGGTTAGAAAACTCATCACAACTTTAGTCCCAATGTTATTAAAAAGTTATTAAAAAATTTCTTACCCCGCCTTCGAAAAGACAATAAATTGGCTCTTCGGCAATCCAGGGAAGGGGAGGGTCGGAAACACCAAGTTCTTTAAGTTTGGCTTTGTCTATTTTTAAGTGATCTGAAAAATATTTGGGCTGGCTTCGTTTCATTACATCTTTGATTATATATCTACGAATCAATCACCAGAATAAATATTTAGATATTTATCATAAAGATTTTTTATAACATTATAGAAATATAATTGATTTATCTCTTTATCAAAACCATCGCTTACAAAGCCGTCATCTATAAGTTCTTGGGTAGTTTTATATATTTTTGGATTATTTCTGCTTAAATCAACTAATATTAAGCAGCACTCACTATAAGAAACTATTTTTTCATTTTGCGTTTTATTTTCCTTATCTCTAATTGCTGTAAAAAAGTTTATATATTTTTCAATTATATAATTTGAAATATTCTTATAGCCTTTTTGATTATTTCTCGCACAACTAATATTAATCTCACTGATGGGCAATAAAAAGAATTCTCCAAGAATTATTTCATCGTTCCTTAAATTCAAGTTTACTGGCTCTGCAAAAGTACGCTCTAAAATTGTATCCGTATTCTTTGCAATACTAACAATTTGACTTCTTACATTTAAAATTAAGGTATGTTTTAAATACGAAATACCCAATTTATCCTGCTTAATTCCCATATATGTACTAACGCTTGACGATGTTTTGTCAATGTTATTGGGTACTATGCAGATATCTTGATCTTTTTCTTTTAATTTACCTACGACTTTCAACTCTGGCTTACTTTTCCCAAGTGGTGGATATATTCTATTTTCATCTATCTTGTATGTTTTAACAAAAACCTCCTTAATTGCTTCGTGTATATATCCTATTGGTATTTGTGATCTTATAAAAGAACCCAATGCTTCATGCCCATTGTTGCTTTTTTTAAATAACCCATCTTTATTGATATAGCCGCTTTTGACTATACATTGCTCAGTAGCTTCTCTAAACTTAATTATATTTTTTTCTAAAATGCACATTTTTTATATTAAAATTCAATACTAAAATTCTCTAAATATTTTTTCTGATAACAGTAATATCCGCCCTCAATAGCATAGCTAGTATTTTTTATGTAAAAATCCAATGACTCTGAATTTAATTTTTTTAAAAAATCTTTAATTTGATCTCCATTAGAAATTTCTACACAATAACCATTTGAAAATAAGCAATCATTAGTGTCTGATAAATAAAATTCTGGCTTATTGTTAAATGTCTTAAAGAAGATTTTAAAATTATTATTTATATTTAACCCCTGACTTCTTCCATATTTATACCATTCGTTCACGGGTATTTTTCCACTATCTCTACTTAGTAACTTATTTTTTTGTGAAAGAAGGTATTTATAGGCAAGTGGATAATTATCTCCTAATTCCTTTTCATCCATTAGTTTAATGGTGCCATTTATTCTTTTATATGGGTAAATAATTCTTTTTCTATAAGCAATCATGTTACTCACATCCTTTACTTCGGGAATTTTATAGAAATTTTTTGTTATATTTTTTTCTATTTTATATTCCACTCCATCAACATTTTTATTTAGATAATCTCCATCACGATTATCAACGATATAAACTTCGTCTTTTAATGTTGCTATGCCAGTCTTTATAAAGTCTCCCAATCTAAAAAATGGATTTTCCAACGATCTTATCCTTTGCACCTTATCCTGACTTAGTAAGTGCCAAGCACTTTTACTAAGATTTTTATAACTTATTGTATCAAATTGACATTTATTTAATGCTTCCTCTATATTATCACTCTTATCTAAACTAGCAAATTCAACGGATTTATTATTTTTACTTAACAAAACAATAGCATTGTATGTCCTAATTGGCTTAAACGGTAAGTTTAAATTAAAATCAACTATCTTGTTTATAAAACTTCCTTCTGATAAAAACTCTCTTAGTTTCTGGGCAGACTTAATATATAGTAAATTATTTGGTATGATAAATCCTATTTTTGATTTATTGCAATTTATTAAACTTAGACTTTTTTCTACAAAGGCATAAAAAATATTTCCATTTCCTAGTTTTGTAGTAGCAAAATCAGTTTTTAATGATTGCCTTACATCATTTGGTAACTTGTGAGAGTTTACATAGGGTGGGTTGCCTATAATGTAATCAAATGATTGATTCTTAAATTTAAGAAAATCCTGCTTTACAATATTTAATTGATCAACATCTATATTAATAGATTTTAGATAATTTTTAATATTGTGATTTGCCTCAACGACTCTGTTATTATTTATATCAAAGCCATAAATATTTGGTATAATTATTTTTAAATCAATTTTTTCTTTATAGAAAAACGATAGTAACTCAATTATAAAAATTCCACCTCCAACACATGGATCTAGAATTTTCTTATTGTATATATCTGTATCATTAATATTTATAGTATTTTCTACTATATACTTTGCAATGTATTGAGGTGTGTATACTACACCCTCTGATTGCTTGGTATCATCATCTATTAATTTATACTGATTGTTTATTTCATTATAAATCTTTTGAGTTTTTTGCATGGTGATTATGTTTGCGGTTGAGTCAATTTTGTAATTTCTTTTTGTCATGATTACATATTTTTAGTTTCTACATTTTTAAAAAATGATTCAAACACTGGTTTTTAGTTTAAATCATTAACCTTATTTATCATCTTTTTTATTCAAAAATTTAGAACAAACTCTGTAAATTCGCCCTCATTTGACTTGCAAGAAATATCACCTCCAAAAGCCTTCACAACTCTTTTGCAAAATTGTAAGCCTAAAACCAGCTCCACCCTTTTTATTTGAGGTGAAGAAGCTATCAAAAATTGATTCTAATTGATCCTTTGGGATTCCAACTCCATTATCCTTGAAATATAGGCATTTTTTATCATTATCTAACCAAATATCGATCTTGGCTTTGTAATAAAGTGAGTTTTTGAGCAAGTTGAATAAAACAAAAATCATCAAAGTTTTATTGCCATAAATAAGGGTCTTGGCTAGTTAAAGTTATTATTTACTAAAAATTACCATATATTCAGCATTAATAAGGATGGTTTTTTTGCCAAAACCAACTATTTCGCTAATTTCTTCGCTGTTCTTCTTAATAATATCGCCAACGATATCGCTATCATAATTAACAATGCCATTACCTAAATGCTTGCCTTCTGCATTTTTAATAAACACCACTTCGCCACTCTTAAAATTACCCTCCACTGCCGTTACTCCAATTGGCAAGAGGCTATTTTTTCCGCTCTTCATCGCCAAAACCGCACAATCATTAATAAGCAAACTACCTTTTGCACTAATTAGCCCAGAAAGCCAATTTTTCTTGCTTTTGCTAATTTTACGGGAAGATTTTAGCGGTTTCTGTTTATTAGCTAGAAAAATGGTAAATTTTTTACTATCTTGGCTTCTTTCCTTATGTTCCTCTGCATTATTGTTGCTATTTTCTGCTTCAAGACATATGTTGTCGGCATTAATATTTTCAACATTAAAGCGAGATTTTACTAATTTGCTTAAGGCATTATTTTCAATACCGCTAGTAATGATAACACTGCAATAATTGACAGTTGCCATTTTAGCAGCAATAATTTTGGTTACCATGCCACCAGTGCCAACACTAGAGCTCGATCCCTGAGCCATCGACTCGACCCGCAAATTAATTTTTTCAACCACAGAAATAAAATTGGCCTTAGGGTTGTTATTGGGGTTTTCACTGTAAAGCCCGTCGATATCGGAAAATAAGATTAGCAAATCGGCATCGATCATTTGAGCAACCCTTGCCGCTAAACGATCGTTATCGCCAATTTTAATTTCTTCGGTAGCAACAGAGTCGTTTTCGTTAATAATAGGGATAAACTGGCTAGAAATTAGGGTTTTGATAGTGTTGCAAGTATTTTGATAACTTTTCCGCAAATTACAATCTGTAGCACTTAATAGAATTTGAGCCACATTAAGCTGAGCTTTGGCAAAAATTTGATGATAATTACTCATAAGGCTAATTTGACCTATGGCGGCAGAGGCCTGCTTTTCGGCAATTGAAAGCTTTTTATTTGTATTGTAATTTTTTAACGATTCTTTGCCAATAGCAACAGCTCCAGAAGTTACAATAACAACTTCTGGAGCAATGTTGCTATTTATTAGCTCTGCAATGTCTGAAGCCAAGCTTTCTAGCCAAGTAAAGTTAAATTCACCGTCCCTAACCAATAAAGACGAGCCAATTTTAATGACAATACGAGATTTATTGATAAAATATGGATTAATAAAACTTTGCATTTTATTAGGCTAAAATAGTAGATCTGGCTGATGATATTGATAATTTAATGACTCGGCAACTTGCTTGTGGGTAATTTTGCCATCATAAACATTTAGCCCGTTCATTAGATGATGATTATTTTTTAATGCTTTCACTAACCCTAAATTAGCGATTTGCAAAGTAAAAGGTAGGGTTGAATTTTCTAGGGCTTGAGTCGAGGTTCTCGCAACCGCACCCGGCATATTGGTTACACAATAATGAACTACTCCGTCGACCAAATAAGTTGGTTCGCTATGTGAGGTTGGACGACTAGTTTCAAAACAACCGCCCTGATCGATTGAAATATCGACCATTGCCGCTCCCTTTTTCATTTTACGAACTAAATCGAGAGAAACTAATTTTGGTGCCGAAGCCCCCGGGATAAGCACCGCACCAATTACTAAATCTGCAACCAAAACAGATTTCTCGATATTCTGCTTCGAGGCATATAAAACTTCGCATTGATTAGCAAAAATATCGCTTAAATATCGCATTCTTGGCAATGATTTATCCATTATTATAACTTTTGCTCCAAAGCCAATAGCAACCTTTGCGGCATTGGTGCCAGAAACTCCGCCACCCAAAATTACCACCGTCGCTCTTTCTACTCCTGGAACACCGCCAAGCAAAACCCCTCTGCCCTGTTGCGATTTTTCTAAGGCTCTTGCCCCTGCCTGAATCGAAAGCTTACCTGCAACTTCACTCATTGGTGCTAAAAGTGGCAATGTTCCATCATTTGCGGTTACTGTTTCAAAAGCAATTGCCGTTGCTTTAGTTTCAATCAACTTTTTAGTAAGCTCGGGCTCTGCAGCCAAATGGAAATAGGAGAAGATTACCTGCCCTTTTTTAACCAGATCGCATTCACTTGATTGCAATTCTTTGACTTTAAGAATTATCTCGCCTTTCGCAAATATCTCTTTGGCATCGCTAGCAATAATTGCCCCAGCTTCCAAATATTGCGAATCGTCGAAGCCAATGCTTGTTCCAGCATTAGTTTCTACTAAAACCCGATGTCCAGCACCAACTAATTCAGCAACCCCAGCCGGAGTTGCACCAACACGATATTCGTGATTTTTAATTTCCCTAGGAATTGCTATTAGCATATTTTTTGTATTTAAGGTTATTAAAATTAAAGTTAAATTGAAAATTTAAATATAGATAGATAGATGCAAAGATAAACTTTACATGATTTATTTATCCTCCATCTTACCAAAAGTATTACCACCATACCAACAGTTAGTATCGGCTCCATAAGAAGAATCACACTTGTCTTTAGTCCATGGCCAAGAGCCATACGCACCATGATAATAATAACTATTATTGTTGGCACAGGTTCCATCACGACGGCTAACTACAGTAGCATTAATTATCCCATCGTAACAAAATAAGTCGTACGCTACTCTTACGAACATTTCATAGCCATAACCGCCACAGTAACCGCTTTGCTGGGTACTTCCGTAGTAACATTTCCTTACACCATCACTAGACAAAAGACTTCCGTCAGCCTCCTTCAGTTTATCCATTATTTTCGCACCTTCAAAATTTATTGGCCAAGAAGAACAAGAAGTGGACACGACACTCGTATCAAGAATTTTAAAGTTGCTATTATTTAGATTCGCAAAATTACAACCTAGGCATTGCTGATCGCATTTCTGCCCTTGGTTAAAGTCGAAATTACCATCGGCACCACAAACAGCATAAGGAATTTTGGCATTGAATTTTTTAGAAGAACTGGCAATCTGACGAGTTGACGGCGTTTTAAGTTTATTATTGCCACAAAGAATATCTTTATTATTTGTTAATATATAGTCATTATCAGTTAATAAAGTTAGTTGATCGTTAATTTCCTCAGAAGGAGAAGAAAGTTCTGCAGAAGTATAACGAGAATCACATTTAAACAGCCTAACAGTATCTGTCTCATAAGCTCCATCACTATATCCTTGATTCGAAACATTGGTCTTTTGACCAGCTTCAAAGCGACGATTCTTGTTAATTACATCGAGTTCTGAATTAATAACAACCTTGGCATCAGTCATATTAGCACGAAGCTGGCCTGACTGACTTTCAAAACTGCAATAAATCTGGCATTTATTATTACTATCAACAAAATCAAAATAGGAACCGTCTATCACACTATTAGTAGGAAAGTCCGTCGATGGAGCAGTGGTAAATTGTGCTTTACAGTAAAATTGTGGCAAAGGATTTTCTGTTCTACTAATAATATGATTTAGATCCGTACCTGTGCCATATATATATTGTGTCTTAGGGTAGTAATTATTCTTAGCATTACAAAATCCTCTTAACTCCACTTTAATTTTGTCTTCTTCGTAATATTTTTGACCAATAATGTAATTTTGAGGGTTATAATCTGTGCCACCATTTGGCTTAGTGTCAACATCCTGTATAAATTCGTGATCACTAACAAGTGAAGGAGGGATGGTGCTTTCTGATACTTTGTGATTAGAATAATTTGACATAGTGAAATATTTATCATCAGAATCAAATGTTCCGCAACCAACAACAGGATCGCTCCACACACCCTTATCATTACCCTCATCATTGCACTTTCTAGAAACAACATAAGAGCCTGTGTTATCATCACTTTTCCCCCTTAGGTCTTTTTCATATTTTGTAAAGTCTAGATTGTTTTCGTGATTAGTCTTGGGAGAATAAGCTGTTGGAATTAAGAATACCTTGCCATTCTCGCTAGTGTTAAACCTAACATTTCCATGCATAACAACTCTTGAGCCAAATTTTACACTAGGCCATTTTAGATAAACTGTCTTCTTTAATAAATTTGAATAATGCGAGGTTATTCCAGCATTAATTCTAGAATCTATAACAACTTTAGGATTTGATGTGTCATATGACATTAAAATTCCCCCAGGGCAACCGCTAATGCAAGATGAAAGTGGAGCTATCCACCTAGTAAGATAATCGACTGAACCATCTGGTTTTTTTCTTTCAATAGAAGCACAAGCTCTTATTGGTTTTGAAGAATAAAGACCAGTTTTTATATAACCATTTGTTGGGTTATAGCTTTCAACTAAAGGATTTTCGGCATTAGAAAACAATAAACCAGAAGGAATATTATTTTTTGGATCGCTTTTACTAATTTCATAACCTGCTTTCTTGACTAATTCAGTGGAAATATTCACATCTATTTTGTTATCTATTGTGCTGCTTGCTAAACTTTGCTCAACTCTTAACATCAAATCACCATATTCATCAAGCTCACCTTGCGAATCAAGTTTGTAGCAGTTAAAATTAAAATTCATAGGTTGTTTTTTATCATATACATAGGTAGCGTCATGAATACATTTAGCAAAAATTCTAGGAGGGGAATATGGATAAGGAACAAAGCCAGGTAAACAGCTACCCTCTACCAATTGAGCAAATCCTGGCTCAATTTTACCTTCAACCCATTCCGCATTGCCATTGCCTCCCTCTTCAGCATCGGCATCACTAATAGCATCACATTTATTAATACAAGGGTTAATGACAGGGCCCCAATTACCAAAGTTGTCGCAAGTTCTGTAAGGATCGGCATTGCCGTTCTTGTAAAAATGCTTATCCTCACGACAGACACCATAATATTTTTCATAGTAACTAGGATCTGTGGCTTTCGAAGCTGGGTAACTTAACTCCTTATTAGATAAGCCTTCTTTGCCTTTAAATTCAGCACCTCTTAGGTATCTTAAATCTGCCATATCATCATCATCCGAAGAAAGTAGCGGACAGTAAATACGAAGACATTGATTTTGTATTGAATTACCGCGATAAACAGCATAGTTAGATGGAACACTAGTGCCAAAATTCTGATTAATCTTAACACTTCCATAAAACTCCCCAATCAAATGATCGTTTTTCCAGAATCCCTCCTCAGCAAATGCATGAGGAGAGCATATTCTTACAGGATTTTTACCATTACTATAACTTGTAATTTCTTTTAGAAACTTTAAATCAACCTCAGGGAAATTAAGTGGACGATCATGTATTTCATAGTAAGACATAGAATCGACTTCTCTGTAACCCGGAATACATGCAGTTGCCTCGACATTAAAGTCAAAGTCCATAACATCGACCTTTCTCCAAGTTGCAAAACCATTGGAGCTTCCTTTACTTTCGTCGTTATCAGCTCCTAACTCGCTATTTGCAATACTGTAAGAAGATCCGTAATCTAATTGAAACAACCCATTGTAAGATTCCTTATTAACAATATAATAATTCTTCTGACTATATAGCACACCAGAATTAGCGGCAATATCAACAGCCTGACAAGTTTTTCTTATGCACTTACCAGTTACATTTTCCCACTTGCCAAGCTCTGACTTTTCTTGAAACACACAATCTGCAACGGGGGAAATTGATTTACCTTTTACCAATTCCTTCTTCCAATAACCTTGGCAAGATCCTTTAACCGCAACCATCGCTGGAAAGGCGTTTGGAAAATTAGCATGATTATAAAGTTGATATTTATCTTTAGTTGCCAAATCTTTATCGAAGTTGCGGTTGTAATGCTCAATATCTATTAATTCACTAACACCGTATTTTATTAATCTGGATACATTTAATTTATTAGAATCGGGCATTAAGACTGGTCCAAGAGAAGAATTAGATTCATCTCTTTGGTTATTACCGTTAACGTTAAAATCATAGCCAGAAGGGAAGGAGAATAGTAGATCTGTTTTATCTAGATTAAAATCAAGATAATTAACCGCAGGACAATAAGGAGGCAACGGAATATCAACACAAAGACCAGCTTCGCGAGGAGTAATTTTTCTATTAACTACCTCTTTTCCGCCATAAGCATTGTAATTAGAATCATTGGAAGAGATGAGAGTTTTTAAACAATTGCAATCCTTGCCATTGCCTCCATATGCCTTACATTTATCCGTGCTTTCTTGTGTTATACACTTTCCTAGCCCCGAATCGACTTTATAAGCAACGACATCTTCTTTTAATAAGTGCTCTATCGATTTGCCACTCAAACATATTTCGTTAAAGAAACCGTAGTTAATATTTGATTTTAACTTAATGGGAACAGCGGTACGATATTTATTGTAAACAATCTCAAAGATATTTTCATATTTCGATAAACCATATTTTGACAAACAGCTCTCTTGCAAAGATTGGCAAGATGCCGCTATATAATCGTAAAAAATAACCGTACCCAATTGACTCTTACGGTGATTTTGTATTGTATTTGCGGTACATTCATTAAAAAACCTAGAACATTCACTTCTCTCGCTGCAAACTTGGTATTTTTCACTAGCTAAAGAAGCTAGAAGATCTGTGTCTGTTGTTCCATCAGAATTAGTTTTAATAAGACCGCAATTACTAGTGCCATAATTAACATTGTCGAGATAATATTCGCTAGAGTAACTTTTAGTATTGATGTCAAAGAAGCGGAAAAAAATCTTTTTATGGCCATATATAGTTGGGGTAATTTCTACAACCTTACCATCTTCAATTTTATATTCACCTTGACCGTATTTGTTATCATCGACATTAACACCAGCAACACCAGAAGTTTTTTCATATGTAATAAATTTGACATCGGTAATTTTTCTAGGAAAACACCTAACCTTAATGTCTTGATGATTATTATCTTTATTTAAGAAGCGACGCATTAAACATATTTCTGGCCTACTATTATATTCTTTTCTTAAGAATAGTGTTGCCGTTCTTGGGTTATTGCCACCAATCGCAACACCGCCAACCGTGATTGTTTTTAGTAATATTTCCGTTGGCTGAGTATTAGAGCCATTATTGGCAAAAGTTGGTACAATCTTATCGGTATCATTTATATTAAAAAGTGTTTTACTTATTGCATTGGTATCTTTAATATCGGGATAAGATGAAACCTGAGCAATCCTTAATAGTTCAGGTTTTTGAGGATCGTTAACCGAAAAGGTGTCGTAATAATTGTTGTAATATATTTTATTAGCATCCAATGTTTCGTCGGGATTAACATAAAGTCCTAAATTAAATTTAATATATTTATCAAAATCAGTTGAGTTGCATGATTTTGCAACTTTACTAGCAGAGTTTAAAGCATTGTATTTCTTTACAAATGCATTTTTGTAGTCGTTACAATTTTTATTTGCATTATCCATCTCTGCGAAGCTGTCTAAAACATTATTAAGAGGGTTCGGAGAAGAGTCAGTTCCGTCTTTATCTGTCTTTGGATCTTCAATTGGCAAAGAAACTCCTTGCTGTAAATAAGGAGAAAGTTGCAAAACAAACTCACTAAATCCATATGTTACTTTTATCTTTGGGTTATGAAACGAAGCTTCGGTTCCGTTTAGAACCGTGGCAAAGAGTGGTATGTCGAATATTCGATAAGAATTATCAATATTTGCCAGATTATACATTTTTGGCGGCGATATTAATCTTGGCACTGGAGCACATGGCATCTCTTCGTGAAACCTACCCACATAATCATAAAAGCCCTTTACGGTAATGCCGTTTTCAGTTTTAGTTGCACCATTTGATAAAGAAAAAGGTATAACAGCCTTCTGTCTCCATGGCTTAAGAAGCCCTGAATATTGCAACGAGTCATATCCTCCGACACATTTATCGCCACTAGAATCTAAAACTCCGCTAATACATACAGAGCTCTTTTTAACACAATTTGATGCCAAATCGCTATTGGAGCCTCCTTCGTTGTAATTACAAAACAACCTCTTTTCTTTAGCTGTTAACTCAACTTTATGTTGGCTACTTAAAAAATTGGCATCGTAACCCGCAACTCCAGTGTAGTCAAGAACACCGCATATCTTGTTGCGAAATTTTAGAGCACGAACTCTATAGCCGCTAGCCCCTTTATGAAGCCTAATATTAGCAGCACATTTTTCGTTAACATCATATGTATTCATCAGTGTATTCATTTTTTCTTCGTCAGCAGGATTGCATTCTGTTGGGTTGCTAGCATCAACTACCAAATCTTTGCATTCTTCAAAACCACAATATTGTTCGCACACCTGTGCTGGCCAGCCTTTTGTAACAGTGCACCAAGTTTTGCAGTATCTGCTACCGCAGGTGCTTGGTCTTGTTGAGTGAGATCTTCTAACACAAATTTTGACTTTGTATTTAACTTTCCCGTCGTCATAAAGTAGCTGGGGATAACCCTCAAAATAAGCAACATCATCAGAGGGCTCAGCACCTAAAAGACTCTCATGTCCACATAAACCGCCAATAGGAGAAGGAACGCTCATAGCATACTCATTAAAGCCCCAATCGCATTTCTTATTTTTAACTTTAGGAGAATAAAGTTCCGATGTATTCCAAAATACATCCTCACCAGGAATGTAGCCGTCGTGATATATGTCAATCTTCTTATGTTGAACAGTAGTTCCTGCTTTGCAACATTTACCGTAACTATCTTTATCTCTACCTAAGTAATCCCTAGGACTTAAATTACTACAATGTCCAGCCTCTGCTATGCTAGGATTTGTTGAAGCTGTTCTATTTACACCATCTGAAACTATATCTTTCGTAGTATCTAAGCATTCGAATTGAAAAATATTAGAAATAGGAACAGAACAATCATTGCTACTAGATTTAAAGCGAAAAGCAAATGCACCACCAGATTTGTTTTTACAATCTTCTAAATTGCTACATGATAGGTTTAAATCAGTAGAGGTGACTTTATTACAATATGCCTCGTTTTTTGGAGCTGGGCGATGAAAATTCGAGTGAAGATAAGGCTCTCCATTATAACGATCGTCGAAATAATCTTTCTGAAAAACCTTGCTTTCATTACCAGAACACAAAATATTGTTAATATTAATAGGCTTTGAACAGTCCGTTGTGGCATAACATATATTGTTATTACATGCTTCACCTCCGCATTCTGGTGGCTTTGAAGAGCTAGTACAACTATAACCAATACTAAAAATTTTTGAGTTTGGCTCGCATGCAACAATCTGAGGATCAGGATCTATAACATTGGGAAATTTTAATTTTGCAATAATTCCTCTCAAAGTGGTTTTACTTCCTAAGTCTTCAATACTACTTACTTTAGAGCCTGCGATATTTTTGTAATAGTTTTTTACATAGTTTCTGTTGATATCATCCTTTTCTATAACATTTTCACTATCTAGCCACAAGTTAGTTTGTGTAACACTAGTAAGATTAGAATCACAACTATGCAATTCACAAACATTTAAATAATAGCCAAAGGCAGAGGCATATAATTGAGCACTAGAAAACTGATAACATTTTAATTTAGATTGCTGAGATAAACAAGAATCATATTCTACCGACTTTTTATCTGTAATAACATCGCATAATAATTTATTATTTAGTCTTTGCGCATCTTTGGTATTACAAGCTTTTGAAAAATCACATCCTTTAGCAATGGAACTAGGAGGTGAACTGCTACTGTCTGAAAGTAGACATTCTTTTTTTTGATAAGATATAATTTCTCCAGGAGTTAATAAGTTACATTGAAGCTTTTCACAATTAACACCTTCTTGAATTGTAACACCTTCTGCCAACTGATGACATTTTCTTGTGGTAAATTTGTTAGTTTTCTCAATAATCCTCCTATATTCAGCGCAATCATCAATGGGACTATTGGTATTAATCTTTTCACAAGCTTCTTTTAGTATCGAAACTGCGGTATCGAGAAATGCGACACAGCTTTGATTGTGATTTTTAATATAATCATCTATCTTATAATAAACACCTGCACTGTCTTTGCTAACACATTCTTTAACACAGTTTTTAAGATCTAATTTTTCAACATCATTGCACAAAGGCATATCAGCAAGATCTAAACAGTTAATTCTGGGCTTAGCATTTAAAGATGGATTTTGTTTTTTAAAAGCTATGCAAGACATTAGGGTTAGTCCAGAGTCTTTATTGTTGGCGAAGCTACTAACAACTGTACTTATTGACTTATCGTGATAGTCATTCTTTTTTAGATCGAGTAGTATTCTTTGATTAGTTGCACTGAGAGTTTTAGAGCTAGCGGGGTAAATAAGGCCATTGTCCATTAAGCCGTGTAAAAACAGCTGACAATTATAGTTTTCTTTACTAAAATTAGGAGTTGTTGTATCTAGACAAGACGGCAGAGTGCTAGTCTGGGCCGAGGCATCAATAACAAAACCATTATCTAGTGTTGCAATTTTTAAAAACGATAAAAGCAAAATAAACTTTATAATAAAAAAAGTAATAATTTTGATTTCAACGCCCCTAGACTTAAGCGGAGCATCGTTTAGCAGTTTTTTAATGATTTTAGCAGTATATAATATCATTAATTTTCAAGAAAGGGTTTATATTGTATCGATTACTAATTATTAAAGTAGAATTTTGCAATATTATGCAACTAAAACATCATAATGCAACATAATTATTTATCAATTATTTTTTAAAAAAAATAACAAGCTATCGATATCCAACTTAACCTGACTTCCTGTTGTTAAATTTTTTACTGTTATTTTATTTTCAAGCAACTCATCTTCTCCGACCAAAATTAACCAATTCGCCTCTGTATTATTGGCAATTTTTAATTGCTTTTTAAAGCTTAGATTAGCAACAAAATCGACACAAAAAGATTCTTTTCTTAATTTTGAAACTAAATTAAAGGCAAAATCCTGCTGGTCTTCAGTAATATAGGCAATAAAAATTATATTTTTATTTTGAAAAAAAACATCTTGCCCTGTTTCCAAAGCTAACCTTTCCAAACCAGCAGCAAAACCAAAAGCAGGCAAAGATTTAAATCCCATCTGCTCTACAAGATTGTTATATCTACCTCCAGCAATAATGGTATTTTGTGCAGATTGGTAATTGCTGACAAATTCAAATACTGTAGAGGTGTAATAATCAAGGCCACGAACTAAATTTTCTGCAACAGTAAAATCTATTCCTGTTTTTGTTAGAAGATTCTGAAGATCGTGAAACCTTTTAGTGGATTCTGTATCAAAAAAGCTGTTAATTTTTGGTGCTTCCTTCGATATTTCTATGTCTTTTGCATTTTTAGAATCGAGTATTCTTATTGGATTAGTGGCGATTCTTCTCTGAGAGTCGGAAGATAAATCGTGATAATATTGCTGAAAAAAATCTTGCAATGCAATAGAGAATTTATCTTTTGCCTCTTTAGAGCCAAGAGAATTGATAAATAACTTAACCTCGGAATTCTTTATTTTGAGCGAATCTAATATCTGTTTAGCAAGCATTAACCCTTCAACATCGGAATAAATAGAATCATCGCCAAAATTTTCAAAGTTGATTTGATTGAATTGTCTTTGCCTGCCTCTTTGCGGACGATCATAACGAAATAAAGGGCCCCAAGAGAAGAACTTTGCTGGAATTCTTTGTTGAAGCTCGTGATTTGAGATTAAAGCACGAACAACGGAAGCGGTAAATTCTGGCCTTAATGTTAAAAAATTATCGCCACGATCTAAAAATTTATAAACTTCTTTACTAATAACATCGGAAGATTCGCCAAGATTTCGCTCAAAAACTTCGCTAAATTCAAAAATTGGAGTTTGCAATTCTTGGTAAGCGAATTGGGTAGATAAAAGCCTTGCGATATCGATAATTTTATTAAATATTAATAAGTCATAGCCAAAGAGATCTTTGGTTCCTCTAACATTTTGCAATACTTCTTTTGCCATTTTGCTTTAATATAATTTGTTTTAATATAATTTTAATAGCGAGAAGAGTTTAACATTATAAAATCTGCCAGGACACAAGCTATCATTGCCTCGACCACAGGAACGGCTCTAATACCAACACAAGGATCGTGCCTGCCTTTAGTAATAACTTCGGTATTATTGCCATTGACATCGATAGTGCGACGAGGAACCAGAATCGAGCTAGTAGGCTTTATTGCACAACGAATAATTAGATCTTGACCTGTTGAAATTCCGCCCGTAACACCACCAGAGTTATTGCTGGCAAATTGTAGTTTTTTTTGACTATCATACCACATTTCGTCGGCCAAATTACTTCCTAATGAGGAAGCGACAGATATTCCTGCACCAATTTCTACAGATTTAACAGCATTTATCCCCATAATTGCAGAGGCAATTTTGGCATCAAGCTTGTTGTAAATTGGCTCTCCTAGCGATATAGGCATGTCTTGCACTAAAATCTCAATCATGGCACCAACAGAATCGCCTTTTTTACGAATTTCAGTTAAATATCGAGCAAATTCTTCGACTGCATTAGAATCTGGAACAAAGAAATCGTTATTGTCTATTTCGAGTAAATTGAAATTTTTATGATTAATTTTTTTATCGCCAATTTGAGTAATATAGGCATTTATTTTTGGCAGAGAGGTAATATTGTTTTTTAATAATTGGCTAGAAATAACTTTTCTGGCAACGGCTCCAGCGGCAACTCGCATTGCAGTTTCTCGTGCCGAAGACCTGCCACCACCACGATAATCGCGAATGCCATATTTTGTAAAATAGGAATAATCGGCATGAGATGGACGAAATTTTGTTGCAATATCGCCGTAATCGTCGCTTCTTTGATCTTGATTGTAGATAATTAAACTAATTGGGGTGCCTGTAGTTTTGCCCTCAAAAACTCCAGATAAAATTTCTACTTTATCTTCTTCTTGTCTTTGTGTCGTAAACTTAGACTGCCCCGGCCTTCTTTTGTTTAAAAAGAATTGTATATCGTTGCAGTTTAAGTCTATTAAGGAAGGACAGCCATCGATAACACAACCAATTGCCTTACCGTGGCTTTCACCCCAAGTAGTAAAACAAAATAACTCGCCAAAAGAATTACTCATCGTAAGATTTTAGTTAATTATTATGCTTCTTTCTTTTTCTTTTCGATATTTTCTTGAGGAACATCGTTATTAAAGCTTCTCTTAAATGCTGGCAATCCGTATTTTAAACGAACCTCAGCATCTATATCGGCAACAATTTTAGGATTTTCTCTTAAGAAAGCCTTAACATTATCCTTGCCTTGGCCAATTTTATTGCCTTTATAAGCATACCAAGAACCAGATTTCTCGACAGCATCTATTTTAGTAGCAAGATCGATTAATTCACCAATATATGATATTCCTTCACCGTAGATAATTTCAAAATCCGCAGTTTTAAAAGGCGGAGCAACTTTGTTTTTGACAACCTTTACCTTGGTTTCATTGCCTAAAACTTCTTCCTGATCTTTGATTGCCGTTCCCCTTCTAATGTCGAGACGAACAGAGGCATAGAATTTTAAAGAATTACCACCTGTTGTCGTTTCTGGCGAGCCAAACATTACACCAATCTTCATTCTTATTTGATTAATAAATATGATTGTTGCATTGGCCTTAGAAACTGTGGAAGTAAGTTTTCTTAGAGCTTTACTCATTAGTCTTGCTTGCAAGCCCATTTGATTATCTGCCATTCCACCTTCTAATTCAACTTGCGGAACAAGTGCAGCAACAGAGTCGATGACTATTAGATCTATAGCACCAGAACGAACTAGAGTATCGGCAATTTCAAGAGCCGCCTCTCCATTGTCTGGCTGAGATATTATTAATTCTTCTAGGTTAATTTTAAGATTTTTGGCATATGTTGGGTCGAAAGCATGTTCTGCATCGATAAAAGCACAAGATAAGCCTTTTCTTTGAGCCTCGGAGATGGCATGTAGGGTAAGAGTAGTTTTGCCAGAAGATTCTGGACCATAAATTTCTATTATTCTACCTCTTGGATAGCCCCCAACCCCAAGAGCAATGTCTAGGGCAATAGAGCCCGAAGGTATTACATCTACATCAACAACTGGTCTTTGACCAAATTTCATTGCCGAACCCTTGCCAAATTGTTTGTCGATTTGTGAAAGAGCGGCATCTAGTGCTTTTTTACGATCTTCTTGAGGTGTCATTTTGTTTTATTTTAAGGTTAATTAAATTTTAACGATAGTGTTTAAATTTTCGTTAAAAACTTTGGTGTAAAAAGTTAAAACAATTAATAATTACAATTAGCAGAAATAATTATTAAGATTTAACATTGTAAATATTTGGCTACCGAGTCAATATATTAAATAAATTTCAATAATTAATAAGATACAAAGCAATAGCCAAATAAAACGGGACCGCTACTTTATAGATTTATTTTGATTTTAGTAGATTCATCATAGCTTCTCCCATTTTGGCAGGGCTTGCAGCAACAGATATTCCAGCAGATTTCATTGCCTCGATTTTATCTTCTGCACCACCTTTACCACCAGCAATAATTGCTCCAGCATGGCCCATTCTTCTACCAGGAGGGGCTGTTATGCCAGCAATAAACCCAACTGTAGGTTTTTTTCTGCCTTTTTTTGCTTCGAGTTTTAAAAATTCCGCAGCATCTTCTTCGTCCGATCCTCCGATTTCGCCAATCATAATCATTGCTTCGGTTTCTGGATCGGACAAGAACATATCTAGAGCATCAATAAAATTAGTGCCATTAACAGGGTCTCCGCCAATACCAATACAGGTGCTTTGACCTAGTCCAGCACGAGTAGTCTGATGAACAGCTTCATAGGTTAAAGTTCCAGAGCGAGAAACAATACCAACTTTTCCTCTTTGATGAATATGCCCAGGCATAATACCAATCTTACATTCACCCGGCGTAATAACACCAGGGCAGTTAGGGCCAATAAGCCTAGATTTAGAGCCAATTAGAGCTTTTTTTACCTTGACCATATCGATTACAGGAATTCCTTCGGTAATGCAAACGATTAGAGCAATTTCTGCATCTATTGCTTCGATAATTGCATCGGCAGCAAAAGCAGGCGGAACATAAATAACAGAAGCATCGCAATTAGTTAGTTGTTTTGCCTGAAACACAGTATCAAAAACTGGCAAATTAAGATGAGTGCTACCACCTTTGCCGGGAGTTACTCCGCCAACCATTTTTGTGCCATATGCAATCGCCTGCTCGGAATGAAATGTTCCTTGGGAACCAGTAAAACCCTGACAAATTACTTTGGTATTTTTGTTAACAAGAACTGACATTTTGATTATTTTTTAAATTATTGAGTAAATTAAGACATTTGATTGATTTCTATCGCCGATACAATCTTTTGTGCCGCATCATCAAGATCGTTCGCAGCAATGATTGACAAACCAGATTTGGCAAGAATTTCCTTTCCTAGTTCAACATTCGTTCCTTCTAGCCTTACCACCAATGGCACACTCAGATGAACCTCTTTTGCAGCTTCTAAAATACCGTTAGCAATAATGTCGCATCTCATAATTCCACCAAAAATATTAACCAATATTCCCTTAACATTAGGGTCGGAAAGAATGATTTTAAATGCAGCGGTTACTTTTTCGCGGGTTGCACCACCACCAACATCGAGGAAGTTAGCAGGTGAAGAGCCGTAAAGTTTAATTATGTCCATTGTTGCCATTGCTAACCCTGCACCATTGACCATACAACCAATTTTACCATCCATTTTAACATAATTAAGGTCGAACTTAGAGGCTTCAATTTCTAGAGGATCTTCTTCGTCAAGATCGCGCATTGATCTGATTTTTTCGTGACGGTGAAGAGCATTGTCGTCGAAGTTAATTTTGGCATCAAGAGCAATAACCTCTCCTTCCGCAGTGACAACTAAAGGATTGATTTCTATCTGCGAAGCATCGCATTCGATAAATGCACGATATATACCAAAAACAACTTTGGTGAATTGTTTAATTAGGTCGCCCTTTAAACCTAAGGCAAAAGCCATTTTACGGCAATGGCAAGGCTGAATACCAGTAGCAATATCGACAACTGCAGTAATGATTTTTTCTGGATGTTCGACAGCAACTTCTTCTATTTCTACACCACCTTCTGTGGAAGCCATAAATACTATGGTCTTATTTTTACGATCTACAACCGCAGATAAATAATATTCCTTAACAATGTTAGAGCCAGCTTCGATGTAAAGCCTTTTAACTAACCTGCCCTCTGGACCTGTTTGATGAGTAACTAATGTTGCACCTAAGATTTGCGAAGATTTTTCGCGGACTTCATCGATAGTTTTGACAACTTTTACACCGCCAGCCTTACCGCGACCGCCAGCATGAATCTGGGCCTTAACTACAAAAACCTTAGAACCCGATGCCTCTAGTGATTTAGCAGCCTCTACCGCTTCTGGCACTGAAAAAGCAGCATGACCTTCGGGAACCGGAACTCCAAAGCTTTTAAGTAATTGCTTTGCCTGATATTCGTGAATATTCATTGAAATAAGATGTGAAAATTGATTAAATAAATGCAAAAGTACCAACAAAAAAAATGTTAAATACTTGTTTGCAATCAATCTAAACAGAAAACTAAGAAAATCAACAACAAAATTAAAAAAAATTCTATAAAAAATTATTACAAGAAGAGATAGCACATTGTAATATTTCCGCTAAGCAGAGAAGCTTTATGCAGAAACAGCAATTAAATTGGCAAATAATTTAGCAGGAAGGGTTCCGCCGCTGATACCTTTGGTTGGCTTATTGTTGTCGTTACCCATCCAAATTCCTATCGTTAGATTATTATCGAAGCCAATAAACCAAGCATCGCGGTAGCTCTGACTGGTGCCAGTTTTACCAAATGCATCTGATTTTATTTTAGCATTTTTTGCCGTGCCATCACTAATAACCAAGCTAAGAGATTGTCTAATTTTTTCGATTGAATCGATATTAATCGCAGAACTCTTTTCTTGTGATAAGTTTTCAAAAAGCAAAATACCATCATCGTTATTGATTTTCTTTATCAAATAAGGCTCTAGCAATTTACCGTCGTTAGCAATTGTTGCATATAGCTTTGTAAAATCGAACAGACTAAAAGAGCCAGTTCCCAAAGCAATTGTCGCATCATCATTTGGAAAATCGTAATTTAATCCAAGATTTTTTGCTGTTTCGATGATTTTTTGATTACCAACAATCATTGCTAGTTGCACCGCCACAGAATTAATTGACTGAGCAAATGCTTTGTCAAGGGTTATTTCTCCTTGATATTGGTGATTATGATTATCTGGAGACCAGCCACCAATATTGGTTTTACGATCGTCAAATATTTCGTCGTTGTTAAGACCTTGTTCAAAAGCAGCTAAATATAGAATTGTTTTAAAAAGAGAGCCAACTTGTCTTTTAGCTTTTATTGCTCGATTAAACTGGCTTTGTTGATAATCTATACCGCCAATCATTGACACAACTTCACCCTGACGATTAATTGCTACAACGGCTATTTGAGTGGTTAAATCTGGCGAACTATCTGTTGAAAAATGTTGCGGATGCTGATTGACAAAATCGGTAGTGATTTTAATAAATTTCTTTTGCAGAGATAGATCTAGGGTTGTTTCTACCGCAACATTACGATTGCCAATTATTGGGATGAATTTTTGTTGCAATTCTTCGCGAACCGCATCAACAAAATAGAGGCTTTGTTCGTTAGAATTGTTGTATTTAATATTTTTAGTAAGATTTTTTTGCTTATCTTTGTCGAGATATTTTTCGTTTATTAGATTCTGAATGACAACATTTTTTCTTTGATTGGCAAGTTCTGGATTAACTTTTGGCGATAGTTTTGAAGGAGCCTTAAGAATTCCGGCGAGCATTGCCGATTCGTTTAAATTAAGATTGCTAACATTTTTATTAAAATAAAAACGAGCAGCATTGACAACACCATAATTTCCCGAACCAAAATAGGCACGATTTAGGTAATTAGTGATTATTTCTTCCTTGGTAAGCTTTTTTTCTATCTCAATCGCAAGTAGCAACTCTTGAACCTTCCTTTTTATTGTTCTTTCTGGCTTAAGAAAGGAAATTTTTGCCAATTGTTGAGTTATGGTGCTACCTCCCTGAACAATTCTTCCCGCTTCGCTATTAACAAAAATAGCCCGCATTATCCCGATTGCATCAAAGCCGAAATGCTTAAAAAATCGACGATCTTCCGTTGCCACAACAGCATTAATTAAATTTACTGGCAACTGATGGTAATTAGCAAATTGACGATATTCTTCGCCAAAAACAAATATTTTCTGATGGTTTCTGTCGAAAAACTGCACTTTTGGCTTATTGGTTTTAAGATCAAGACTGCTGAAATCTGGCATATCATAGCTATAATAAAATAGCAATCCCGCAACAAAAATTACCTTCCAAATTAATATTAATACAGCGATTTTAAATATTTTCTTTTTCATATGTTATTTATTAACTATTACAGCATTACAACATTTTTGCCCACTGACTATTAGCAAAATCTTTTTTGATAATATCTTCTAGGGTTCGAGCTTCCTTTTTCATGTCGAGATAACGATATATTTCTAGTATTCGAAAATATGCCTCTGGCACTTGGGCAGAATTACCAAAATATTTGACAACATATTGAAGGTTTGTAATTGCTCCGACAAGGTTTTTACTGCTCATTTGATATCTGGCGATTTCGAGCTTTGATCCGGCGAGATATTCGTTGGTAATTATAATTTTTTCTTCGGCATCGGATCGATATATTGAATAAGGAAAACGGTTGTTTAATTCGTAAAACGACAAATTTGCTTGCAATGCCATATCTTGAGCTCTCTTAATATTGGTGATTTGCTGATAATAAGACAAGCCCTTCATGTAAAGCATATAAGGGGTAAAGTCGCTATTTGGGTGGGTTGGAATAAAAGATTCGGCAATAGCAATTGCTTTTACATATTCTTGTATTTGATAATAACAATAAACAGCAACCAAGTGCGATTTAATTGCAATTGCTGAAAACGGGAAATTATCTTCTATTTTTTCAAATACTTCCGCCGCTTCTTCGTAGTTTTTCTTTGCTAACAAAGCTAGTCCCTTATGGTATTCTTGAGCGGGAGTGGTGGCTTTTTCTAATTGAGTTTTTGCACAAGAATTAAGAAAAATCAAAAGAAAAATTAACAACAATATTAAATGAAAAGCAATTGCACCTTGAATACTTTTTGTAACTTTTATGATGGCGAAAGTAATTACCAAGACATATGAAGCTAGTTCAAAAAAGGTTTTTTGCATTAGGTAAATTATCGGTCCAATAACTTTGTGCGACAAAAATTGACTAGCAGATAAAACTTTTGTAGCGATAAATTTAATCATTAAACTTTGCAATTCTAGTTCTCGGTTGTGTAATTTGGCGCCTCGGTGGTTATCGAGATAGAATGCGGATGACTCTCTCTGAGCCCAGAATTAGTGATGCGGACAAAATTACAATTATATCGCATGCTCTCGATATCTTTATTGCCTGTATAGCCCATTGCCGCCTTTAAACCACCAACTAGCTGATGAATAACTTCTGATACTGGTCCTTTATAGGCAACCCTACCCTCTACACCTTCTGGAACTAATTTACCTTTATCTTTAACCGCCGATTGAAAATAACGATCTGCCGAGCCTTTTGCCATAGCACCAATAGAGCCCATACCGCGATAAACTTTATAGGAACGACCCCTAAACAGCACAATATCACCCGGAGCTTCTTCTGTTCCCGCCAATAATCCGCCTAACATTACCGTAGAAGCGCCAGCAGCTATTGCTTTTGCCAAGTCGCCAGAAAAACGAATTCCGCCATCGGAAATAATTGGCACATTAACTTTATTGCAAAATTCAACAACATCGAGAATTGCCGAAAACTGAGGCACACCAACACCAGCAACAATTCTTGTGGTACAAATAGAACCGGGGCCAATACCCACCTTAACCGCATCGGCACCAGCATCAACCAATGCCATAGCCGCTTCTTTTGTTGCGATATTTCCTGCAACAAATTGCTGTTTTGGAAAAAGCTTTTTTAATTTGGTAAGAGTTTCGATAACACCTAGAGAATGACCATGAGCAGTATCGATAATAATAACATCGGAACCTGCCTCAATTAACTCTTCGGCACGGTTAATTCCATCTTTGCCAACGGCAGTGGCCGCAGCAACCAACAGCCTGCCGTATTGATCTTTACTGGCATTAGGAAATTGCTTATTTTTTTCTAGATCTTTGCCAGTAATTAACCCAACACAATGATTGGCATTGTCGGTAATGATTATTCTTTCAATTTTATTTTTATGCAACAGAAGCCTTGCTTCGCTTTTAGCAATATTAGATTTGGCGGTAATAAGGTTTTTGCTTGTCATTAACTCTCTGATTGGTTGCTTTAAATCTGTAGCAAAACGAACATCGCGATTAGTTAAAATGCCAGCAAGATTTTTATCGGCACCACTAACAACAGGAATACCAGAAATATTATATTTTTGCATTAAGGCAAATGCCTCGCCAACAACGGCATCTACCTCGATAGTTACAGGATTTATAACAATACCAGATTCAAATTTTTTTACTTTACGAACTTCGTCGGCCTGCTCTTTAATTGTCATGTTTTTATGAACACAGCCAATTGCCCCAGATTGAGCCATTGCTATTGCAAGCCGAGACTCGGTAACAGTATCCATTGCTGCCGAAACTATAGGAATGTTAATTTTAATTTCCTTAGTAAAAAAAGTTGTAGTTTCTGCATCGGAAGGAATGATATTAGAAAATGCAGGCTTTAACAAGACATCGTCGAAAGTTAGGCAAGGACTTTGATTTTCAATATTTTTGCTTTCGATAGTTTTGGTATCGAATGTTTTATCTGCAACTTTATTGCGATTAATGGCAGAGCCATTAGATAGAATCTTGTTTTTAACCTTAGTGGTAGGTTTTTCCGTGCGACTTTTCATTACAATGCAAATTATTTAATAATTCTTAACTCACCTCTTCAATATATTGAAATTAAAGAATTTTGCTTAAGAATTTTGATTACTAAAATTAGTTATAAATATTCTAAAAACTAAGTTAATAATATCTTAAATGCAAGATAAATTTATTGCAAAGTAAATTACATAAAAACAAGACTTGTTTTTCTTGCAAACTCCATCGATTAAATTAAAAAATTTATAACAATGTGACCAAGGCTTTTCAAAGATTTTTATTTTCAAAGGTTTTTAGCCAAAAAACCTCGGCATAAAGCAAAACTTACCTCTAGCTCGTTATTCTGGCAATAGCCTAGTTAAGTTTTGTTGTTATTTCGTCAAAAGACATAGCGCTATTTTTATTGCCAACCATTGCAAAACTTGGCTTGTTGCTAAAAAATATTTCACAAGCAAGCTCTTGCAATTGCTCTACTGTAATTTTATTAACCTCGCTAAGAATATGATTGCTGTCGATATATCTGCCAAAATCAAGTAAGTTATTGCCTAATTTTTGCATCCTACCACTAGTGCTTTCTTTTGCCATTAAAATAGAGGATTCAAATTGAGTTTTTACCTTATTCACTTCCGCTTCAGTAATATTATTGGTAATTTTTTTGATTTCCATTATTGTTGCCTCAAGCAATTCATTGGTTTTTTCTGGCGAAGTTCCTGCATAAACGGTAAATACTCCACAGTCTCTATAGCATTGATTAAAGGCATAAATAGAATAAGCCAAACCCCTTTTTTCTCGTATTTCTTGAAAAAGTCGCGATGACATTCCAGATCCTAGAATCATTGCCAACATTTGCAATTGATAATAGCGAGCATCCTTATAGCCAAAAGCCTTAAAGCCCACTAAGATATTATTCTGCTCAAGTTTTTTTTGCTTACGAAATTCGCCCCCGCAATATTTAGCATCGACAGATTTTTTTGCCTTACCCAAATTAAGATTGGTAAAATATTTAGCAACAAGAGTAGATAATTCTGCAATATTTGTTGCTCCGGCCGCACTAATGGCGATGTTATCAACATTATATTGAGAATTGACATAGTCAAAAAAATCTTGTTGTTGGAATTTTTTGATATTGCTTTCTGGCCCTAGAATCGAGCGACCAATTGGCTGTTTTTCAAAAGCCGCATTTTGAAAATAATCAAAAACAATGTCATCGGGAGAGTCGTTTGTCATTGCAATTTCTTGTAAAATCACTCCTCTTTCTTTTTCTAGCTCTATTTTATCGAAAGTTGAATTTTGAATAATGTCCGACAAAAATTCTACAGCAAATTCAAGGTGTTTTTTAAGGATTTTAACATAATAAACGGTTTTTTCGCGAGAGGTGTAAGCATTGATATAGCCACCAATTGCTTCAATTTCTTCGGCAATTGCTAAAGCGGTTCTTTTTTTTGTGCCCTTAAAAGCCATATGCTCTAAAAAGTGCGAAATGCCGTTATTTTTTGCGGTTTCATTACGGCTACCAGTATTAACAAAAACCCCTAAAGAGACAGTTTCAACATCTTGCATTTTATCTACAGCAACAGTTAATGAAGATTTTTGACAATTTGCCACTCTAATTTTTGCAATTTCAATAGAATTAGCACTAGAGGAGGTGGGGCTTTTTATTTGAGTCATTTTAAGTTTTTGATTATTAGATTTTTGATAGTTTAAAGTAAAAATTTATTAATATAATTTAAAAGCTATTTTTCAAATTCTCAATCTTTTTCATCGTTTTTTAGCTGATTTTTCTGACTTTCAAGATTGTTGCAATTTAGTTCGGCAATTTCTTTAAGCTCGACCAGTTCAAGAAAATTTTTATTCTTGGCGATATGACCTTGAGGAATAAGGTGGCTCTGCCCATAAACATCGACAATCAAAACATTATCATCGATAATTAATTTGTTTTTTAATTCTAAGAATAACTGCTGATTATTCTGGTTTAAATTGCTGTCGAAAGATTCTTCTTCGATAATTTCTAAAGAGAGAGAATCTTGGTTATTAGCGATTGAAGTAGCTTTATCTTGCTGAATCTCGTGAAATATTTGGCCGTTTAAAGCATTGTTAACACTGGTTTTGTGTTGTTTTTCTAAGTCTTCCAGTAGTAATTCTTGATTAATTGTTTCTTTTATTTTTGCTAAACCAATTTCATCTTCAAATTTTTGATATTTCGCTTTGATACCACTAAGAAAGCGACGCAAACGTATTGCTAGTTTTGCCACAAAATAAACCACTTCTGGCATATCTTTTGGCTTAATAACAATTGTTGCCACAATAAGAATAATTATAAATTCGAACAACGATAAACCGAACATTTTTTAAGAATAAAAGAGTAAATTATTTTATTTATCGGTTAAGGTAATGGGGTATTGATCGGAGAAACAGGCATCGCAAAATTGTGGTTCGTTATCATTGCGAGGATTGTTAAGAATTGCACGATACAAACCGTCAATACTTAGATAATGCAATGTATCTACACCGATAATCTTTGCTACTTCGTCGACCGAGTGTTTAGAGGCAATAAGAGCTTCTTTGTTTGGAGTATCTACACCATAAAAACAAGGCGAAATTGTTGGCGGAGAGGCAATAACCAAATGAACCTCTAGAGCACCAGCATCGCGAATCATTTGAACTATCTTCTTCGAAGTAGTGCCACGAACGATGCTGTCGTCAATTAAAATTACTCTCTTGTTGCGAATAACTATTGAATTGGCATTATGCTTTAATTTTACCCCAAAATTACGAATTTTTTCGGTAGGCTCGATAAAGGTGCGACCTACATAGTGATTCCTAATAATTCCTAACTCAAAAGGAATATTAGATTGATTAGCATAGCCAATTGCCGCCGCCACTCCAGAATCTGGCACTGGCACCACAACATCGGCATCAATCACAACCTCTCTTGCCAATTCCATACCAATATTTTTTCGCATCTGATAAACATTTTTACTGTCTATTGTGCTATCGGGACGAGAAAAATAAACAAATTCAAAGATACAGAACTTGCTTTTCTTAACAACAAAAGGAAAGGAAGACTGAGGTTTATTTTGCGGATCGTTGCTAATAAATAGCATTTCACCCTTTTCAACATCGCGAACAAAACTCGCACCAATAATGTCTAGAGCACAAGTTTCCGATGCCACAACCCAAGAATCACCAACTCTCCCTAACGATAGAGGCCTAACTCCGTGAGAATCTCTAATTGCAAAAACTCCGCCTGAACTAAGAATAACCAAAGAAAAAGCCCCTTCAATTTGCGATACCGCATCGATAATTTTTTCTAAAAGATTATTTTTTTTACTAAGAGCAATCAAATGAATAATTACTTCGGTATCCATAGTAGATTGAAATATTGCTCCGCGATTAATTAAGTCGTTGCGAAGCTTGATTGCATTAGTTAAATTGCCATTATGAGCAATGGCAATAGGGCCAAGATTTAATTCGGCAAATATCGGCTGATAGTTACGGGCTGTTTTTTTACCAGCAGTAGAATAGCGAACATGACCAATTGCAGTTCGCCCCTGAAGCTTACTAACAACCTCTTGACTGTTAAAGTTATCGGCAATTAAGCCATCGGAATGATGAATATTGAAAGTTTTATCTGGAGCAATAACAACAATACCCCCTGCTTCTTGACCGCGATGTTGCAAGGCATGCAAACCAAGAGCAGTATTAGTTGCTGCATCGTTAGAATTAACAATTGCAAAAACACCGCATTCTTCGTGCATTTTGTCTAGTGGTATCATTTTTTAAATTAGGATAATATAAAGTTATTAACGTTTTTGCTCTACTATTTCAAAACATTCGACAACATCTTGCTCTTTAATATCGTCGTAATTTTCTAGTGAGAAGCCACATTCAAAGCCAGTTTTAACTTCTTTTGCATCGTCTTTGAATCTTTTAAGGGTTTTTAAAATACCTTCAAATATTACAATATTATCGCGCAACAATCTAACCTTAGCATTTCTTTTTATAATACCATCTAATACGAAACCACCTGCAATCTTACCAAGTCCACTAATTTTAAACACCTGCCTAATCTGTGCCGAACCAAGATAATTTTCGGTGTGTATTGGGCTTAACATGCCAGAAAGCAACAGCTTTAACTCATCGACCAAGTTGTATATTATCGAATAATAGCGAACATCGATATTTTTATTTTCAGCTAATGTTTTTGCTTCGTTGTTAGATCTGACATTAAAGCCAATAACTACCGCACCAGAAACTGCGGCCAATGCAATATCGCTTTGAGTAATGCCGCCAGTAGCGGCATGGATTATTTTAATCGCCACTTCTTCCGAAGATAATTTAAGAATAGAGCCCTGAATTGCCTCAACCGAACCATTGACATCGCCCTTAATAATGATATTAAGATATTTCAAACTGTCCGTTCCGCTGGTTTTAAATATTTCAGCAGTAGTTCTGGCGGAATTTTTCATTACCTTTTCATCTTTTAGTTTACGGCTACGATAACTAATTATTTCCCTAGCCTGCTTCTCTTCTTCGACTTCAACAAATTTATCGCCTGCTTTTGGAGCCATATCAAGACCCATAATTTCTACAGGAACAGAAGGAGTGGCGACTTTAATAGATTTACCTTTATCGTCGAGCATTCTTCTTATTTTACCATATGCAGTTCCTACAACGATTAAGTCGCCAACATTTAAAACACCATTTTGCACTAATATACTCGCAACAACACCATTATTAGTATCGATACGAGATTCTATTACAACACCATTTGCCTTGCCATGATGACGACTTTTTAATTCTAAAACTTCCGCTTGCAATAATATCGCCTCTTCGAGTTTATCTAGGTTGATTCTTTTCTTTGCCGAAACTTCAATAAAAATAGAATCGCCACCTAAATCTTCAGCAACAACATTATGTGCCAATAATTCGTTTTTTACCCTAGTAGGATCGGCACCAGGTCGATCTATCTTATTAACAGCAATAATAATTGGTACATTGGCAGCTTTGGCATGATTAATCGCTTCAATAGTTTGTTCTTTTACTCCATCGTCAGCCGCCACAACCAAAACAACAATATCGGTAACATTAGCACCGCGAGACCTCATCTCTGTAAAAGCTTCGTGACCAGGGGTGTCAAGGAAAGTAATGAATTGACCGCTTTCTAGCTGAATTCTTGAAGCGCCAATATGTTGAGTAATGCCTCCGCTCTCCCTACTTGCAACATCGGTAGATCTTAAGGCATCGAGCAACGAGGTTTTGCCATGATCGACATGCCCCATTATCGTAACTACTGGAGCTCTTGGTAGTAATTCGAATTCTCCATTATCTTCTTCCAGAACATTTTCAACATCCGAAGATTGAACTCTTTTAAAGCTATGGCCAAATTCACTAATAATCAACTCTGCTGTATCGGCATCTATAACCTGATTGCTTGTTGCAACCATACCCATTGAAAATAGCTTTTTCACTACATCACCAACCTTCTCCGACATTCTGTCTGCCAAATCGGCAACTTGAATTAACTCTGGCAATATAACTTCTCGAGAAATTCTTTTATATTCTTTATCGTTGTTATTTGCTTCATGTCGTGATTTTCGTTTTTTCTTTCTAAACGACCCATCTTCGTCGTCATTATCGATAAAATATGTTAATTTTCTAGTATTAACTTTTTCAGTTTTATTGGAAAATTTATTTTTCTTCTTCTCTTCTTCGTCGGCAATAATATTTTCAGCACGGGTTTTAGGTTTTTTTAACTCTTTTTCAACATTAGTCTTCTGAACTTGCTCTTGTTTTTGCTTTTCTTCGGCATTTTTCTTTTCTTGCAAAAACTTCTCTTTTTCTAGCTTCTCTTTATTACTAGTCTCAATGCTTTGCCTGATTTTACTACGAACATCGAAAGGATCGACCTTAAATGGTGTTTTTTTCTTTTTTTCATCACTAACTGCTAAGGTATTGACATTATTTGCTAAATTACGACCAGCAGTAATTTTGTCAAAAGGATTGCCTTGGTTATTAGTTGTAAAACTAGTTACAGAATGTGTAATTTGACTCTTTTCTATTAAATCTTCTTTATGCTCTTCACTAGACAATAAATTGCCGTTTTCTTCTTGATGATTATTAACTTCAATCACTTCAGAACTTTCTAATTCTTGATTAGAGCCTGTAGACTCTTCCACTGACTCGCTTCGAGACATTTCTTCTTGTGTTGCATCGCAAATTTCATCTGAATTTGTTTCACTAACAAAATTATGATTATCCTCGGAATTTTCGCTGTGTTTTAAGTGAGGCTCGTTAACTTCCTCGATTTTATTGGCAGATTGATTATGCCCTTCTTTCTTGCGAATGCTATTTTTTAATCTTAAAACCGCATCGTTATTGTCTATTTTACTAGAATTACCAGAATTAACTCCAGAAACCGCAAGATAGCGAGCCTTGATTTCGTCTACATTAAGGCTTCCAGAATCTATATTGCCAAAATTATTGCCTTTCTTTGCAATATCGGCACCAGATTTTCTACCTTTTATCGTTACTTGCACTCCACGATTCCTACTAGAAGAGTTGAACTTTTCATTAGATTTCATCTCTGCTCTCTTCTCGGAACTAGTGTTAGAATTGCCAGAGTTGTTATCGCCACGAATTTTTAGGGTAAGAGTGGAGCGATTGCCTTTCTCTTGGTTATTTTTGCTATCTTGATTATTCATACGGTAAGTGTTACATTGTTAATTAAAGGCTAGCAAGTTAAAACGATAAAAATTTTACTGTTAACACGGTCAGTTTTACCAACCCCTAATATATTACATTAATTTGGATTGCATTATTAAATTACATTAATCAATCAATTGATAAGATATCTCAAGAAATTCTAATTGTTTTTGTGCAAATAATCTTCGGCTCTTCTTTTTATTTCGGAAGCTACCTCTTCATCAAAACCTTCAATTACCGCTATTTCATTAATTTCTGAATTAGCAATATCCTCTATCGACAAAAACCCTTCCGAGGCTAATAGATTAGCTATCATCTCCTCGACATCTAGGGCAGAAATAAACAACTCCGAAGCTTGATTAAATTCTGTGGTTCTTCTTAAAGATTCTTGATCGTCGGTAATAACATCAATCCTATAATTAATTAACCTTGAGGCAAGTTTAACATTTTGCCCACCTCTGCCGATAGCTAAACTAAGCTGATCTTCCGCAACAACAACTTCGATTAATTTATTTTCTTCATCAACAATTACCTTGTTGATTTTTGCTGGGGTAAGGGAGTTTATTACCATTTCAGCAACATTTGAAGAATATTTAATAATATCAATTTTTTCGCCTCGCAATTCCGAACTAACAGACTGAACCCTGCTACCACGAATACCAATAAAGGCACCAATAATATCTATGTCTTCTCTTCTGGAGTAGATGGCAATTTTTGCCCTCGAACCCGGATCGCGGGCAACAGCCTTTACTTCAATATTGCCATCGCCTAATTCTGGAACTTCCTGCTCGAACAATTTTACCAAAAAGTTTTGGTGTGTTCTTGAGAGGAAGATCTGGGCACCAATCATCTCGCGACGAACATCTTCGACATAAACACGGACACGGTCGCCAACTTTAAAATTTTCCCTAGGTATGATGCCACTTTCATGTAAGACAGCTTCGTAACCATCTACCTCCATAACCACATTTTTAATACCAACTTTTTTTACCAAAGCACTAACAACATCGCCAATTCTTTTATGAAAATCTTTGTATTCCTTATTCTTTTCAGCTTCCCGCACTTTTTTAAAAATTTCACTACGAGCAACCTGAACAACAACTCTGTTTAGATCTATCGGGGGCAATTCTCTAGAGATATAATCACCAATTTCCGCTTCATCGTTTTGCAACTTTGCATCTTTTAAAACAATTTGAGTTCTGCTGTCGAAGTCTTCAAAATTTTCATTTTCTACAACCTCTAAATTATTAAAAAGCTTAATAATACCGCTTTTACGGTCTATTTTACACTCTATCGCCAAGTGATGACCATATTTTTTTTTAGCGGCCATTTTAATACCCTCTTCCATTGCTTCGACAATTTCCTGAGGAGAAATGCCTTTTTCGTGAGCAATATTTTCGGCAACCAATAGAATTTCCTTACTACCAAGAACACTAAGATTATTTACCATCGTTTGACTGATTATGGATTGATATAAATTTAAGAAATCAAATAAAGGTGCATTTTAATTGCCTAATCTTATAAATCAAGCAAATGTTATAGTATTTCCACTAAATAATGACACCTTAGGCAAAATATTATTTTTAAGCTGTGCTAAGTAAAAAACATGATTTTCTAGCCGCGCTAGGAAACTAATATTATTATTTAATAAAAATAGCATCGCACCATTTCCTATGCTTAAATACATGACATAAATTACTTCTTTAAAAGATTTTTTTTACGAAAAATTTTCTTAGAAATAGTTTTGACACCAAATAATAAATAACCGCATAAAAATCCAAAAACAAAAAAAACAAATATTACAACAAAAATCGGGGCCTGAAATTCGAATGGCAAAATTGGCGAATAGCCCCTAATGGCAATAATCTCGCGATTGTTAATCATAAGAATTGTAATAACAACCAGAAGCAATAAAACAACAATAATCTTGGTTATAGCAATAGCTTGCTTTAGAAAATTAAACAGCATTTATCAATATTAATTTAGATTTTATAATTTGGATTTTAAGGGACTTTTACATTAAAATTAGGTTTTTTTTGTCTTTTTAGTGCTTTTAGAGCTACTGGCAGACTTGCCCCACTTCTTAGCAACCTTGTTGCTAGAACTTTTGTTTATCTGATCTTGATGAATTAAATCTACTGCCCTGTTAAGCCCAATCGATAAAATATCATCTTCTTTTACCGAGGTAAATTTTTTATTGTGCAGTAAGTATGGTCCATAAGGGCCAATGTTAGCAACAATTTTTTCTTTTGTTTCTGGATGAACCCCAACTTCCCGCGGTAAAGATAAAATCTTCTCAGCTTGTTCTAGAGTTATCGTGTTGATGTCAAGATTTTTTGGTAAAGAAACTCTTTTGGGCTTCTTGACAACAGCTTTAACCTTCTTTTCTTTTGTGGAAGGGGGGGCGGTTTTAGTATTGGTGCTAATATTTTCACTGCCAATTAGCTCTAGATAAGGGCCAAAAGGACCAGTCTTAAGAGCAATTTCGTATCCTGTTGCACTATCTACCCCAAGAGTTTTTGGCTCGAAATTAGATTTTTGCAGGGCTTCGTCGCTACTTTCATTTAAATTTTGCTGAAATATTTTGCGAACATTTTTGCAATCTGGGTAATTGGAACAGCCAAGAAAAGCACCAAATTTACCAATTTTTAAATTTAGGTGACCTTTACCACACTGATCGCAATCGTTGTTAATTGAGCCATCTTCTTTACAGCCCAAAAATTGCATAACAATTTTATTGCCAATAGATTCTAAAACCTCGGAAAAGCTACGACTAGAAACATCCTCAACATTTCCTTTAAAATTATGCCAAAATTTTGCTAAAAATTCTTGCCAATTAACTTCGCCATTAGAAATTTCATCGAGCTGATTTTCTAATTCCGCAGTATAGTCAAAAGCAACATAAATTGCAAAGAACTCTTTAAGAAAAGTAGTTACTATTCTGCCTAATTCCTGAGGAATGAATCTTTTCTTTTCTAAAATAACATAGCTACGATCTTGTAAAACAGAAATAATATTGGCATATGTCGAAGGGCGACCAATACCTAATTCTTCCATCTTTTTTACTAAACTAGCTTCGCTATATCGTGGTGGCGGCTCTGTAAAATGCTGATCTGGATTAATTTTGTTAAGATCTAAAAATTCTCCTTCATTTAGCTGTGGCAATTGACTATTTTGCTCATCTGCCACAGAAGAATCTTTTTCATCTAAGTCTTCACGATAAATCTTATAAAACCCGTCAAAAGCAATAATAGAGCCATTAGCCTTAAATTTTGCCAAAGATGGTTTGGTTAAAACATCGACAACAACCTGATCAAAAACTACATCCGACATTTGCGAAGCAATAGTTCTTTTCCAGATTAATTCATATAATGCCAATTGTTCTTTGGTTAAGAACCTTTCTATCTTATCTGGCTGCATCGAAAAATCTGCAGGTCTAATCGCCTCATGTGCCTCTTGGGCATTTTTTACTTTATTACGGAAAATATTGGTTTGGGCTGGTAAATATTTATCGCCATAATTCTCTTTAATTAACATCCTAATCTTTTCAAGTGCCTCTGGGGTAATTGCAATTGAATCCGTCCTCATGTAGGTTATCAAACCCTGATTACTACCTTCAATTTCCACACCTTCATAAAGCTTCTGAGCAACACTCATTGTAAAACTAGCAGAAAAACCAAGCTTTCTTGCCGCTTCTTGCTGTAAGGAAGAAGTGGTAAATGGTGCATAAGCCCTACGACGACTTTGCTTTTTTTGAATTTGTTCGATAAAATATTCTTTACCATTAAGGCTTGCAACTATATCATCGGCATGCTGTTTATTGCCAACAAAAAATTTATCGCATTTTTTTTGCTGATATTCGTAAAGATTTGCCGTTAATTGATAATGTTTCTGATTAAAATCTACCGCATCGGGGAATTTTGCCAAATCAACCTTAATTGTCCAATATTCCTGATTTTTAAAAACCTGAATCTCGTCTTCGCGATCGCAAATTAATCTTAAAGCAACAGATTGAACCCTTCCAGCGGAACGAGAACCGGGTAGTTTTCGCCATAATACCGGAGACAAATTAAAACCAACCAAATAATCTAGAGCCCTTCTTGCTTGCTGAGCATTAACTAGATCCATATCGATTTTGCGAGGCTTCTCTATGGCTTCAATAATAGAGTTCTTGGTAATGGCATTAAATACAACTCTTTCAATTTTTACCTTTTTTGCACCGCTGTCTTTTGAAAAGTCTTCACTACTAGTGGATAATGCCGAATTATAACTATCTTCACTTATTGCCTTTTTTTGCTTTAAAACCTCGATAATATGCCATGCGATAGATTCTCCTTCGCGATCTGGATCGGGGGCAAGAATTATTTTATCTGCTTCTTTTGCCAATTTTGCAATTTCGCTAACATATTTATTAGAACGACTACCAACCTGATAATGCATTAAGAAATTATTCTCAGGCTCAACGGAACCTTCCTTACTCGGAAGTTCTCTTATATGTCCAAATGAAGCAACGACACGATATTTCTTACCAAGGTATTTTTCGATGGTTTTTGCTTTGGCTGGCGATTCTACAATAACAAGATTTGTCATTATGCGGCTGATTTATTAAGTTAATTTTTAGCAAAAAACAATATTTAATCTAAGTTAGCAAATTAAGAATTGCCAAGCATCAAACTAAATTATTTTATTAATCTTATTTGCTCGCAACTTATCATTAACTACAAATAAACTAAATTTCTTTTAATCTGTTGCAATGATTTTATAAAAGTCAAGGCTTTTTTAATAATAAAACGATACAAATAAAATTAGCAAATAAAAAATATTTTGATTTTACAATATTATTTTTTAGATTTAAGAAGATGTTAAAAAACAGAGCCACTTTAATTTTTTACTGAATTTTTTACTGAATTTTTTACTGGTTTTGATAATAACTTAAGAGCCTAAGCAGTTAAATCAAACAAAGAAGAGTGGCGATAACAAATTAGCAGTAGCAAAATCAACAGAATTTAAAATAGAACATAAAACAATGGAACATAAAACAAAAGAAGAAAAATTAACAGAAGAATTTGAAATCTTAGAAACAATTACAAATTCTAGCGGAGACCGAGAAACTTATTTTCAAAATAATCAAATTAGAATTGACTACCAAAATGGCGGAATTTACTACGGAGCAATAAATAAAGAAGGTTACTGTAAAGAGTTTTTTGCTAATGGCAGTAAATTTTCTGGCACCAGAAATGGCGATATTTTAGTTGAAGGAATTTACATTCCAGATCAAAAGCAAGAAATATACATTACCACAACAGCAAAAGAATCGAAATTAACAGACAGAAACGGTAGTTTAATAGTAGCCTCAAAGAATCCTGTTATAGAAAAAAACGGTGAAATTTATATCGATAACGAGAAATATGTTAGAAATATACCAGAAACAATAATTAGCAAGAGCTCGCCTTGTCAGCCACTAAAATCTAGCAATCAAATAGGTGATTTGCAACAACAATAGAATATATCAATTATTAGGGCAATTGTATCAAATTTAACAAGGGTTTAGCTTGGTCAAAAATTATCTAAATTTAAAATACTAAAATTGGATAATTATTGTAAAATATTTAAAACAACCAATTGCAGTAAATTTTTTGTTAAAATCTAACGACATTAAATAGATTAAATGATTAATTTTACTAGAATCAACCAACAACGAAACAATTTAATAGCCATTTGGTATTGGGTTTGATATGTGATGCAGTTATGGCTATCAATTGCTAAGCTTTATAATAGTAAAATTAATTATTAACATTAATGGCAGATTAATTAACAAATTTACAGCATTAGTTGTAAAATTTTTAATATTTTTTACAATTAAACCGATTTATTATGCAATCTTAAACACAATATCAATTTATCTGACCAAGCTTAGCTATTCTCCATTAGAATTAACAACAAAGAACAACTATTAAACGACGAGGGTGATCGTGCTTAATTGCCAGATATTATCATACTATTTTCGTATTGAAATATTTGATATTACAATACCTTGTTTTTAAAAGTAGGAAATATTATGAGAAATCTAAAATAATGATTATTTCCTGTTAGGGTAAAATTTATTAAAGTTATTCAAACATATATGATTAGAAATGTTGATTTTGCTACATTCCGCTTTGATAATCTTGGAAAAATTTAGCAAATTCCTGCCAATAAATAAAAAGATAAGGGTAGAATCTGTTTTTAGTGATGCCATGTTTAGATATTTAGGTTGTCGATAAAATAAACAAATTTGCTATTGTTTATTGGGTGTTGATTTATTTTGAGTACTATTGGAAATTAGCAATAACTCTCAAACATTTCTATAAGGTAACTGCTAATAAAATTATTGTCAACTATTTTTTAACTTTTATTAGATTATTTTCTAAATATTTAATAATTTTATCGAACAAGGTATTTATTATAATTTTATTTTCTTTGTTGTGATTAGAGTTTATTTTATTAACATCTTGCAATATTTGACTAATTGGTAATTCGGCGATAACATTGATATTGTTGTCTTTAGCAAGGTTTTTTAAGCAATTTTTACCAAAAATATATTCTTTTTTAATGTGGTATTTCTTGCTAATATTATTTTTGATTTTACCATGCAAAAAGTTAAATTTTATACCGCAAAATATTATAGAAAGCAATTTCTGCAACCAGCTAATTTTCTTAATTACAGGCAAAAAGCTCATATTTTCTACAATTCCAACAATTGGTATTTCTAGTTTATGGCAACAATCAATAGACTTTTTAAGGTCGGAAACTGCAAGTTGTTGCGGGGTGGAAACTAGCATCATTCCATCTATTGCCAAAGATTCGCCAATAGATAGATAAACATCTCCTGTCCCCGGAGGCATATCGATAATCATTAAATCAATTTCCTCTTCCTGATTTTCTACCCACAACACCTGATGAAATAGTTGAAATAAAATTTTTGTAACCATCGGGCCCCGCCATATTCCAGCAGAACTTTCGTTGACAATAAAACCAATAGACATCACCTTAACACCAAAAGCATTAAGCGGTTTTATTAAATTATTAATAATTTCTGGCTTTTTATTTTCGAGCTTCATTAAATGTGGCACCGAGGGGCCGTAAATATCGGCATCGACCAAGGCAATTTTATAGCCTTTATTAGCAAGTTTAATTGCCAAATTACAGGCAATGGTAGATTTACCAACCCCGCCTTTATTGGCAGCAACAGCAAGAATTTGCTTCACTCCTGCAATTGCTCTTTTTTTAGAATTGGCATTTTTTTGATGGGAATGTGCTGTATGTTGCAGTTTTTCCTTTGGCTGTTCTGGCTTTTCTTCTAGCGGTTTTTCCGTTGATTTCCCCGATTGCAATAGCCTCTTTTGCAAATTAAAAATAACTCTAATTTCTTTTTTGATAACATTTTCTAAGTTAGCAACGAGATGCTTTTCGATAAATATAAGAGATTCTTGGTGAAAATCGTTTTCTTCTGGTAATTCAAAGAAAATAGTAAAATTAGAATCGGACTCTATTGGAGTAGCAAGCAAATTAAGCAAATTTTGATATTGCTTGTTAAGCTTCGCTTCTGCCATGGTAAAGCTAGGTAAAATTTCTTTTAACTCTTGTAGATTTGTCGGTTGCACTTTTTGGTTTGAATAATATCTGATTAATTTTGCACAAAAGGATAATCGGTATAGCCTTTAGCACCGCCACCATAAAAGGTTGCACGATTATATTTATTTAATTCTAGATTATTTTGGAATCTTGCGACTAAATCTGGGTTGGCGATATATAATCTACCAAAAGCAATGGCATCGGCTTCGTTGTCGGAAATTGCTTGTTTGGCTAGTGATAAATCGTAACCTCCGGCAGAGATAACCAAACCTTTAAATAATTTTCTAAAAAGATTTGCGGTTTTTGGTGCCTCGAAGTTTGTTTCATCGCTACCGCCTGCCATTGTTGCTCTAGGCTCGATTAGGTGTAAATAAGCGATATTTCTATTATTTAACTCTGCAACAACATAATTAAACAATTCAACAGGATTGCTATCTTGCATATCGTTAAAGGTGCCAAAAGGCGATAAACGAACACCAACTCTACCAGCTCCAAAAATTAATGCTACCGCATCAACAACTTCTAGCAAGAACCTAGCACGATTAGCAATAGAGCCGCCAAATTCATCGTCTCTTTTATTGGATCCGTCTTGTAGGAATTGGTCTAATAAATAGCCATTTGCTCCATGAACCTCGACTCCGTCGAATCCTGCATCTTTGGCATTTTGTGCTGATTTTTTAAAATCGGCAATAATTGCTCTAACTTCGCTAGTTTCTAGGGCTCTTGGAGTTTCTAGTGCAACAGGCTTCCACTGAGCAGAAAATGTTCCTGCATTTTTTGGCTTAATTGCCGATGCCGAAACAGGAAGGTCGCCATTTGGCTGATGCGAAACATGCGAAACCCTGCCAACATGCCACAATTGACAAAATATCTTGCCGTTATTATTGTGAACCGCTTCGGTTACTAGTTTCCAACCAGCAATTTGGTCTTGCGAATAAATCCCGGGAGTGGCGGGATAGCCCTGCCCCTGTTGTGAAATTTGAGTTGCCTCGGAAATAATTAGCCCCGCAGTTGCTCTCTGGCTATAATATTCGGCATTAAGCTGTTGCGGAATATTTCCCGGTTGTTGCGACCGCATTCTGGTAAGTGGAGCCATAATAATACGATTCGCCAAAGTGAGATCTCCGCATTTAATTGGCTGAAACATTGGGTGATTATTGGCTGAATTAGAGTTGTTTGTCATATAAGATAGTAAATTAATGGTAAGTTTTTTAGGTAAAAATTAGTTAAAGTAACATTGTTTAGTTAATAAAAGAGTTATTTTCTTCGGTGCTTTCGCCTTCTGTGTCATCGTCATCGGATTCTGTATTAGTAAGATTCTGCGGTAGTTTCTTATTAGAACGAAGCCCAAGATCTTTGAGTTTTTCTATTTGACTTGCAACATTGCCTTTGCCATCGCGGAATTTTTTAATTGCTTCGTTATAATGTTTATTAGCATTATCTAGGGCACTGCCAATTTTATCGACACTTTCGGTAAAGCCAATAATTTTTTCATAAAGCCTTTCTGCCTGATTTACAATTGCTAAAGCATTTTGATTTTGTTTTTGACGACTCCATAAATCGCCAATAATTTTGAGGCAAACAATAAAATTTGTTGGACTAACTAGCAAGACCTTCTTTTTAAAACTTTCAAGCCATAATTGGCGATCTGCCTGCATTGCCAGTAAATATGCGGGCTCGATAGGAATAAAAGCAATAGTAAAATCTACAACCGATTTAGTTTCGGCAGTTGAATGATATTGCTTGACTGCCAAATCGCTAAGGTGTTTTTTTAATGATTTAAGATGATCTTCAAGAAATATTTGCTGGTCTTTAGGATTGTGGCTATTGCAGTATTTTTCATATGCGGTAAGCGATACCTTAGCATCGACAACAATATGTTGCTGAATATCGCCATTATTATTTGGCACTTTGATAAGAAAATCGGGGATTTGCCTTTTTCCTTCTTCGTTATTAACACTGTAATTTTTAATGTAATGTTCGCCCTCAATCAAGCCAGAGTTTTCTAGGATAATTTCCAAAATCATCTCGCCCCAATTTCCCTGATATTTAGGGTTTTTAAGTGCCGAAACTAAATTATTGGCTTCAAGACCGATTTTACTGGTTTCTTTCATTAAATTAGCAATTTGATTGCCAAAATCTGTTTCTTGTTTTGCTTGGGAAATTTTAAGTTCTTCTAGGGCTTTAGCGACTCCATCAAAGACTGGCTGGAAGTTTTTTTGATTAATTTCGACAAATTTATGCGACTTTTCCTCTAGGGCTTTTTGGGCAAGATTCTGGAATTCTGCCAAAAATTTTGCTTCTACTTGTTGATATTGTTGCGATAATTTAATATTGGTTTCTTTTAAATGTTGTTGATTGGCATTGCTTGTAGCAAGGTTTCTTTCTAGCTCGATATTAATTTGTTGCAATTGGCTAATGTTCTTTGACTGCTCTTGGTTTTGTAGCTGTAAAAATTCTAGTTGACTTTTTAGGCTAATTATTGCTTGATTTTGTTGTTGACTAATGTCTGTTGCAGGTAATGGTTTTTTGTTCCGCAACACAATCGCCACAACGATTAACAACAAAACTAGGGCTATAAAAATATATACCACTTTTAATTAGATAAATTATAATGTTAAATAAAACAGAACCAGCAAATAAAAACAATTCTTGTGCCCTAATTTTATTAGACGATAATTTAAGAATCAATAACAATCCTTTATTATTTAATGCTTTAAATAATCACAACGAAGCAATAATAGTCTTTATTTTAAACGAACAAGATTTTCGGACTCGCGGACAAGCAAATAAATGGTTTTTACATCATTGCCTTAAAGAGTTTTTGTACAATCTGGAAAAAATAAATTTAACAATGTTTTTTGTTAATAGTGCCGATTATTTTTCGACAAAATTTAGCAATGCCGATCTCGTAAAATCGATATGCGAAGAGCAGAAAATTAGCGATATTTATTGCTCTTTAAGCTTCGATCGCCGTAGTGTTAAATATTTTACCGAACTAGAAAATTTTTGCCATAATAGTAAAATTAGACTTTGTCAATTTAACCTTAAAACTTTAATACATCCTAGTAAAATAAAAAATAAGACCGAGGGAGTTTTTAAGGTTTTTACCCCATTTTGGCGAAATTGTCTAACCGCAATCAAAGACTTGCCCGAGCTTACTCCTTCTGTTAGTTCGATTAGTAAAATTGCCACAATACCAAATTCTGCTTTTTCAAGCAAATTTCTTTGTCGTGATCTTAATGTTTTAGAACTTATTAAACATCGGCACGATTGGCAAGACAATTTAGTAAAATCTTGGCAAAGTTTTAGCGAGGAAGAGATTTTACAAAAAAGTGCCGATTTTATTGCAACAAAAGCCCTAAATTATCAGGATAACCGCAACTTTCCGGCAATAGACGGCACGAGTAAATTGTCGCCCTTCCTTGCTTTGGGAGTAATATCGCCATTGCAAATATTGCATCAGATTGCCGATAAATTTGGCAACGATTCCGAGAACTATCAGCAAAATATCAAGGTTTTCATTAGCGAAATTGGCTGGAGAGAATTTGCCTATTATCTGCTTTACCATTTTCCTGAAAGTGACTTTAGGGCAGTCAACCCCAGATTCAACAACTTTCCGTGGCAAGAAGACCAAAAACTTTATCAAGAACATTTGCAAAAATGGCAAAAAGGCAGAACGGGTTACCCAATTGTCGATTCGGCGATGCAAGAATTGTGGCTTACCGGCTTTATGCATAATCGCACCCGCATGATTGTTGGCTCTTTTTTAGTAAAAGACTTGTTAATTAATTGGCAAGATGGCGAAAAATGGTTCTGGGATTGCTTGGTCGATGCCGATTTAGCAAGCAATGTTATTAGTTGGCAATGGGTTGCAGGTTGCGGTGCCGATGCCGCCCCATATTTCCGTATCTTTAACCCCCATTTACAATCACAAAAATTCGACGAAGAGGCAAGATATATCAAGAAGTTCTTGCCACAGCTAGCACATCTCGACAATGCCACAATTCACAATTTAGGCGAAGATGCTAATGCCGGTTTATTTAGTAACAAAATCCCTAAAGACTACTTCCCGCCAATAGTTAATCATAACCAAGCACGGCAAAAGGCTCTTTCTGCCCTAAAAAAACTTAGCCAATAAGGCTCCTTATCGTTGGGTAATTTATTTATCTTGCTTGTTAAAAAATAAAACCTTTAATTTGGTGATGGCAATATTAATTAACAAAAACTTATAAGACTATGGAATACAACCGCAATGATATAGAAATCAATGATATAGAAGTGGCAATTCGAGATTCCCTTGAGTTTGAACAACCGGAAGTCGTGGCTGACCTTGGTTTCGTTGCAGATCTCCTTTCAGAAATCGAAGAAACTCCCCAAAACACTAAAGAATTATTGGAAAGTTTTATAAGTAATAACAAATACAAAGAAACCCCGGCAAGATACTTTGAGGCAATAAAAACTAGCATATTTCAATCGATTCAACAACAAGAAGTTGGTTTATTTAATGATTTGCTAGACCAAATCAAAGTATCGTATCTAAGTGATGATTATAGTGTTAATGATATTGAAAAATATTTGGAAAGTGCTTTTTTTCAGACTTACTGCAGTATATATTCTGAACAAGATCTTATAAAGTCGGCAGATCTTTTGGCAAAACTGGGGAACGAGAAAGAATTAGAAGAATTCATCCTTGACAAGAAACTTATAAAATCCTTCTACAACAGTTTTACTACTACACTTGGAGGAGAAGAACTAGCAGAGGTGAGAACTTTGATAGAAGTCATAACAAATGATTCCACTAAACTCCAAGAAGAACAAAAAGAAGATGATCTTTTAACAATTGAAGCATGTGTAGATATAATCTTTCGAAATAAAAAACCGAACAATAATTTTGATAAAGACCCAATAACCGCCACTTTGAAAAGCCTGATTGAAGGCAAGGAAGATTTAGCAATTGCACTTGGTACATTTCTAAATAAGAATTGTCATTACTTAGTTGAAGGTGCTGGCGATTATTATTTTAATGGCTTACCTGAAGATAATTATAAAGCAATCTTACAATGCATTCAGATAGAAAGAAGTGAACGAGAAGAATCTGAAAAGCCAGCAATTAAATACAAAAATAATGTATATCAAGTAAGTGGCGCTCAAAGGAACTGCTTAATTATTAGCTCTTTATTTTCTGCTCTAAAAACTGACAAATTCGATTTAAAAGATTTTGTTACAAAAAACAAAAAAGTTTTTGATAAAGATGAGAACAAAGATTTAGCTAAATCTTTGAATAAAATATCTAAGGAAGTATTGATGGAATATGCAATGGCAGAGAACGATAGCAATAATCCATTTGGCAAACTGGTCGATGTTATTCGAAAAGATGAAGATATGTTGAAAATCGCAGATCAAAACCCTATAGACCATATTGAAGTAGTAAAACTAGAAAAAATTCTTGATGTGAAAATCGAAATTGAAAATACTGATGATAATGGAGTTTCTGATAAAGATGACAATAAAGCAACCTTTATTAACAGGGCGAAGGATGACTTACTATTAATGTTATCAACACAGCATGATAAAGATTTGGTGGATAGTTTAGGGATAGAAGACGATGGTTTAAAAGACAAACTAAAAAGAATGTTACAAGAAGATAGCGGAGAAAGCCTAGACGAAGAAGGAGCGGGTGTTTTATTGCTAGAGGTAGCAAAGGTAGTAGGTTTAGACGACATTACACAAAAAAACTTAACAGATAATGACAAAAACAAGCTTCTCGACCAAGTAATAGAAAAATTAAAAGGAAGACGAAGAGAAGATTTGCCATTTTATTTAAAAGAAACCGTCACTATTGGATACAGCGAAAGCAACGAGCATTTTACTATTAAACAAGAAGAAAAAATACAGGAACTAGTGATAGAGTTTGATGATGAAGAGACTGATGTTGAAATTGATATAGATAATAATAAAGGAATATCAATTCGCCCTCATCTTCTTGTATATAAACCAACTAAAAATCTACAATTTGGTGTTGATATGAAGCAAGTAGGGGTACTTGACCCAAGTAGTAATCAACTGAAAAACCCGCAGTTAAGCTTCTGGCAAACAATTTGTGACTTTGTTACTTGCAACGGAAGGCAGTGATAGAATCATAATCGCAAAGTAAATATTATTAATAGAAATACTTCCTTCCTTGTCATCATTTCGCGAAGTTGCAGGATCCAGAGCAATAAAATCAATATTAAGCAACACTTCGCTAAAATATGTATCTACTTTCTATGGATCCTGCACGAAGCGAAGCAAAGTTGCAGGATCTATAGAAATAAAAGACTTTTTTTGCAATTGAACCAATTAACAATTTTCAATGGTGTAATTGACTTATAAATATTGCTAAATAATCTATTTTACTATCTTGTTTTATTAACTTTATCTACTTTATGCAAATTACATTGTTAAGAGCCAAAATTCATCGTGCCACTTGCACTATGGCAGATTTACACTATCAAGGCTCGATCTCAATTGATAAAAATCTACTAGATGAAAGTGGCATTATTGCCAATGAGCAGGTCGATGTTTTAAATATTAACAATGGCGAAAGATTTACCACTTATGCAATTGTTGCCGAAGCAGGAAGCGGAACGATCGGAGTCAATGGGGCTGCGGCTCGAAAAGTTCAACAAGGCGATTTACTAATTATTTGTGCCTACGGACAATTGCCAATAGATGAGGCAAAAAATTTTACTCCAAAAGTCATAACATTAAATCAGGACAATAAAATAACACAATAAATTGATCTCCCAAGAATTAAAATCGCTAATCGAGAACTTAGGCGACGGGCCGGGGGTTTATAAATTTATTAGCCCACAACACGAGGTTTTATATATTGGCAAGGCTAAAGATTTAAAAAAACGGCTACAAAATTATACTCAAATCAACAAGCTAAGCAATCGCATTGCCATTATGGTTAAAAGTGCGAAAAAACTTGAAATTATTAACACCAAAAACGAAAATGAAGCATTATTACTAGAGCATAATTTAATAAAAAAATTTCAGCCTAAATTTAACATTTTACTAAAAGACAGTAAAAGTTTTCCTTATATTTTTATCAATCAACATCAATTCCCACAAGTATTAAAGCACCGCGGAAGCAAAATAGAATCGGGCAAATATTTCGGACCTTTTGCCATGGCAAGCGAAGTAAATGAAACGATCGATCTTATCAGAAAAATATTTAAGATTCGCAATTGTAGCGATCGTGATTTTGTCAAAAGAACCAAGCCCTGCCTTGAATATCAGATAAAAAGATGCACCGCTCCTTGTGTTGGCATTGTAGATGCTACAGAATATCGGCAACAAATTCTGCGGGCGATTGATGTTTTAGAGGGCAAGTCTAATGCTGTTCAGCAACAATTGCAGGAACAAATGTTGCAATATAGCGAAGAAGAGGAATATGAAAAAGCTGGGAAAGTTCGCGATCAATTGCAATTGCTAACGAAAATTCAAATCAAACAAAATAACAACATCAAAAATATTAAATCGGCGGATCTTATTACCATTACTTACCATCAAGATCTAATTTGTATTTTAGTAAATTTTTACCGTGACGGCAATAATTTTGGAGCAAAACCATATTTTTACCCGCAAGAATCTGGCATCTTGGCAAAAGAAACATTGTTAGCGAAAATTTTATGGCAATTTATTGGACAATTTTACCTAGAAAACTCGCCCCCTTTAGCAATTATTAGCAATATCTTGCCAATTGACGATGAAGAAGAGCTAAATCAAGCCAGCAATAGCAATAATATTGATAATATCGAAGATTTTATTTTGCAAATTAGCGGTAAAAAGACTAGCTTTACCCTAGGGAAAATTGGCTTCAAATTAGCATTAGTCAAGGAATCTGAGCAAATGGCAGAAATTTATTTAAAACAAAGAATTGCCGAAAATTTTAAAACCCAGCAGAACCTACTAAAACTTAAGGAAATTTGCCAATTAAGCAATATTCCGCAAGTAATTGAAGTTTTGGACAACAGCCATATTAGCGGTACAGACCAGGTTGGGGTTTTAATTGCCACGGGCGAGAGCGGTTTTATTAAAAATCGTTACCGTAAATTTATTGTCAATGATTTTACTAATGCTAAGCAATTGCCGATTATTGCCAGAAATATCGCCCTAAGTGCAGGAAATGACTTGGCAATACTTGCTGAAGTACTCATCAGAAGATTTATACAAAAAGAAAATTCTGTTGTGAAATTGCCCGATTTTCTACTAATCGATGGCGGTATTTTGCAATTACAAACTACTAAAATGGTGCTTGAAAATCTTGGAGTTGAATTGCCAATTGCCTCAATTGCCAAAGGCGAAAAAAGAAATGGTGGCGAAGAAACTATTTATTACTTTAACTCGCAACAACAACTTGCAAGTTACAAATTAGGAAAATACGATCCCTTCGCTTATTATCTGCAAAATATTCGCGACGAAGCTCATCGTTTTGCCATTAATTTTCACAAACAACAACGAGCAAAGAACATTACCAAATCTCGACTAGATGATATCGCCGGCATTGGCAGTAAAAGAAAGCAGATTCTCCTTGGACATTTTGGCTCGATTCACGAAATAAAACAGGCAAAGATCGAAGATTTAACCAAAGTTGCTGGCATTAGCAAAAAACTTGCAAAAATCATCTTAGAAAATTTGTAAAATTTGTTGACAAATATTTTACTGGTTTTATTTTTGTATTGATTATAAAAATCAATATTATTTTATATTAAAATTATCATATAAAACAACATTTTATCAGGCAGTTTATAATAAAAAATAATATTTTATACTAATATATTAACAAAATATAATAAAAAATGAAAGATAGAAATAATAACGAATTGCAATGTCAAAAGCTTTTAGCTGAAGAAGAAGATAAGTCTTATAGCCAAAATAAATCACTTAAAACAGAAGAATCTAATCCTAATAAACGAACTCAAGAACAAAAATTACTTAAAGACAAATATGGTTTTTTATTTTACGAAGAGTTACCTCCTCTAACTCTATTGGTAGCCCATCAATTATGTAGAGATAATATAGATTTAGAAAACTCAACACCGAAAACTATTGAATCTACACTAAGAGATAAATTTGTCGAAGTAAAAGCTGAAGACGACAAGAGTTTTTTCTCTTTGTTTAAAAATAAGAAAACAATAGCTAAGCTTGATATTGCTGATTTTCGAAAACAGCAATATGAAATAAATGTTTCAGCAAAGACAAAACCTTCAAATTTGATAAAATTACTTCAAGAACAAAATCTTCAAGAAGATATAAAGCAATATTTTAAAGAAAAAGAACTTAGCTTTATTGAGCTAAAGAGCCATGAATCTTCAAGTTACATTGTTAAAGAGCACGGAGCAGTAATTGGAATTTTCAATATCAATATTAACACAAACCAAGATTTGAAAAATTTTGATTACATAAGTATAGATGAGAATAGATCAAAAACCTTTTCAAGATTAGTCTTGAAAGATGCGGAAAATGCAAAAAATATAGAATTTTTAAATATGTCAATAGCAATTCAAGAATGTGCAAGGGCCAATACAGAAACTTTAAACTATAAAGGTTTTCTTTTCACAAAAGGAGAGTTTATGAATATGATTAATAAAGATACGATACCACTTGAATTTGTGCATAATGAATCAGTGCAAAAGCCTGGAGCGGTAATTACTAGTGGCGATTTTATGAAAACTCAGAACGATAATAAGGGACAAACTCAAATTTAATTATTTATTCATAAAATAGTTGAAAAATCGATTTTGGCAAATAATATCTTGTTATTACCTAGGCGGTATAATGCTACCGCCTAGGATTTTTAATTGCTAATATATTGTAATCGATGCTCTCACTTAAGAATCGTCAAGTTTTTGAAACCAATGACGACATTATCAAATATCTAAAAACTAATAATCTCTGGTTTAAGACTGAACAATATTTACATAACTATCCCCATTGTTGGAGGACAGATACTCCGTTAATCTACAAAGCTGTGGGCTCGTGGTATGTTAAAGTCACAGAGATTAAAGAAAAAATGGTATTGCTAAATAGTGGCAAGCCATTTACTCGCTTCGATTTAGCTGATGATGTTGCCATTGACGGCACAAAAATCAAAAAAATTACCAAAATCGAAACTGCAAGAATGGTTGCGGTGCCGTTCTCCCTAGAATATATCGACGATCTTGCTAGCCTCTATAGCGACCCAGAAGTCCGCAAATTCTATTATTTTCTTGACCAACCAATTATGTCGCAAGAAGATTCTGTTGCTACGGTTAAATATTGGCAAGAATATTATCAACAGCACAAATTACCTCGCCTTGTCTTGCTCGACAAAAAAACCAACGAATTTATTGGCACCGCCGGCATTTGCTTTTACGACCCAAGAAACGAAAATTTTCATAAAGGTAAAATCGAACTTTCTTATCAACTCCCCGTTAAATCTTGGAATAAAGGCTATGCAACCGAAATTAGCCAAGCTCTTGTTAAATATTCCTTTGAAAATCTAGGAGTAGATTTTGTTTGTGCCGCTACCGTTTCCGATAATTTAATTTCACAAAAACTGCTAACAAAATGCGGTTTTGAATTAATAGAATCAATACCTCAGGGCTATCCTAAAGCTAGCAGAAATGCCAAATATACTTGCAATTACTATCAATTAAGCCGTCAAAATTGGCTAAAAGAGCAAGATGCCCTTACCAAAGAAGGAATCAACTGGATCCCGAATCATTTACAAGAAGGGCAATTTGGCAAATGGCTAGAAAATGCCCGCGATTGGTCTATTACCCGCAATCGCTTTTGGGGTTGCCCAGTGCCAGTTTGGCAAAGCACAGACCCAAGATACCCAAGAATCGATGTTTATGGCAGTATCGCAGAATTAGAAGCAGATTTCCAATGCCAAATCAGCAATCTCCATCGCCCAGAAATAGACAATTTAATTAGGCTCAATCCTGCGGATCCTAGAATAGACCCAGCCCACGAAGAACATTCAAATTGCTCGAAAATGATGCGAGTCTCCGATGTTTTAGATTGCTGGTTTGAAAGCGGTTCGATGCCTTTTGCTCAGGTGCACTACCCATTTGAAAATAAACAATGGTTCGAAGATCACTTTCCTGCCGATTTTATTACCGAATATCTCGCTCAAACACGAGGTTGGTTTTACACCTTAATGGTTCTTTCTACCGCCTTATTTGACCGTGCTCCATTTAAAAATGTTATTTGCCACGGCACAATTCTCGATGAAAATTCGCAGAAGCTCTCGAAAAGACTCAGGAATTATGCCGATCCATTAGATGTTTTTGCCACAATTGGCAGTGATGCGATGCGATTCTACATGATCTCCCAGCCTGTAATGCAGGGTCAGGAATTAAAAATAGACAAAGAAGGTAAGGCAATTAAAGAAACTATGAGAATAGCGATTAAGCCCGTAATTAATGCTTTTAATTTCTTTTGCCTCTATGCCAATGCCGACGGAATAAAGGCGGAAAGATTACTAGACAATAAAAACCTTAGCAATCTTCTTGATTTTTATATCTTGGCAAAATTAAAAGATGCGGTAGAATCAATAGACACCAACCTTAAAAACTACAATACCATCAGTGCCTGCGAAAGCTTTGTTAAGTTTTTTGAAGTTCTGAATAATTGGTATATTCGCCGTAACCGCGAAAGATTTTGGCGAGAAGTTGTTAAAGACAGCAACAATGAAGAAGTTGCTAGTAGCTGTAAGCAAAATGCTTATAATGTGCTATTTACCTGCCTTGTTGTTATTTGCGAAGCGGCCGCACCTCTACTGCCATTTACCACCGAACATATTTGGCAAGGATTAGTTGGCAAAAAGTAGAAATTTGGAAAATTGCAAGAAAGAACCAGATCAAATAAAAAACTATTGCTAAAGCAAAAAATTACTTTCATCGTAGCTAAGACAAAGGGTTAAAACTTCTGTTGTAAAATTGCCATAGATCCTGCGACTTCGTTGCCGATAGAAGGGAGTTTTATTACTGGAAAATCACTCTCCACCGCCATCCCTGCTCGAACTTGCAAAATCTACCTTCTGCCGTCACCTTGCACGGAAGCTTGCGAAGTTGCAGGGTCTAGAGTAGTAAATTGCCATCGTCCTTTGTCTTTACAGTATTTTTAATAGTACTTGAAGCCTTGTCAATCCCATTATTCACACTATCAATGGCTTTTTCAAATGGCCATTTGAAATGCAGTAATTTATCAATTCTTTCTGATGCATTAACTTTTACAGCCTCTATAACCTCTCTGAAGAATTGATTATATTCATCATCGTCTAATGTTTGTTTATACTGTTCACGATAGCCTACAAATGATTGTAGTAATGTTGCCTTATGAGCGTACTCTTCAGCTAATTTATGATAAATCTTACTTTTACTTGAACATACAAATGATGCAGTCAAAAGAATGACAGACATTGATTAGGGTAGAATATAATTTATTTTATTTGGTTCGCAGAAAAATGAACTTACCAATAAAACACCCATTAAAAATGCAGAACCTAAAAGACACCAAATAGAATACTTACCATAACTTTCAGACAGAATATCATTTTTCTCTGTTCTTTTTTCATATGCCTTAAACAAGCTTCCTCCAACAACTTGGTCTCTATAATTTTGTAAATTTTTTTTAATGATATCAATTTCTTCTAATTTTGTATCTAATTTTTCTTGATACCCTACTGTAAAATCATTTATTGTTGTCTTTTGTCCATTTAACAATTCTTCTAAACCTTCTGCTTTTGCATGTATCTCAACAATTGTTGTTTTACAATCATTAAAAGGCAAATTTTCATCGTCCCCGATCCAAAATGAATCAAATTCATCAATATGTTTTTTTGTCGTTTTGGCATCTTGTAAAACAGTAGCAATTTCGTTTTTGAGGCCTTGTTTACCATCTTCCCCAAATATTTCTTTACGATAATGGACTATGTTTCCATAAGCTTGGAGGTTTAAGTCGTACAATTCTTTTTGTTCTTTTATTTTTTTCTCCAGTTCTTCCGCTAACTTCTTAAGTTCTTCCAGATCTTCGACTGTTGGTTTTTTTGATTTTTTGTTCATGCTATATTGTAATTGATAATTATTAAAATAAATTTACTAAAAGTATCATTATTTTCTAAAATTAATATCATCAATCTTCGTCGAGTAAATCTCTTTTGCCCGATATATTTGGCGAAGATAAGATTCCGTCTTTTTCCATTTGCTCGATAAGATTTGCTGCTTTATTATAGCCAATTCTTAATTGTCTTTGCACATAGCTAATCGAGGTTTTTTTGTCCCTTCTAACAATGGCAATTGCTTTTTGATAAAGATCTCCCTCTGAACCTTCTGCATCTAGGCTAGAATTAGCTTCGTCGTTATATTTGGCATTATTTGCTTGTTCCGATGCAATATTATCAAAAGAAATATTGCTTTGATCGTCGAACTCGCTTAAATCTTGATTTTTGATAAATTTCACAATTTTCTCAATTTCCATATCCGAACAAAAAGGGCCATGAACTCTTTGCATTTTACTGCCCCCAGATAGATATATCATATCGCCCTGCCCCAATAATTGTTCCGCACCCTGAGTGCCAAGAATAGTTCTGCTGTCGATTCTTGATGTAACCTGAAAGCTAATTCTCGTTGGGAAATTAGCCTTAATCACCCCAGTAATAACATCTACCGACGGCCTTTGTGTTGCCATAATCAAATGAATGCCCGCGGCCCTTGCCATCTGTGCTAATCTTTGCACCGAGCCCTCGATTTCCTTACCTGCAACAAGCATCAGATCTGCCATTTCATCGACAATAACCACAATAAAGGGTAGTTTTTTTGGCTCGAATTCAATTTCTTCAATAATTGGCTGGCCATTTGTTGGATCGTAGCCTGTTTGCACTCTTTTTGTAAGTTTTTCTCCTGCCAATTGAGCCTTTTCGGCTTTTTCATTATAGCCCGCAATATTACGAACAGCAAAACTTGCCATTAAACGATACCTCTCTTCCATTTCGGCGACGACCCATTTGAGAGCAATTACTGCCTTACCCGGCTCGGTTACAACTGGTGCTAAAAGATGCGGTATTCCATCATATATCGACAATTCTAGCATTTTCGGATCGATCATAATAAATTTGCAATCGCTCGGCTTCATCTGAAATAATATCGATAAAATCATAACATTTAGCCCAACAGATTTGCCCGATCCAGTAGTTCCGGCAATTAACAAATGTGGCATTTTTGCCAGATCTGCCACCATGATACTACCAGCAATATCCTTCCCTAAAATCATTGGCAGAGATAAATTTGCCAAACGATATTCCTTGGCTTCGATTAATTCGCGAAGAAATATCATTTGCCTTTTTGGATTAGGAAGCTCGATTCCTATTGCTGTCTGCCCCGGAATAACCGAAATTCTAGCAGAAATAGCACTCATAGACCTAGCGATGTCATCTGAAAGGCCGATAATTCTTGCGGCTTTTGTTCCTGCAATCGGCTCGAATTCGTATAATGTTACTATGGGACCAATTTTTGCTCCTAATATTTTTCCTTTAACACCAAAATCTTCTAGAACTCTCATCAAAATCCTTGATTGCTCCTCAATTAACTCGGGACTGACTTTTTTATTTAGATTTTCGGCACTACGATCTATTAACAAATTAATATCTGGCAATTGATATTTGCCTGTAGCCTTTCTTGACTTATAATTCTCGGCTCTGACAACGGGCTTTCTAGCACTATTATCGAGAATTTTAAGATTTTCAAAAAAATCATCCTCTCTGTTTTCGGAGCCCTCTTTACCATTTTTAGCAAAATTTGGCGAATATTTGTTATCATTAGTTGCAACATCTGCTTGACTAGAGCTGTTCAATGCCTTTTTAAATATCGAAAAATTCTCATCCGCACCTTCTTTGTAAGAAGAAAATAGCGAAGAAGCTTGGTTTTTAGTAATATCTTCGTTGGTTATATCGGCTTCGTTGGTTATATGGCTATTGCTTTCTTGACTTTTGCCATCGATAAGATTTGAGTTTATTGAGTTAAGATGCAGAGATCTTTCTTGTTTTTTAATATCGGCAATATGGCTTGCCATTTTCTTAGAAAATAAACGGTAAAATATTTTCACTAGAAATTGATAGAATAGCCGGGAAAGCAAGGCAATGCTTAGTTTTGAATAACGAACAAAATAGTAAAAATCGTTAAAATTTATTTCAAAAATAAAGGCAAATAAAGCCATCGATAAAATATTGGCAAAGATTAAAACCTGATACAGAGGAATAGAGCTGAAATAGTTAAGCAATAATATTCCACTATAGCCACCAAAGCCATTAAAATACCACGATTCTGGGTAAGGCAATAATGCTAATATCAAACAAAAGCTTAACATTAAAGGCGGGGCCGCGATAATACGGTAAATAACATAATAATAATCTCTACCTTTTAACAGATTCTGAGAGATCTTACCGCCAATCAAAATCAGTAAAACAGAAGCAAAGCCTAATGATTGCAATAGGAGATCGGCAATATAAGCACCAAAAGACCCAACCCAATTCTTAACGGCAACACTATTTGCAACCTTGCTGTTAAAAGACGGATCGTTATGGTTGTAGGAAATAATAGATAGAAATATTAAAAACATTAATACCGCAAGCAAAATTCCTAATATTTTTTGTAGAAAATTGATTAAAATTGGAAGAGCTTTTTTTATCATATATAAAGGCTAGAGACGGCAAAAATTAGAGACGGCAAAAATTAGGTAATTGGTAGAATTAAACAAATCCCACTTTCCATATTTAAATATTAAGCAAATTAACTAAATACTAACGATATTTCTGTTATCATTTGCTTAATATTTGTTTTAAAAATGAGAAACGGTATAATTTATTGACTAATATAAAACATGAAGTAATTTTTAATTATAATTTTGTAAAAAACAAATCTATTAATAAATTTTTAATTATGAGCGGAACAATCGGCACCAACCCACTTTTTCTTGGCCTAACCAGACCGCCTTTAATTGTTGGGGTTAGTTATACTTTTGCGGCATTAAACGGCATAATATCGGTATTGGCATTTATTATTACCAGTAGCTTTGTTTATCTTTTTGTTGTCTTGCCTTTTTTTCATATGATTGGCTGGTTTATTTGCCTTAAAGAACCAAGAGCAATAGAATTGGCAATAGCTAAGTTTTCTAAATGCAATATTTGTCGTAATCGCTATTACTACGGCAATGTTAATTCTTACGATGTTTACTAAAGCACAACAGATTAATGCTAAAGAATATAATCGACACGAAATATAAAATAAATACAAAATATAAGATTATTAAACTTACCAGATTATTGGTAGTAATTTTTATTTTATCTTTTTCTATGGCTTTGCTGTTGTTTATCACAATTCACGGCGAAAAAATAAGCCAGATAGAAAAGACAACACCAATAGACATCGAAATAAGCAAAACAAACAACAAAGCCTCGTAAAATTAGCAAGAAAACCTACAAATTATCAAAGGTCTTGATTATATTTACTGAGCTAGATTTGCTACTTCGATATAATCAAATACCAAGTCAAATACCAAATGCCAAATATCAAATGCCAAATATCAAATGCTATTAGCAAATAACCGCCGATAAATATTTTGAGCGACGGTTAAGCATTGTAACAGTTCTGGAAGCTTATTTTTTATCAATCAACGAAGCTCTTGCGGCAGATAATCTTGCAATAGGAATTCTATATGGCGAACAAGAGACATAATCTAGGCCTATTTGATGACAAAACTCTATTGATGCAGGATTGCCTCCGTGCTCCCCGCAGATACCGAGTTTAATATCGCTACGAGTTTTCAAGCCTCTTTCTTTGGCAATTTTAATTAATTCCCCAACTCCTTCAAGGTCTAGGATAGCAAAGGGATCGTGCTCAAAAATATTGGCTTTCTGATAATGCCCAAGGAAATTTGCCGAATCATCGCGGGATAAGCCAAAAGTTGTCTGAGTTAAATCATTGGTGCCAAAACTAAAGAATTGTGCATTTTCTGCAATTTTATCGGCAAGAAGTGCCGCCCTAGGAAGCTCGATCATGGTGCCGACCATATAATTAAAATCTACATTAGTTTCGCTATAAACAATATCGGCAATTTTAACAACAAGGTTTTTTAGAATTAGCATTTCTTTAGGACTAACAACAAGGGGTATCATTATTTCTAGCTGAACATTTTTGTTATGTTGCTTTTTAACATCTGCCGCAGCCTGAAATATTGCCCTAACCTGCATTTCATATATCTCTGGGAAAGATATCGCTAAACGGCAACCACGATGCCCAAGCATCGGGTTTTGTTCGTGCAATTGGCTAATTCTTCTTTTAATGTAGTCTATTTCGACATTTAGCACTTTTGCCAATTCGATTATTTCGCTATCCTTATGGGGCAGAAACTCGTGAAGAGGCGGGTCTAAAAGGCGAATATTAACCGGCAGACCGTCCATAATTTTGAAGATCTCACAAAAATCTTGCTTCTGCATCGGTAACAATTTTGTTAATGCGGTTTTCCTACCCGCAACATCTTCGGCTAAAATCATCTCGCGAACCGCAATTATTCTGTCGCCACTAAAGAACATATGCTCAGTTCGGCATAAGCCAATTCCTTCGCAACCAAATTCTACCGCTGTTTGACAATCGGCTGGGGTTTCGGCATTAGTGCGAATCTTTAAAGCCCTTACTTCGTCCGACCACTGCATTATTTTTGCAAAATCGCCAGAAAGATTTGGCTTTAATGTTGCAACAACACCAAGAATAACCTCGCCCGTTGAGCCATTTATTGTAATTATTTCTCCTTCGCACACCTTAACATTATTTGCCAAAAAGTATTTTTCTTGATAGTAGATGTTTAAATTAGATGCCCCAGAAACACAAGGAGTTCCCATTCCACGAGCAACCACGGCAGCATGAGATGTCATACCTCCTCTGGCAGTTAAAATACCCTGCGATAAATACATACCTTTAATGTCTTCTGGACTAGTTTCAACTCGGACTAAAATAACCTTATGCCCATTTTCGGTAAGTTTTTCAGCATCAGCAGAAGAGAAAACAACAATTCCAGAAGCGGCGCCCGGCGATGCCGGCAAGCCACGGGCAATAATATTAAGTTTTGCTTTAGGATCGATAGTTGGATGAAGAAGCTGGTCTAGGCTTGCTGGGTCTATTCTTAGCAATGCTTGTTCTTTGGTGATAATATTTTCGGCAACCATGTCGACGGCAATTTTTACAGCGGCGGCGGCGGTTCTTTTGCCATTTCTGGTTTGCAGAATATAAAGCTTGTTATGCTCTACAGTAAATTCGATATCTTGCATATCGCCATAATGCAATTCTAGCTTTGTGCATATTGTGGCGAGCTGAAGAAATACTTCTGGCATCGTCTCTTCCATCGAAGGCAGTTTAGAGCCTAAGGCAAGCTTGCCGTGATTAGTAATTGATTGAGGAGTGCGAATGCCAGCAACAACATCTTCGCCTTGAGCATTGATTAAATATTCTCCATAAAGCTTATTTTCTCCCGTCGACGGATTGCGGGTAAAAGCAACACCCGTTGCCGAAGTTAGGCCCATATTACCAAAAACCATCGATTGCACATTTACCGCAGTTCCCCATTCTGCGGGAATATGATTAAGGTTACGGTAGGTAATTGCCCGATCATTCATCCAAGAGTCAAATACTGCTTTGATTGCTCCCCAAAGCTGTTTTTCTGGGTCTTGCGGAAATTCTTTTCCGGTTGCATCTGATACTATTTTTTTAAATATTATGACAATTTCTTGCCATTGTTCTGCTGTAAAATCTGTATCGTTATAAATATTAAATTCTTCTTTTTTTTCGTCGATTATCGACTCGAAGTTATAATGGTCAATTCCTAACACCACACCCGAATACATCTGAATAAAACGGCGATAAGAATCGAAAGCAAAACGAGGATTTTTGCTATTTTCAGCAAGGCCAACCACCGTTTTATCGTTCAAGCCAAGGTTAAGGATTGTGTCCATCATACCAGGCATCGAGGCACGAGCACCAGATCGGACAGAAAAAAGTAGCGGAGCTTTTTCATCGCCAAATTTACCACTTGATTCTTCTTCTATTTTGTTAAGGGCTTTTAATACTTGTTGCGATAATTCTTCTGGAAGCTTGCGGTCGTTTTGATAGTAAATCTGACAGACTTCGGTAGAAATTGTAAATCCAGCGGGAACTGGCAAGCCAAGTTGACACATTGAGGCAAGATTAGCACCTTTGCCACCAAGTAAATTCTTCATCGAAACATCGCCTTCGGCAACCGAATTACCAAAAGAATAGACAAACTTTTGAGACATTTAATAGTTTAGTTAAATATTGTAGAAATAAAGCAAAATGGTATTATTACTAGTAAAGTTTTAAGCAACAAAAGCCTAAATCGATAATTTATCGATTAAATTTCATAACATAAAAATATATTTAAAAAAAGCAACTGTTTTATCTAGTAAATATTATACCCCTGCTTAGCGATTAAGAACTAGGTTTTGATAGTCTTGCATCAGGCTTAAAGTAATATTATGAGGCTCTGGATATTTATGATTTTCAATTAATCCAACTCTCGTAATTTCTGCCGCCGTTCCTGTAAGAAAAGCATCTACGGCATCGGATAATTCTTCTGGTTTTATGTGCCTTTCAACAACTTTAATATTTCGTTTTTTTGCAAGAGAAATTACGGTTTGGCGGGTAATGCCGTTAAGAAAACAATCGGCAAGCGGAGTATGTAACTCGCCATTCTTCATTATCATAAAGAAATTGGCACTGGTTGCCTCGGCAATGAAACCGCGATAATCGAGCATTAGAGCCTCGTTATAACCCTCCCTTTCTGCCTCGTGTTTTGAAACGGTGCAAATCATATAGAGGCCTGCGGCCTTAGCAGAAACTGGTGCAGTTTCTGGCGAAGGTCTGCGATATTTGGCAAATTTCATTTTCAAACCCTGCTTTCTGGCTTCTTCAGAATAATAGATTGGCCAAGGCCAGCAGGCAACTGCCAAATGAATTTTATTATCTTGTGCGGAAATTGCCATTTTTTCTGAGCCTCGCCAAGCAAATACCCGCATATAACCATCGACAATTTTTTGCTTATCTACAGTTGCTATTTTAACAAGGTTTAACTCTTCCACCGAAGCGGGAATTGCAAAGCCAAGCATTTCTGCCGACTTGTGAAGCCTAATGCTATGCTCCTCGCTTTTAAAAATCTTACCAGAATAAATTCTCTCTCCTTCAAAAACAGAAGAAGCATAATGAAGACCATGGTTAAGGACATGCACCTTGGCATCTTGCCAATTTACAAAATCGCCATTATACCAAATATAGCCTTCTCTTTTATCGAAAGGAATGATGTCTGCCATAACTTAGGTTTTTGGTTGATTTTTTACAACAGCCAGCTGACAATCTGCTAGCTTTTCTTCTTCTTTACCAGTGATAATTGTTGGCTTGGTGCCCTTTAAAACATTATCTTTGGTAACGGAAATTGATTTTACCGACTTCTTCGACGGCACTTCAAACATTACATCGAGAAGCAAAGATTCTACTATTGCCCTTAAACCTCTTGCTCCCGTTTTTCTGTCTATTGCTTTTTTGGCAATTTCTAGATATGTATCTAGAGAGAAGTTAAGGTCTACCTTGTCGAGGCTTAGTAATTTTTGAAACTGTTTAATGATAGAATTTTTTGGCTCGACAAGAATGGTAGCAAGGTCTTTTTCTGTTAACCCTTCAAGAGGAGAAACTATTGGTAGACGGCCGACTAGCTCTGGAATTAAGCCAAATTTAATAAGATCGTCTGGCTCGACATTGTTAAATATGTCTTTGCGGTTGTGATCGTCTTTTTCGCGAATATCGGCACCAAAGCCAATTGACGAACCTTTGCCCCTAGAGGCGATAATTTTTTCTAGCCCAGAAAAAGCTCCAGCGCAAATAAATAAAATGTTCTTGGTGTCTATTTGTACATATTCTTGTTGAGCGGTTTTTTTACCTGGTTGAGTAGGGATAGAAGCTACAGTGCCTTCGATAATTTTTAATAAACCTTGTTGAACTCCTTCGCCAGATATATCGCGGGTTCTCGAGCCCTCTTCCGATTTACGGGCTATTTTGTCGATTTCGTCGATATAAACAATACCTTTTTGGGTTTTTTCAATATCGTAATTTGCCGATTGCAAGAGTCTGGAGATTATATTTTCAACATCGTCACCAACATAGCCCGCCTCGGTTAAAGAAGTGGCATCGGCCATGGTAAAAGGAACATCGAGAATTTTTGCTAAAGTTTGGGCGAGTAAAGTTTTACCGCAACCAGTTGGCCCAATCATTAAGATATTAGACTTCATAAGCTCTATACCGTCAACAGCCTGAGAGCTTTCTATTCTTTTGTAATGATTATAAACCGCTACCGCCAAGGTTCTCTTAGCATATTCCTGCCCAATGACATATTCGTCGAGAATTTTTACGATTTCTTTTGGGGTTGGGCGATTATTTTTATTTTTTACCGATGTATTTTTTTTGAAATCTTCCTTAATGATGTCAGAACAAAGCTCTATACATTCATTGCAAATAAAAACTGTAGGGCCAGCTATTAATTTTTTTACCTCATGTTGACTTTTTCCGCAAAAGCTACAGGCTAAATTATTGTTGTCGGTCATTGATTTTAAGATTAAATTACTAGAAGCAACAATGCAAACTAGAATAGGAGTTAGTTAATGTTAAGCAAAATATTTTCTAGAAAGATTAACTGATAATAGTTTTCTCGATAATTTTGTCGATAAGCCCAATTTCTAAGGCCTGCTCTGCGGTCATAAAAGTGTCTCGTTCCATGATTTTTTCAATTGCCGACAATTTTTGCTTGCAGTGCTTGGCATAAAGATTATTAAGCTTCTTTTTGATGCCAATAATTTCTTTTGCATGGATCTCGATATCTGTTGCCTGCCCCTGAAAGCCACCAGAAGGCTGATGAGTCATTATTCGAGAATTTGGCAATGAGCATCTTTTGCCCTCAGCTCCTGCCATAAGTAGCAAAGAACCAGCAGAAGCGGCCTGCCCGATGCAAATAGTTACAACATCTGGGCGAACATATTGCATGGTGTCATACATTGCCAAACCAGAAGTTACAACACCTCCGGGGGAATTAATGTAGAGATAGATATCTTTTTTAGGATCTTCCGATTCTAAAAACAGCAATTGAGCAATAATAAGAGAAGCAACGGAATCGTTAATTGGACCAGAGAGAAATATTACTCTTTCTTTTAGTAATCTTGAATAAATATCGAAAGATCTTTCGCCTTTAGCGGTTTGCTCGATAACCATTGGAACAAGGTAATTGTGAGCTTCGTTATTGTTTAGCATATCGATATTAGGTTATAAAGTTTATAATTACAAAACCACGATCTAGCAAATTAATTGAAATTTATTTACAAATTACTTTACTAAGTATTTATATTTTTATAATTGGTTAATCAATAAGTCAACAATTTAAAATATTAAATAAATTTAGCAAATAAAATCTAATGTTAATTCCGCCCGATAATTAAATAGCATAATTATAATGTTTAAAAATATAATTAAGTTAGCACTTGAAAAAAATATTTTGATTGCTATATTGCTGTTATCTAGGCCGGTTCTAAAAACTAAAATTAATAATTATTAACTTAAAATTACTTAAAAAGATGAATTCTCAATCTAATACCAATAATCAAAATTCAGAAGAGTTAAATGCCGAAAACATTGCAAATAACAAAAATATAGGGGGCGACAATACGGACAGCGAAAATATGGGCGAAAATAGCAATAAAGAAGATTCAACAAGCCAAGAGCCAAAAAATCAAGAATTATTAGCCTTAAAAGCAGAAAACGAGAAACTAAAAAATCAAAATCAAGAACTTGCCGATAAATCTCTTAGAATCTATGCCGAATCGCAAAACTACCAAAGAAGAAGCAAAGACGAACTAGAAAAATCAATCAAATTTGCCAGCAACAACTTTATTAGCGACCTAATCCCAACAATAGAAAATTTTTTTCTAGCCTGTGAAAATGCCGCAGAACTTACAAACAGCCAAATACAAGAGGTTAAAAGCTTTTTCGATGCAATAGAAATGACTAAAAAAGAATTGGTCAAAACCCTAGAAAAACACATGGTTCACAGAATTTACCCTTTGCAACAAAGTTTCGATCACAATCTTCACGAAGCAATATCTCAGGTTCCAAGCAACGAGCACCCCGAAGGAACAATTATTAACATCATTCAAGCTGGCTATAAAATCCACGAAAGGCTAATTAAGCCAGCAATGGTTGTTGTAACTAAAGCCATAGATTAACGATAATCTTTGCAACATCTTGGCTCTTAATAAAAGTTTTTACAATAGTCTAATAATGTTTCGAGAGCTTGTAAAAAGCAAGATGATTGCGAAATTTGCTAATAGTAAAATTGCTAAAATCTTATTTAATCCATTAATATTAAACTTATTAATCGTTGCTTTTAGTATAATTCTTAGAAGTAAGCGGCCAATAGGCACCGACACCGCAATATATCTCGATCTTGGCAAGAAAATCGCCGAAGGCAAAAGATATTACTACGATTTTTTCGAAACAAATTTTCCTGTTTCGTTTTATTTTTATGCCCTAGAGCACAAAATAGCCAAATTATTTGCCATAGATCCAATAATATTTAGTGAAATCACCATTAATGTGATAGGGGTATTGTCTATTTATTGCACCGCTCATTTATTAAAAAATACCAATATTTTTAAAAATAAACTTCTCTACAATCTCTTTATCTTAGGCTGTACTTGGGGGTTTTTTATTCGTCACCCCGCAATATTGTTAATGGAATTTGGCACAAAGAGTAGTTTTTTTATTGCCCTAATGTATCCTTATTTAGCAATGTCCTTCGTGCAAAATAAGGCTTTGTCAAGAACCAAGCTAGTTATTCGCGGTATTTTAATGGGCTTAATTCCTTGCATCAAGCCACATTATGCAATATATTTAATATTTATTGAACTTACAAAAATTTATCAAGATCTCCCATTTCAAAAGAATTTCCGCCAGATTTTAAACAAAAAACTAACATTATTAGCAATATTTTTCTCGCTAGATCGCCTAATTGCAATGGCTGTAATCTTACTATATGCCAATATTATCATCTGGTATATTCCAGAATTTTTAACAATGATAAAGTTTTTCTCTAGCCATTATCCTCTAACCAACGACCTACCTTTTGCAACATTTACAATTAAATACTTTTCAATAGTCGCAACAGCAATTATTGGTAAAATTTTTACTAAAAAAAACCAAGAAGTATCAATTGCCTTAGCAACCATAATTGCCGCCTCTTGTTGCTTTATTAGCGAATCTATTTTTTCATTTGATCAGAGCGGTGCATTTAATGCCATGATACTAGCATCATCAATCTTAATTTTTTATTATTATTTACTAGCCAATAAAGAAACAGGCAAAAAATATTGGCTTTACCTATCTATCATCTGCTTATCTACACCACTTGTCCTAATACTTTATAATACCGTAGAATTCTTTGTTTTTCTAGCATTGGCAATAACTATTTATGCGATGCAAAATATTAGCCAAAATTTTAAAATAAATCTTATAGTAAAGTTTTGCCTAATATCTTCATTTATAATAATTTATTTACTCAGTCTTTACCAACTGCCCTATTTTAATGCAAGGGATGAGCGGGCAATAATAATTCTCGTAATATTTATTTGCATTCTCCTAATGGTAAAAATTTTACTCGCTTTAAATTGTCGAGAAAATATTATTAAACTAAAAAAAATACTAGGCTTTTGTTTTATTTTTATTGCTTTTAGCTACTTATTACAAAATATTTTTTCGGTTTTGCTTGTTACAAAGCATAAATCCCAGCCAATGGCAAATTTTTTCAAAATAAACACTATTGTTAAATTTAAGACAAATAGCCAACAAAGCATTGTAACAAATGTCAATATAGTATTATTTCCACTAGTAAACTACAATAAATTCAGCGGTCAATCCTTATTTCATGGGATCGTTCCGGTTAAAGAAGTCTTTAAACATCTACAAAAAAGCAACTCGCCAATATATTTTGAAGACAAAAACTCTAATCATTACAAAAAACACAATGCCAAAATTATAAAACAAAGTGCAAACCTAGATATCTACCATATCCTCCATGCCGACAATATTGCCGACATTTTTAACCGAAATAATAAATTCGTTGCTATAGAATATGGTATTTATGGTTGCGAAAGTGTCAATATTAGCGACTATATTCCCAACCCCGAACTGCAAAAGAAGTTTTTTCAAGAATATCAATTCTACCGCAATATTAAAGAATATAAAAGCGAAGCACCAGATATAGACTATTTCGTTGACAATATAACCAGAAGGCAAATCACAGATCTCGATATATACATTAGAAAAGACTTGTTCATTAAAGGATTCGACTAGAAAACTTAAGCAAAGCCCCTAATGATTATAAAGAATAATTGTAAAAATAGTTGACTTTAATTTTTATCAAATTTAAATAATGCCATCGTTATTTGATTGAAATTGGCATTAATTACTAATGTCTAGGTTACTAAATTGCCCTTTACAGGTTATTAGCCCTTTAAACTTGCCTCTGTGGCGGAATGGTAGACGCGATAGACTCAAAATCTATTATCTTCAGTGATGTGTCAGTTCGAGTCTGACCAGAGGTACCAAAACGATCAACTCAAGCTAAATCAATGGCTAAATCAGTGGCAATCGACCAAACGAGCTCACAATAATCTAGGGAACGATTAACCAACCAAAATATATGACAGAGAGAGAGAGAGAGAGCGGAAATTTAGTCGCTTCTCATAATAAAAATTCGCCCAATAGTTACTTTGGCGATTCCTTGCTCGATAAATTGGCCGATAAAAAGGCAAAATACAAGCAGGAAATCAACGATATCGCTTCTGCGGTCTATAATCGTGAACAGAAACAATTGGCTCTCGATATCCTTGACGGTGCCAACGAACATAATATCGATGCCATCTATACCTTCATAACCCAGAGAGTAAAGATTGGCTTTACATTCGACACCGCCCCAGAAGTCAATCACGGAGCGGTTTCCCTAGCTTACAAAGACAATAAAAAAAGTTTCGGCATTAACGGTGCCAAACATAAAATGATCATCGGCGAAAATTACGATGCCCTCAAAAACCTTTTAGTCACACACAGAGAAAAAATTGATGTTATCTACATTGACCCGCCCTATAACACGGAAGCGGCCAAAGGCGATGGCAACGACCATAAAGACGAGGTTAAGGCAAGCAAATTTATCTATCGCGATAAATTCACTCGCAACGGCTGGCTTAACCTTATCCAAGAACGGCTAAAACTTGCCCGCCAATTGCTTTCGGAAAGCGGAGTTATTTTCATTTCAATTGACGACAACGAGCAGGCTTACCTTAAAGTTCTTTGCGATGAAATTTTTGGGGAGGAGAATTCATTTGTGCCAATAGTATGGGATAAATGTAATGCACAAAATGATGCAGATGGTATTCAGAAAAATCACGAGTATATTTTGGTGTATTGTAAATACGGAACAGACTTGCAACACACAAGCACAGGGAAGAAAAAATTATTAAAAGATGGCAATGGTTGGTTTTATCTTGGTAGTGGCTTGGTAACTGGTGGTGCAGGTGGCACTTTAAGAAATAGAGTTAATTTAGGGCATAGTATATATTTCAATGAACAAACACGAGATTTTATAGCAATTGATGATTACGATAAAGAGTTGGCAAAAATATCAAATGATGAAAAGGCAGTTTATCAAGACAATCAAGACTTAATTGCAAAAGGTTATACAAAAATTATTAGACCACCAAGAAAACAAAATGCTTTGGGGTGTTGGACATGGAAAATGGAAAAAATTAACAATACTAAACATTTGTTGCATATAACTGAAAATTATAGCATTTCACAAAAAGTATATATTGATAACCCGCAAAACAAAGAAAGCATTGAAATAGAATCTGCTTCGCCTCCAAAGTCTATTATTAAAATATCAAGTGGCATTGGCACTACAACTTTAAATGATATATTCGGTGAAAAAACATTCCAAAACCCCAAACCCGTCTCTCTCATAAAGCACCTGTTGAAAATCTCCTCCACCCCCAACTCCATAATTCTCGATTTCTTCGCAGGTTCTGGCACAACGGGGCAAGCAGTGATGGAATTGAACGAAGAAGACGGCGGAAACCGCCAGTGCATTTTGGTCTCGAATAACGAAAATAATATTGGCCATGGCATAATGTATGAAAGAATTTACCGTATTGTTAATGGCATTGGCACTAATGGCGAAGAATTTAAGTGGCAATATAAAAATGGGCAAAAATCCTTAATTAACAATATTTGGGAGGTCTTTGAGATTAAAACTCACGAACTACAAATTGACGACTTTGAAAAAGCAAAGGAGTTGCTTGCGGATGCGGAAAAGCAGTTTAAGTTGCTCAATGAAAATTACGAACACCGTGATTTTAACATTTACCATCAATTGGCAAGCCTAAACCCTTATAAAAAATAATATGCCCCAATTGACATATTTACAGCAAGGAAAGGTAAATGAAATTCTTGCACTTTATCAAAACACCGAAAAAGAGGTGCATTTTAAGGCACCAACTGGCTCTGGCAAAACCCTGATGGCAACAAGTGTTATTGCCGATTTAATCAATAAACACTCGTACGAGAATTTTATTTTTATTATTGCTACAATTTCTTCTTCCAGCTTGCCAAAGCAATTTGAAAGCAAAATTAAGCAATATAAAACAGATTTAAATTACAACGATTTCGAGGTCGAATATATCGAATCGCCAAGCAGTGCCCCGAATAAGAAAAAGGATATTAGTCCGCAAATTAGAATTATTCGCAATAAGGTTTACATTTTTGGCAAAGCCACTTTTGGCAAAGGCAGAATCTACACCGAACACGAAATTATTGAAGATTTTATTAAAGAATGCAAACAGCAGGGTTTTAAATTAGTCTATATTCGGGACGAAGCCCATATTGGGGCAGGAGATCGTGGCGATTCTGGCACCAAAACATTTGAAACTTTAATGCAACAAAAAGCAGATTTTATATTAAAAATGACTGCTACATTTAATAATAAATCGCTGACAAGAAGAGTTGAATTGACAGAAAGAGATTTGAAAGATGATGCAAAAAACGACAATAAATGGCTTATCAAAGGCAATTTACAGCACTTAAATAACGATACATTTGACGATAATGCCCTAATCGATAAGGCAATCATAAAATTTAGGGAGATTTTGGCAGGTTATCAAAAGCTTCAATATGACATCAGGCCCGCGATGCTTATTCAGCTAGATAATGAGCCAACAGATAGCGATAAGAAGCGACAATTTCATGAAACATTAAAATTGCTAAAAGATAAACTTTCTCAGAATGGATTATCTTGGGTGCAATATTTTGGTGCTAATGATAAGGATTCGAGCAATGTCGATAACGAAAATTTTACTCTCGAAAAAATCGCTAGAAATGGCGATCCGACCGATTGCATCATTTTTAAAATTGGCCCCGCAACTGGCTGGGACATTCCGCGAGCTTGCATGTTGCTACAACTCCGCAATATTTGTTCTTCCTCTTTAAATATTCAAACCATTGGCAGAATTAAAAGAAACCCCTACCCAAATCTTAAAAAAAACGACATTACCGACAAATATTATATTTTTAGCAACAGTCCAAAAGAAAACAATAAAGAATGTAATGTCTATCAATATAAAGTTAGAGACGAATTTAAATTAGAAGAATTTGTGGCAATAAAAGCAATAAAAGACGAAAAAAATAAATTTAATCAAGAAATCGCAAAAACAGCAATTGACGAATTTTTAAGGCAAAATAAAGATGAAATAGTAGCCAAAATTAAAGATTTTTTTGACTTTAATAAAAATCAATTTTTCGATTCAAATAATAGGATTTTCATCAAAAATCCAATTTTGCTGTTAAGAAATATCGCTCTTGCAAAAGAAAATCTTAATTTACAACAAAAACAAGTTTTAAGCCAAATTCAGGCAGTTTATCAAGAATATTTTTACACAAAACCGGAAGTAAAATGGGAAGTAATTTTACTTATTTTGCTCAATTATTTTGCTTCAAAAATTAAAGATATTGCCAAAAAATCTAGCAATATCAATGTCTCTTACCAATTAAAAATAGAAAATATCAACCCCGATATTTATTACGAAACTTTTTTGGATGATAATGAGCAAAACCAAATTGATGTTGCCAATTCAAATTATCTATTTGCAATTACAAAATATAACGACAGCCAAGAAAAACAAATATTAGATTCGAAAAACGAAGTAAAAGTTGCAAAAAAATTAGCATCATCTTTCGAATATGATGACATTAAAAATGCTGTCAAAATTTGGGCAAAAAACCCTCGCAATAGCAATATTTATGGCGAATATTTAGATGAAAATAACAACGAAAGAAGATCTTATTTTGACTTTGTGTTAAAATTTAAAAACGGCAATTATCTATATATCGAGGTTAAAGGCAATAACAAAGGTGATATTGACCCAGAAAAAACCGCATTACTAGAAAAAACATATGGCGAATATTTTGCAAAGCCAGATTGGCAATTATTTAATAAAAATATTGTTATATGTATTACAAAAGTTAGTGACGACAGCATTATTAATCAATGTTTTTACCATCAAAATAGCTTTGGGGAGTCTTTAATCGAAAAACAATTAGGACAAATTATAAAGATCGTCGGCAGTTAATTTTAAGGTGCCTAGTTCCATTTTATTGCCTAGTGCCATTTTGCCTAACTCCACTTGGCAATGGGCGGAAGAGACATAAGAATTGCCTCGACATTGCCGTTAGTCATAAGGCCAAATTTGGTGCCTCGATCGTAAAGCAAATTAAATTCGGTATAAAATCCCCTTTTGTGTAATTGAGCTTCCCGTTGCTCTGGGGTAAAGTTTTTGGTAAAATTGGCACGAACAAGTGGCAGAAATGCTAAAAGAAATGCCTCGCCAACATTGCTAACAAAATTAAAATCTTCAGTAAAATTATTGGTGTTGAGGTAGTCGAAAAATATTCCCCCTACCCCCCTTGCAACACCGCGATGCTTGATAAAGAAGTAGTCATCGCATTGCAGTTTAAATTTTTGATAATATGCAGGATTGGCTTTATCGCAAGCCTCTTTAAAAGGAAGGTGGAAGGCTAAGGTTTCGTTATCATTAGGAAATATAGGGTTGAGATCGCCCCCGCCACCAAACCAAGTCTTTTCGGTTGCAATCATTCTGGTGTTAAAATGCACCGCAGGAACCAATGGCGACTGCATATGGGCAACTAAAGAGATGCCACTCGCCCAAAATTCTGGGCTGTTTTCGGTTCCGGGGATTTGGCTACGAAATTCGCTAGAAAAACTGCCCCAAACCTTGGAAAAATTAACCCCGACCTTTTCAAAAACATTGCCTTTCATGGTTGTCATTTCTCCACCGCCCAGATCGTTGCCAGAATCGGTGCCAGAATTTTGCCCATCTTCTGCCCTTTGCCATTTCTTGGTGGTGAATCTGCCAGCACTATTGTAAAATAATGGCAAATTTTGCTTTTTGGCAATTGCCAAATAATCATCTTCAATGTCTTCAAAAGCCTTGCAGATTTTAAGTTGCAACTTCGCAAACCAAGACGATGCTTGTTGTTTTTGCATTAGGGTATCTTGTTGCGACATAAATATTTAATAATATAGATTTATTAGGCTTCGAAGCTAGAATACATATAAGCAGTATTGGTGGCAAATTCCGAGGCACAAGAATCAATTCTTTTATAGACTGGCTCTAGATTTAGCTTTAACCTAGATTCCCTAACTTCTTTCTCGGTTTTGTTGAGCAATTTTGCAATTCGGCGGTCGGAAAAGCCATTTCTTTTTAGCAATAAGAAAGAGTTTCTGTCTTGAGGCAAGCCATCTTTTTTTAGCTTTTCTTCCATGGCAACTAAATTAGCAATTTGCTCGACAAACCAAATATCGTAGCCAGTTAATTCGATTATTTCGGCATTGCTAATATTTTCTCGCATCGCCTGAGCTATTAATAAAAAGCGGTTCGGGGTGGCAAGTTTTAGCCTTTCCTTGATTATTTTTACTCTCTGTTCCTGATTTTCGGCATTGATAAAAACATCGTCAAGACCAGTTAAATTGCTCTCTAAAGAGCGAATAGCTTTTTGAAAACTCTCGGCAAAACATCTGCCAATTGCCATAACTTCACCAACAGATTTCATCGAGCTAGACAATAGGTTATTGGCACCGCGAAATTTCTCGAAAGTAAATTTGGGGATTTTGGTCACTATGTAATCTATACTAGGTTCGAACGATGCAGGAGTAATGCCCGCGGTGATATCATTTTTAATTTCGTCTAGGGTGTAGCCAACCGCTAATTTAGCGGCAACTTTGGCAATAGGAAAGCCAGTGGCCTTTGAAGCCAAGGCTGAAGAGCGAGAAACACGAGGGTTCATTTCGATAACTACCAAACGACCATCTTTAGGATTAACGGCAAATTGCACATTCGAGCCACCTGTTTCAACCCCAATTTCCCGCAATACCGCAATAGAGGCATCGCGCATTTGTTGATATTCCTTATCGCTTAGAGTAAGGGCGGGAGCAACGGTTATTGAATCTCCGGTGTGTATTCCCATTGGGTCGATATTTTCAATCGAGCATATAATAATCGCATTGTCGTTTTTGTCACGAACCACTTCCATTTCATATTCCTTCCAGCCAATAATCGATTCATCAATCAAAACTTCGTGAGTTGGCGAAAGAGATAAGCCATAAGATACAATGTTATGATATTCTGCCTCGCTATAAGCCACACCACCTCCCGCACCGCCCATGGTAAAAGATGGCCTAATAATTGCAGGCAGGCCAATTTCTGGCAAAAATTCTATTGCCTCTTCTAGGGTTTTAACCACTTTGTTTTTTGGGGTTTTTAGCCCAATTTTTTCCATTGCCTTTTGGAATAAGGCACGGTCCTCGGCCTTGTGAATCGCCTCAATCGAGGCACCAATTAATTGCACCTGATATTTTTCTAAAACTCCTTGTTTAGCAAGATTAATTGCACAATTAAGTGCCGTTTGCCCGCCAACAGTTGGCAGAATTGCATCGGGCCGCTCTTTTTCGATAATTCTGGCAACAATTTCTGGAGTAATTGGCTCGATGTAGGTTCTATCTGCCAGATTCGGATCTGTCATTATTGTTGCAGGGTTAGAATTTACTAAAATAACCCGATAACCTTCTTCTCGGAGTGCTTTACAAGCCTGAGTTCCGGAATAATCAAATTCGCATGCCTGACCAATTACTATTGGCCCAGCACCAATAATCATAATCGATTTTATATCTGTTCTTTTTGGCATATTTTAATAAAGTTTAAAAATTGTTTAGTAATTTTCGACAAATAATACCACCTGTCGATTATTAGCGATCTACCTCGCCAAATACGATATCTTGAGTCGAGATAATAGTTACGACATCGGCCAATAAATGTCCTTTCGCCATAAATTCTAAAGATTGCAGATGGGCAAAGCCTGGGGCACGAAGCCTACAGCGATAAGGTTTATTCGTGCCGTCGGAAACTAAATAGACCCCAAATTCTCCCTTAGGAGCTTCAACCGAAGCATAAACCTCGCCACTAGGAACTTGATAGCCTTCGGTGTAAAGCTTAAAGTGATTTATCATCGATTCCATATCGGTTTTCATTTCTTGTCGTTTTGGCGGGGAAATTCTGCTGTCATTAACGGTAATGTCGCCTTCTGGCATTTGCTTAAGGCATTGATCGATTATTTTAACCGACTGCCTCATTTCCGCAACTCGAATTAGGTAACGATCGTAAGAATCGCCGTTTTTACCGACAGGAATATCGAAATCCAGCTTGTCGTAAATTTCATAAGGCTGGCTTTTGCGAAGATCCCAAGCGATACCAGAGCCACGAATCATCGGGCCAGAAAAACCCCATTCAAGGGCTTGATCGGGCGAAATAATACCAATATCAACCATTCTTTGCTTAAAGATACGGTTATCGGTGAGTAAATTTTCCATATCATCAATTTTAGCAGGGAATTGAGCAATGAAAACCGCAATTTCATTAGCGAGACCCAAGGGCATATCTTGATGCACACCACCGGGGCGAATATAAGCAGCATGCATGCGAGATCCGCTAACTTTTTCGTAAAAACCCATCATTTTTTCTCGCTCTTCAAACATCCAAAGCAATGGAGTCATCGCCCCAACATCGAGAGCCTGAGTGGTAATTGCCATAATATGATTTAATAGGCGGGTAATTTCCGAAAATAAAACCCTAATATATTTGGCTCTAATTGGCACTTGACAATCGAGTAATTTTTCTACCGCCAAGGCAAAAGCATGTTCTTGACACATTGGCGAAACATAATCAAGACGATCGAAATATGGTATGGCTTGCAAATATGTTTTGTGCTCGATTAATTTTTCGGTTCCACGATGCAATAAGCCAATATGAGGGTCGGCACGAGTAACAACTTCGCCATCCATCTCTAAAATTAGGCGAAGAACTCCATGAGCCGCGGGGTGTTGCGGACCGAAATTAACAGTAATCGTTTTGCTATCTTGGCTATTTTGATAAAACCAACTTTGATTTTGGCTGTTGGTAAGGTCTCCCATAGTAGTTTTGGGGTTTGCGGTTTTAGAATTAGAGCTTTCAATTTCAGGCGATAAAGAGCCCTGTTTTGCAATATCATTCATAATGTTAGGATTTTAAATTGCCAAATTAATGATTTTTGAATTATCAACAAATATTAGCCAAAAAATAAAGCAAAAAAAGATAAAGTCCACTTAATTTTATTAAATTATAGCAAAACAAAATATAAAAGCATTTATCTTTGGGCAAATTGTAACACTCACCCAAAGATATTTTCTAAAACTGCAAAAAGTTTTAGTCCAGATTAAGGTCTAGAAACTATTTTTGGAGCTTCGTAGAATTAACAGAAGACTTACAAGAAGGCTGGATAACCTCATTGCAGTAAGGAGTAAGGTTTTGTTCGCTATTAACACTTTGTTCGTCTTTCTGCCTAAGAAAAAATGATGGCGATGTTACTTCTTGCCTCTCAACTTCTTTTACTACATTTTTGTAATTTAGCTCTGCTGGAGTTTTATTATCATTTTTTGTTGCACTTTCTGAATTGGCCAATAATAAATTCTCGATACATTTGGTTTGCAGTTCCCGATTAACACTATTGATAATCGAACGATTATAATGACAAATATGTTCTTGGGGTAGTTCATTAACAAAGCCGTTCTCGTTTTGCATTACAAATTGAAGAAACTTCACGGCAATAATGCAACCAACTTCTTTTTTCACACCTTTATAATTTATTGGAATAGCGATTATATCGAGGATGTTATTTAAATTTTTACCATTTCTAATTCTATCTGGCAAACGATAATTTAATTCGATAAGCGACATTTGTCTCTCGATGGTATCAAGATGATCCTTAACTTCTGGAGTTATTCTAAGATTTCCTTGGTTTGTTTCGAACTTTCTACTAAATTCACTTTCAGTAATATCGGAATTCGATTTTTGGTTGTGCTTGATTCCTTGGGTAGCAGTAATAATTTGACTCATTTGATTGCTATCAACAATTCTTCTTTTGCTAAATTCTCTAAACTCGTCATTGCCTGAAGCATTTTCTGGAGCAGATGGTTGCCTTTCTATTTTACCAGAATTCGTGTTGATAGAATGTTGATTTTGACTAGAGATATAGGCTTGCCTGTCAAAATTTCTTGGATTTGCAGTCATTAGCACCGGTTGATTTGACTGTTGCTCTGGAATAGATTGAGCACGAACAAAGCCCGAGTTTTGCTTCTGAATCTGCTTATTTAGCTCAAAAACATTAACAAGAGGAAGGGGGTTCTTTTTTATTAAAGAGGCATCTTTGCTCTCTTTTAACTCTTCTTGTTGCTGGTTTTTAACAACTTGACTTTCGTTAACATTTGCCTTATTTTCAAGCTTTTGTTGCTTTTCTAGTGCTTTTTCTGTTCTTTTCATATGTATAGATTAAATTATTATTTAAAGGTTAATCGATGTTAGGCACAATGATTTAGCAAAATTAACAAGTAAAATAAAGTAAAATTACTCTACCGTTACCGATTTAGCTAAATTTCTTGGCTTATCAACATCGTTTCCTAATACTAAAGATGTAAAATAGGCGAGTAATTGATTAGCAACAACCGGCACTAAGGCTTCTTCAATAATGCCTTCAATGGCAGGTAAAACAAAAATATTATCTGTTAAATGCCTAACCAATGACTCTGCCTTGATGTCGGTAATAACAAAAACCTTAGCACCTCTGGCAACAACTTCCTCGATATTAGAAATTGTTTTTTGATGAATATGGTTTTCTTTATTGTAAACAATAGTTGCCACAACCGGAAAGTCATCGCTAATCAAAGCGATTGTTCCGTGTTTTAACTCTCCTGCGGCTAGGCCATAGGCATTAATATAGGACAGTTCGCGCATTTTTAAAGAAGCCTCTAGTGAGGTTATTGCACTAATTCCTCGACCAATATATAAAATATTACTAGCATCTTTTAATTGTAAAGCAATTTCTTGTAAAATTTTTGTATTTTTCTTGGTAAGAATTTGTAAAATTTTATCTTGACTATTTATTATTTGCTTAATTAAAGTCTTACTTTCGGAAATATTAATATTTTGCCTTGCTAGGGCGATATCAATTGCCAATAACGACAAAACAACAATTTGAGCAATATAGCATTTTGTTGAAGCAACACCAATTTCTGGACCCGCTTTAGTATTAATGTAATAATCGGCAACATTAGACATTGCACTAATTTGGCGATTAACAATTGCCAAAGTTTTATTACTATAATTTTGGCAATATTTAAGGCTGGCTAAGGTATCTGCCGTTTCTCCAGATTGAGAAATGAAAATATTAAGTGAATTGGTGGCGATAACAGGGTTATTATAGCGATATTCCGAGGCGACATCTACAGCAACATCGATTCTAGCAATATTTTCAATTATGTGTTTTGCAATCATTCCTGCATAATAAGAGGTGCCACAAGCAACGATATTGATTTTCTCAACAGCGGAGAGGTCGAAAGAAAATTTTGGCAAATTTATGGCAAAGTTATCAAGGTCGATATATGCCTCTAGGGTTTCCTGAATAACTCTTGGCTGTTCGTAAATCTCTTTGAGCATATAATGCGAAAATTCGCCTTTGTCGCTAATATTGTCGAAGTTTGCGATATTGCGGACTTGATAGTCGATTTTTTTATTATCAAAATCGAAGATTTCTACCTTATTAGATTCAACTGTTGCCAATTGACCATCTTCAAGATCGATAATATTTTTGGTGTAATTGGCAATTGCCTGATAGTCCGAGGCAATAAAATTTTTATCATCACCAATGCCAATAACTAGTGGCGAACCTTGTTTTGCAAGGTAAATTTTACTAGGTTCGTGGCGAAAAATAATTGCCAAAGCAAAAGTGCCTTCGAGTTCGCTAATTGTAGAATTAATTGCCTGTTGATAATTTTGAGATTTTTCTAAATGATAAGAAACGAGATGTGGCACCACCTCGCTATCGGTAGAGCTATTAAAAACAACACCCTTGGCAATAAGATTCTGTTTAATCTTTTGATAATTTTCGATAATTCCATTATGAACAACCGCCACCTCTTGATTGTGGTGCGGATGAGCATTTTCCTTGCTTGGCTTGCCATGAGTTGCCCAGCGAGTATGGCCAATGCCAATATTGGCAATGCTAGAACGACCAATCAGAGATTTTTCGAGATTGGCAATTTTGCCTAATTCCTTAAAACAACTAAAATTAAGACCAGAATCGACAGAAGATTCGAGCAACACCAAGCCAGCGGAATCGTATCCGCGATATTCGAGAAGCTTTAACCCCTCGATAATAAAATCTATAACTTTAAAATTATCTGCATTAGGCCTAGCAACAACACCAACAATACCGCACATATTAATTTAATTAGAAGTTATATTTTAAGGGAATGTTAAAAAACAGCCCCCAAGCAAATAACCGCTTAATATAGAGCAATAATTACTAAAGTAAATTGTTATCTTTAGTAATTATTTGTAATTATTTGTTAAATTTACTTTACTATTAAAGGTTTTGCAATCTTTTCTCTAACACTATTTGAGCGATCTGATTTTTTATAAACCCTTTATTAGGAACTATTCCCTGTTCTTTGAGGATAAACTGAGGCGATGCATTGCCTGTTATTCCTGCTGACGATTTTAGAGATTGAAGAATCTTTTGTGTTTTATTGGTAGTCGATTCTTGTTGTTTTTGACTGTTGCACAAATCGATATTTGCTTTTTTTATTATAAAACTTGGATTTTTTATTTTATTTCGTTCTGCATTGCCATTATTTTTCTCCTTAATCTTAGCAAAAACTTCATTAAGAGTTTTTTGCTTATTGGCACTCTGAGAAGGATGTAAAATTGACACTTCATTGCTATTTACAACAGTTCCTGTCCTTGTTGTTGCTGTTGAAGATATTTGTTGCTTTTGTGTTTGTGAAATCTGCTTTGTATTCGTTTTTATTAAGCCCGCTGTAGATCCTACAACTGAATTAGCTTTGTAATTTTTTAAAACCGAAGCAATATTTTGATTTAGCATTAAATCAATCTTTCCCGCAGGGGCATATTTTGGTTTGGCTTGTGGTTTAGCAGTATTAGGTCTTGCTGTTGCTATTAAAGATTTTAGCGGATTTAAATGGCTTGTTGTTTTTGCTAAATTTCCAGTGCTTAGCTTATTTGACAATGTATTAGAATGGCTCGCAACCGTAATCTTTTTTGTGCTTTTTGCTAGATCACCAATTTTACCGAATTTCTGTGTATTATCAAATCTCTGTTTCGAAAGATTACTAACACTATCGCCATTTCTTGGATTAGAATTCCAATCGTGTTTTTCTGCGTTTTTAGATTGTGTTTCTGTTTTGGCTTGTGATTTTTGTGTTGCTATAGGTTGCTTAGGTTGACCTTGATTCTTGGTTGTTGCAATACCATGAACCGCTTTTACTGACCCTTGTTTTGTCTGATGTGTTTTTTTACTGTCTGCAATTTGTGAATATGACCTTTCTTTTCCGGGGCAGATATTTTCTACCAACGACCGCACTTCAAGCAAGAAAGAATCATTTTTATTGACAACTTTTTCCTTGATAAAATTGCTTTTATTATTGCCAACAGAACTTTCACTAAGTATAAATAAATCGACTTCTGCAATATTTTCAGTGGTAAGTCGTAGAATTTCCTTATTGATAAGGGCAAGTTGTGTAAGTTTCTCTTTAAGAATGCCTATATTGGGTTTTTTCATATATAATTATTTTGATTAATTTGTTAAATTTCACAAAAAAATATTTAGTCAAATTTATTAATCAAGATATATTTTACTTTTTTTGAATAATGTTTTACTAAAGCGAAAAACTATTAAATAAAACACTAAAATTTTGGATGATGTTAGGTTTGTGGCAACATTTTATGAAGAAATTTTTGCCAATGGCTTTGATGGCGATTTTTTTCGAGAAATTCGATGATTTGTTTATAGCTACGATCGAAGCTAGCAATGTCGATTGTGCCATTATGCTGTTGCCACAACAAATAGAGAAGGTAGGTATTGACAACATCGGTTTCGCAATAATTTCTGATTTCGGCAATTTCTTGACGATCGAACATTTCTTCAACCTTAGAGCCATCGACATCGATTTTCCCTGGGAGGTTAAATGCGGCACAAAGTTCGTTCATTTTTACTTTTGCCGAGGCGCCGAAATCGGAAAAAGCATCGATTAAGTCACAATGCCAATCAAGAGAATATTTTTGCTGATAATTGTTCCATTTATCGCCAGAACGATAAAACCATCTTGCTTCGATGCGATGTTTCATTGCGGCATATTTTAACACAGGGATGTCGAAATTTTTACCCCCAAAACTAACTAATCGTGCTTGTTTGTTTTTTAGATAACCAAAAAAACGGTTAATTAACTCGGCTTCCGAACTAAGAATATCGCCAGCAGATCGAATATCGACTAAATTATAAAATTCAAAACCGCCTTCGTTAATAATTTCTGCTTCAAGACAACTTACCGCCACAACCTTATGAAAAGGCTGGCGAAGAAAGCTGTTTTTGCCATCGGTAATTTCTAGGTGGTAATCGGTCATATTCTGCCTGATAAATGCAGGATTATCGCTATCTATACCCAATAATCTTTTACCAGCTTCAACATCTGGAATGGTTTCAATATCAAAAACAAATAAATTTTTATGATAAGACATTAGCAATACTCGATTAATTATTGGTAATTCTGCGACTAATTAACGAAACTTGTTGTTTTAATTCGTTATTTTCGGCAACGACCTTTTTTATTGCCTTACATGAGTGAATTATTGTCGCATGGTGTTTATTGCCAAAATGACTGCCTATTTCTGCCAAGCTAAGATTAGTTAGTTCTTTTGCCAAATAAATTGCAATTTGACGAGGCAATGTTAGAAGTTTTAAACGGCGAGAGCTGGTAAAATCGGCAATTTTAATATTATAAAATTGAGCGACGATTTTTTTAATATTATTAATATCGACAAAATTAGCCCCTGAAGAGCCTTTATTTGACAAATTCACAAATGAATTATTTGCAGGAGAATTATTTCCGGAAGAGTCATTTGCAAAACCATGTTGCGAATAGCTTTTTTGATAATCCTGCAAGATACGGAAAATTGAATCTTTGTCGATTTTTTGTTTTAAAATTAACTGCTCGGCAATAATTTTATTAATTACACCCTCTAAGTCTCTGATACTGCCTTGCAAGTTGCTGGCAATAATTTCGAATAGAGAATGGTCGAGGTTGCACTTATTTTGCAAAGCTTTAGCAACAAGGATTTGTAAACGATCTTCGTAATCTGGGTTGCGGAAATTAATTACCATACCGCCACTAATACGGGATTTTAATTTTTCATCGATATTTTCGAGATCGTTAGGGTGGCGATCGCACACCAACACTACCTGCTTATTATCTTCGACCAAAGAGTTGAAGCTATTCATGAATTCTTGTTGGGTGCTTTGTTTTCCGGCAATGAATTGCAGATCGTCGACTATTAAAACATCGATCATCCGCATTTTTTCCTTGAAAGAAATGAGGTCGTTAGCACGAATAGATTGCACAAAGTGAAACATAAATTTTTCTGCGGAAAGATAGATAACCCTTTTTTCGCTATTTTTTTGTTGCAACTGCCAAGCAATAGCTTGAGCCAGGTGGGTTTTACCCATTCCTACTCCGCCATGAATGAAAAGCGGAATGTTGTCGTCGAATAATTTTTCTTGACCGTCACATCCAGCAGCAATTTTTGCCATTGAAACCGCTAATTTATTATATTTAGCAGTGATAAAATTTTTAAAATTATATTTGGGATTTAATTCTGTGGCAAAAGCAAATACATTTCCTAGCTTTGAAATGCTAACAATTTTATTGCTGTCTCTTGTTGAATGAGAGCCATCATTAGCTTTTACAGCCTTTTCGCTAGAATTTTCACTTGAATTATTGGCATTATCTGCTCGTTGTTTTTTTGGCAAATAAATTACCGATATTTTTTTGAGCGACGGAGTGATTTTTTGAGCAATTACTTTAAGATTACCCTTTTTTCTTCTAACTTCAATAAATTCTCTAATAACCCAATCGCGAATAAATTTAGAATTGGCAAGAAAAACTAGCTCGCTCTCGTTAATATTATAGATTTCGAGCGGGGCTATCCATTTAGCAACCGCATCGCTACCAATTTCTTCCTGACAAGTTGCCAAAAAATCTTTCAAAAATAATTCTTTAACCGATTCGGCTGAATTGTTTTTTAGCAAAGATTCTTGGCTGGCGGTATTTTGCAAGCCAGAATTGTTGCTAATAATGTTGTTAACTTTACTGTTTTGCATCAAAATTCCTATTTATGTTTATCAAAAGAAAGAGTAAAATGGTTAAATAAGATTACAATTGCCACCACATTGGCCACTGCCAAGCAATAAATTAGGCAATAAATTCTATAAACTATTAATCGCTTATTTAACCGAATTTAATTTTGATATTATTAAAAAATACCAAAATTCTTACTAATGTTTTAGAATTAAGATTTTTTTTAATATTTTTAAAGTGTAAAGATTTTTATTGCAAAATTGTGTAAATAAACTTCTTGACAAGGTTTTTAACAAAACCCTACTTTACAAAACAAAAATAAAACAACCTCAAATTAACAATATAAAGCCTCGACACACAAAAACTAGAGCTAGAGATAGTTAAACAATGCCATTTATCGTATTTAAAACACCTTAGCAATAAAATATTTTGTGATAAATTTTTAAAAACAAGGCTGTATTTCTAATTTAGCAAGAATTTTTAGTTAATAATTGCAAGTTGAGACAGCCTCATAATTCTTAATATTTTTGTTGAATATCAAGATATTATTAATATAAAAGACTAGAAACCAACAAATTCGACAACAAAAAGAAAAAACTTTGCAAAAATTACAAAAAGTAGTTGCAAAAATTGCCGAACAGCACAATATTGCCGAAAATTTTCTTGCCAACGGTAATTTATTACGATTAATTGCTCATAATCCAGAAAAGATCAACAAAAGCTTTGACGGTTGGTGGGCAAATATTCTTTACGAATCCTTAAAAAAAGTAATCGATGATTAAATACAAAAAACCCATATTAATTGCTAATTGGAAAATGAATCACAACTTTGAATCGGCAGAGATTTGGCTCGATTCATTCTTTCGTCATTTTCTAGAAAATCGCCATAATTTTAAAAAAATTACCACTGTGGTCTGCCCTCCGGCAACATTGCTTGACTATGTCGATAGCGAAATAATCGACGAAACAATAGAGGAGGTAGAAAGAGTATCTCAGGAAAGAAATCTTTCAATTAGCAAGTTAGATGAGGAATCGATTAATAAAATTATCTACGAAGAGAAAATGTTAAGACTAGGTTCGCAAAATTGCCACTATCAATTAAGCGGGTCATTTACTGGCGATATTTCAGTGGTAAATTTGCAAGAAGTTGGTTGCGAATTTATTATCATTGGTCATTCAGAAGTTAGGCAATATCACAATGAAGACGATGATATTGTTGCCAAAAAACTCGAGGCGGTGGTAAGTCAGGAAATGACTCCTATTGTTTGTATTGGCGAAAATATCGAAACAAGAAACAATAATCAGCATCGACAATTTATTGCAAAACAAATTGATAGCATTTTTGCTAATAAAAATCTAACAACAAAAGTTATTATTGCTTACGAGCCAATTTGGGCAATAGGCTCTGGGAAATTGCCCACAGCACTAGAAATTGGCGAAATTGCTAATTTGATTCACGAAGAAATAAATAGGTTAAAAACCCTAGAGAAAGTCAATCAAGATCTCGATTTCTCTGTGGTTTATGGCGGTTCGGTTAACAGTAGCAACAGCCAAGAGATTTTAGCAATAACTAATATCGACGGCTTGCTAATTGGTAAATCTAGCCTCGATGCCGAAGAATTTATTAAAATCTGCAACAATATCCCAAATAATCTTCACTAACTCACCCAAAACAATAAGAATCCCAAATAGTCACAATATGATTAACGAGATCAAAGATGGTGCTTTTGCAATAGATAGCCATTGCCATCTAGACCTAATCGAAAAAGCAGGAATTGCCCTAGAAACAATAATTAGCGAGGCACAAAAGGCCAATGTTAGAATATTGCAAACAATTTGCACAAGCTTTGCACAATTGCCAAAAATTGCTAGCTACAGTAAAGAGCAAGATTTTATCTATCATTCTATTGGCTTACATCCTTGCAATGTTAACGAAGAAAACATCCTCGCTACTGAGCATATTATGAAACTTATTGAAGATTGCCCTAAGGCAATAGGAATTGGCGAAACTGGGCTAGATTTCTATCACGAGAGCGACAATTATCAACTACAGCAACAAAGCTTTGCTTATCATATCGAAGCGAGCCAAGCAAGCAGATTACCACTCATCATTCATAGTCGTAATGCCGACAAAAAAATGGCCGAAATTATTATTAGCACTCAAAGAAATAAGGCTTACCCCGCAATATTGCACTGCTTTTCCAGCTCGAAAGAATTGGCAGAAATTGCCTTAGAAAACAAGGTTTATTTGTCTATTGCTGGTATCGTAACCTTTAAAAATGCCACCGAATTACAGGAAGTAGTTCGTAAAACTCCCTTAAATATGATGTTAATAGAAACCGATTCACCATATTTAGCTCCAACTCCACACCGCGGTAAAACTAATCACCCCGCATTAATTATCGAAACTGCCAAAAAAATTGGCGAAATCAAAAATATTAGCACCGAGGAAGTCTTGAAAATTACTAGCGAGAATTTCCTGAAAATATTTACCAGAGTTCAATTGTAAATTTTACTTAGTGTCAAAATATCGCCTAATAGATATTGCCACCATCCTGTAAATATATAACTATAGCAAGATATTAGATAATAATATTGCAAAATAAATATTTATTATAATAATTAAACCAATATAGTAAATAAAATAACAAATTAAATATTATAAAATACTATATTAAACAATACTAATTAAAAATATCTTTAACATGGAAAATTATAACATAAACAATGAAAATCTTAGCACTCAATTACCAGAGCAGAATAATGCCACTCGATACGAATTTGATTCGAACGAGGAAGAGCAAAACGATAATCAAGCAGAAAATCGAGAGGAATATTGGGGGCTAATAAATCAAAATCTTTTAGCCGAATTAGAGGAGAGCTTAAGAAGAGGAGAATTGGAAAGATTGGGTCTAAACCCTCATGACATAGAACTTGAAATGCAGGAAAGAAGAGATAGAGACCAAGAACGTCGAGATATTTTAGAGCCTGTGAATAGAGGGGTAAGAGTTAATAATCCGCAACATCAACAAGTAGAGAGCCCTTCAAATTGCTTGATAATGTAACTTAACTTTTAAAAAACCTCGTCAAATACTTAATTAACCACCTTCATTACTCAAGTTAGTTTTTGATAAAGAGGTGGTTAATTTTTAAAAATCTAATTAGAAAAATTTTTACCAAGATATATCTTGTAAAACAGATAACATAATTAGCCGAGACATTATCTGGCCTTAATTTATTGGCAATTATTTAAATATAATTAAAGCTTTTGCTTGGCAATTTCCGATTTAATTTCAGCAATTGCTTTTGCGGGGTTAAGGCCTTTCGGGCAAGCGCTAGCGCAATTCATTATGGTATGACAACGATAAAGTTTGAAGTTGTCGTCTAGGTCTTCGAGTCTTTCGTTTTTTGCCTCGTCGCGAGAATCAACAATCCATCTTTGAGCTTGCAACAAAGTTGCCGGGCCAAGATATTCGTTTTCGTTTTTACCTTCCGCATCTTGTTTATCGCCATTCCACCAATAGCTAGGGCAGGAAGTCGAGCAACAGGCACATAAAATACATTCATAAAGACCATCTAGCTTTGCCCTTTCTTCTGGGGTTTGCAATCTTTCTTTGGTGCCATTTGGCATTTCTTCGGCTTTAAGCCACGGCTCTATTGATTGATGTTGTTTGTAGAAATTGGTTAGATCGGGCACTAAATCTTTAATTACTGGCATATGAGGCAATGGGTAAATTTTTACTACCTCACTACTACATTCGTCGATTGCTTTAGTGCAGGCCAAAGTATTGGTGCCATCGATATTCATTGCACAAGATCCGCAGATACCTTCACGGCACGAACGACGGAAAGTTAGCGAACTATCTTGCTCGGACTTCATTTTAATAAGGGCATCGAGGATCATCGGGCCACATTTGTCGAGATCTATTTCGAAGCGATCGACATAGGGATTTGCTTGCTCTGGATCTTCTGGGTTATAGCGATAGACTTCGAAGATTTTAACATTTTTTGCCCCCGCTTCCGCCTTATAGGAATAGCTTTTATTTTTGTCGATTTGAGAATTTTTAGGAAGGATAAATTGTGCCATATCGTTAGCAATTAGATTAATAAACTCTTTTCTTTGGCGGAAATGCCTGAATATCGTTGCTAAGCGGTTTTAGAACCACTTGACGATAGTCGATTTTAGTTTGCCCTTGATCGTTACACCACATTATGCTGTGTTTTAGCCAGTTTTCGTCGTCGCGGTCTTTATAGTCTTCGCGGGCATGGGCACCACGACTCTCCTTGCGGTTATAGGCAGATTTTATTGTGACTAAAGCCTGAGATTTAAGATTGTCTAGCTCTAATGCTTCGACAAGATCGCTATTCCAGACCATTCCGCGATCGGTAATTTTAATATCGTTAAATTGATTAAATATTTCTTGCATTTTATCCACTCCATCTGCCAAGGTTTTTTCGGTACGAAATACCGCAGCTTTTTCCTGCATTGTCTTTTGCATTTTTAACCTTAGCTCTGCAGTGGAGGTGCTACCATTAGCATTTCGTATTTTGTCGAAGCGGGCGATAGATTGTTCGCCAGCATTATAAGAGAAGTCTGGATGAGGTTCGTCGGTTTTGACAATTTCGGCGGCACGAATAGCGGCCGCCCTACCAAATACAACCAAATCTAGCAAAGAATTAGAGCCTAAGCGATTGGCACCATGGACAGAAACACAAGCAGCTTCGCCAATTGCCATAAGCCCCGGCACCACTTCGGTTTGACCATTTTTGACATTTAAAACTTCGCCTTTGAAGTTAGTGGGAATGCCCCCCATATTATAATGCACCGTTGGCAAGACAGGAATTGGTTGCTTAGTAACATCGACACCAGCAAATATTTTAGCGGTTTCAGATATTCCTGGCAATCTTTCGTGCAATACTTTTGGCTCAAGATGATTAAGATGCAAATAGATATGATCTTTATTTTTACCAACACCACGACCTTCAACTATTTCCATAGTCATTGCTCGAGAAACAACATCGCGACTTGCAAGATCTTTGGCACTTGGAGCATATCTCTCCATAAATCTCTCGCCTTCGGAATTAACTAAATAACCACCTTCGCCTCTTGCCCCTTCGGTAATTAAACAGCCCGAACCATAAACACCAGTTGGGTGAAATTGCACAAATTCCATATCTTGCAATGGCAGACCAGCCCTGAGGATCATTGCATTGCCGTCTCCTGTGCAGGTGTGAGCAGAAGTTGCAGAGAAGTAAGCTCTGCCGTAGCCACCAGTAGCCAAAACTACCAAATGAGCCTTAAAGCGATGCATTGTGCCATCGACCATTGATATTGCAGTAGCTCCCCTGCAAATATTGCCTTCCATAATGAGATCTAGAGCAAAATATTCGATGAAAAATTTTGCATTATGTTTTAGCGATTGTTGATAGAGAGTGTGAAGAATGGCATGACCAGTTCTGTCGGCGGCAGCACAAGTTCTTTGAGCCGCTCCACCTTCGCCAAAATTTTTAGTCATTCCGCCGAAAGGCCTTTGATAGATTTTACCCTCGGCATTACGAGAGAAAGGAACTCCATAATGTTCTAATTCGATTATTGCATCTGGTGCCTCGCGACACATATATTCTATTGCATCTTGGTCGCCGAGCCAATCTGAGCCTTTGACAGTGTCGAAAGCATGCCACCGCCAATCGTCTTCACCCATATTTCCTAGAGCCGCAGAAATACCGCCCTGAGCGGCAACAGTATGAGACCTAGTAGGAAATACCTTGCTTATACAAGCAGTTTTAAGGCCTTTTTGAGCCATGCCAAAAGTGGCACGAAGGCCGGCACCGCCAGCACCAATAACTATAACATCAAATTCGTGATCGATAATTTGATAATTGGCAATTTGAGTCATTATTTTAAATAATTAATTATTAAATATGTAAAAATTTCTTGCAAAATAAGCGACAACACAACTTTAGAATAAACAATACTTGACCCAAAAGATAATTATAAAAACAATATTTGCAAGGACTTTTTCTTGCTTTATTTATTTAAAAGTAACGATTTTTTGGCATTGATAATATTGATCATCTGCAAAGCAACCTCGGCAAGCGAAAGACTTTCATTACTAATCAATATTGAATCTGGTAATATTTTAAGCGGAGCAAATTCTCTGTTGTAATCTTGTTGATCGCGGTTGATTATTTGTTGCAAAATTATTTGATAATCTGGGCTATTAGCAATTTCGCTGTCGTTAATAATTAGATTTTTATTTAACTGCTTAAACCTTCTTGTTGCTCGCACCTCGGCAGATGCCTGAATAAAAAATTTGAAATCCGCCTGAGGATAGATAACACTCGCGATATCGCGACCATCAACCACCGCTCCACCGCTCTTTTCAAGCCCTTTAATAATAAAGCCTTGCTGGAAAGAGAAAAGTAAAGCTCGCAGTTCTGGCAATTTAGCAATTCTTGAAGCAATCGCCCCAACCTCTTCGCTAAAAAGCTCGGTTTTTTCGAGATCTGTTGTAGAAATTTCACTAACTAATTGCGGTAAGAGATTTGTAACTATTGTGTTATTTTTACCATCATCAAGATATGGCAATAAAAATGAGTAGAGCTTTAACCCCTCGCCAACGGCAAGATGTTGAGCCAGAAGATAGGCGACCGCCCGATACAATGCTCCACTGTTAAGATATGGCAAAGAAAAATTATCAGCAATAATTTTTGCCAAGGAACCCTTGCCGGAAGCACTAGGACCGTCTATTGCAATAACAAATCGTGACATTATTTTGATAAATTTACTTTAAAATATGATATTTGATTACTTAATATTGTGTTTTTTAACTTATTCAAACTCAATCGTTTCACAATTTTAAAAAATGCCCTAAACTAATTTTTTGTCAAGTTAATTTTTAGAATAATTTTTTTGAAAAAGACATAATACGATATTGTAAAATAATTATTTATAATTTATAACTTTATTTTTTTAAAAAATGCCAAAAAAACAACAATCTACCAAATAAATCACCGCCAAACACCTTATGAAAATTAAATACATCTCCATATTAAGCTTTTTTATTATTAGCTATTTAAGCCTAAATATCAAAAACTCAAATGCCTCGACTGAAGGAAATTATTTTGGGGTTAATGCAATATATAGCAATGCTAGTCACAAATATAATCCTCCTAGCATCAAAAATAAAGAATTTAAAAATTCTGCTGTTGGCGGTGGAATTGAATATCGCTATGCAATTAATCTTGATGGCTTTTTTATTGCTCCCTCATTAATTATGGAAGCACCCAACACAAATGCCCAAGACAAAGATGGCGATAATATCAAAATAAAATATCGCTACGGATCAAAAATTAATATTGGCTACGATATTTTTGACAATTTCGCAATATATCTTACTAGTGGAGCGATGATAACTTCCGCAGAGGCAAATTGGAATGCAGAAAATGGCAAAATAGTAACCGATGCAAAAGAATCTGAAAACAAAATATCGTCGAATTCTATAGATAACATATATGGTGCGGGCTTTTCTTTTGGCTTTACCGACAATTTAGCATTTAATTTTGAATACAACTCCCAAAGAGCAAAATTTAGCTCTCCTTGGAGAGTCGGACCTAGCAAAGAAGAGACTGTAGCTATTGCAATCGACACCAGAATCGATAGTTTTAAATGCGGTTTTATTTATAAATTTGATATTTAAGTTAAAGCACGAGAAGTGGTGCAATTAATTAAAGACGCATTAAATTATTGTTATTGATTGGGCGGTTTTATTTATAAATTTGATATTTAAGTTAAAGCACGAGAAGTGGTGCAATTAATTAAAGGCGCATTAAATTATTGTTATTGATTGGGCGGTTTTATTTATAAATTCGATATTTAAATTAAAGCACGAGAAATGGTGCGATAACTTAAAAATAAATTTAAATCATTGTTATTTATTGGAAACAGCATTAGTCATTGATTTATAATATTAATTTTCTAAATTACAGCAATAATCTTTAGTGCAGAAAGCCGTCGTGCCTTCTTTTGCACCTTATCAATAACCGCCAATTTACTTGTTATATAATCCCAAAATTTAATCTATGAGCAATATTAACGAGGTTAGACCTTACAGAAATATTAATCGCCGTCAATCAAGGCAAATTAAAATCGGCAATGTTTTAGTTGGTGGCAATGCACCAATTTCGGTGCAATCTATGACGAACACTAAAACAACAGATGTCGAAGCAACAATTCGCCAAGTCGCTTCTTGTGTTGAATTAGGGGCGGAATTAATGCGAATTTCGGTGCCAGACCAGGAATCGGCAATTGCCTTAAAAAAAATCATCAAATATTGCGAGGTGCCAATTATTGCCGACATTCATTTTCATTATCGTCGAGCAATAGAAGCGGCAGAAGCTGGGGCAAAATGCCTAAGAATCAACCCCGGAAATATTGGCAGTAACGACAAAGTTAAAGAGGTTATAAAAGCCGCCAAAGACTACGGCTGTGCCATTAGAATTGGGGTCAATGCCGGATCTCTAGAAACAGACTTGCTCGAAAAATATCGCACCCCAACCCCAGAAGCATTGCTAGAATCGGCTCAACGACATATTAAAATCCTCGAAGATAACGACTTTTTTGAATTTAAAATTAGTGTTAAAGCTTCCGATGTTTTTCTGGCAGTTGCCTCTTATCAATTACTTGCTAAAGCTTGCGATTACCCCCTCCACCTAGGAATCACCGAGGCTGGTAGCTTTATGCCCGGAACAATAAAATCTGCCATTGGGCTTGGTAGCTTATTATGGCAAGGAATTGGCGATACATTGCGGGTCTCTCTTTCTGCCGACCCTATTGAAGAAATTAAAGTTGGCTATCAAATCTTAAAATCCCTTAACCTCCGGAATTATGGGGTTTCTATCGTTTCTTGCCCTTCTTGTGCCCGCCAGGCATTTGATGTCATTAAAACCGTCGAAGAGGTAGAAAAACAAGTCGCTCATATTAAAAAACCAATTTCCGTATCGATTTTAGGCTGTGTTGTTAATGGTCTTGGCGAGGCCGCACATACTCAAATAGGTATTACTGGCGGTGGCAATGAAAAACATAATGTTTATTTAAATGGCAAACCAAATCACAAAATCGCTAGCGAAAATTTAGTAAAACATATTGTCAAATTAATCGAAGAAGAGGCAGAAAAAAGTGAGGTTTCATAAAGATTTTCTTTTGCCAGATTTTACTGTTGCCCCAGAAGTTAATTTTACTTTTATCGTAATTCATCATACCGAGGCAGAAACCGCTAAAGATGCCGTCGAAGCATATCTTTATCATAAAGTTAGTGCTCATTATTTAATCGACGATTATGGCAAAATTTATAACCTAGTCGAAGATTGCAATATTGCCTATCATGCCGGATTCAGCCATTGGCAAGGGCTAGAAGGGCTTAACAAATGCTCTATCGGCATCGAATTACAAAGTAAAAATGTTAACTTACCTTTTAATAAAACACAAATTGAACAATTAATTTTACTGCTACAGCATCTTACAGCCAAATATAATATCGCTAAAAACAACATTATTGGCCATAGTGACATTGCTTATTTTCAGGAAAGTAAAATGCTTAATCGCAAACAAGATCCTTCGGCGGTGTTTCCGTGGAATATTTTAGCAAATGCTGGCTTTGGTAAATATAGTAAATTAGCTCGAGGCTTTTTCTCACTAGATAATTTGCCAGAAAAAGCAATTTGCTCTTACCAGCAATCTAGCCCAGAAATATTGCAAGCAAAGCATCAATTGTCTCGATTCGGCTATTTAGTGAATGAAATCAACGATCAATTCGACAACGAAATGTTGGCTCTTAATCTAGTTTTTTGCCGACATTTTAACTCTGTATTATTCGCTAAATACCTCGACAGTCATCCAATTTTTAAAACATGGCAAGAAAGCTCTGCCCTAATTTTAGCAGATTTAACTTCTTAGCAATTTTAACAAAAACCAGAATTTATTAAAATCAACATTACCAAATATTATGAAAGGTCAAAAAAAACACGGTAATTTTTTTACTCTCAAAATTTTGTTTTTTTTATTATTTATCGCAAGTTTTGCCGAAATAATTGCTAATGACAAACCGTTGCTAGTAAAATATCGTCACCACTATTTTTTGCCAATTTTCAACCAGGTCTTAGATTCTCAATTTTTTGAAAATGATCTTGGGCTTAAAACCGAGGCAGATTTTCACGATCCAGAAATTATTGCTCAAATTATCAACAGTGGCGGATTCATTATCTTTCCGCCAATTATTTTTAGCGAAAATAAAATTAACTTTTTTCTTGATAGCGGAGCATTAAGCAAGCCAAATACAATCAATATCTTAGGAACAGACGACCGTGGGCGAGATGTTCTTGCCAGAATTATTTACGGCTTAAGAAATTCATTATATTTTGCAATGATATTAAGTTTTGTTGCTATTATTTTAGCAACAGCAATTGGGGCGGTTCAGGGTTATTTTGGTGGCATTACCGACCTTATTTTACAAAGATTCACCGAGATGTGGGGTAGCCTGCCTCTAATTATGATATTATTGCTATTTTCAACAATATTTTCTTTGGGTTATTTTGGTTTTTTAATTTTAATGACCTTATTTAGCTGGATGGGATTTGCCAATTTAGTTAGGGCAGAATTTTTACGACTCAGAAATTCTGGCTTTGTTATGGCATCGA
>CAMAYG010000002.1 GCA_945862535.1 Rickettsia typhi | reverse complement strand
TCGGCAACAAGGGGTTTCAACCCCTTGTCTCGTCACGATGACGGACGGAAAGAGATCGACTACGATGGTTATTAGTAGCAGAATCAGCCCACCCTCGCATTCACCACAAGGGGCTAGACCCCTTGTTGCCGATAATTTTCCACATCGTCACCTTCGCGCGAAGTTGTGAAGATCCATAATCGCAAAGCAAAATTATTATTAATAGAAGCACTTACCACACCGTCACCCTGCGCGAAGTCGCAGGGTCCAGAGCAATAAAATCAATAGATCCTGCAACTTCGTGCAGGATGACGACGGAGGGAGCCATGGATCCTGCGACTTTGCGCAGGATGACGACGGAGGGAGCCATGGATATTTGCGACTTCGCGAAAGGATGGCGGCTGTGGGGAGTGCAAAGGTAAAGACTGGGGGCAGTGTGGTTATTTTTTAAAAATTTCTGAAAATTTTGGGAGCTTTTGGTCTTTCTCGGAAATTATTGGCGATTTTATGCCCCAATTTATTGCCAGATGTGGGTCGTTAAAAATAATTCCGCCATCGTGCTCTTTCGAGAAATAGCGATCGACCTTGTAAAATACGTGAGCGGGGCGGTTACTGTTTACGGCAAATCCGTGAGCAAAACCCTGAGGAATCAATAAACATTTGCCATTGCTTTCGCTTAATTCTAGCGAAAAACTACGACCAAAGGTTGCAGAATCTTTCCGCAAATCAACAGCGACATCAATAACAGAACCGCTTAAACAGCTAACTAATTTGGTTTGGGCAACAGGGAAAGATTGATAGTGCAGTCCGCGAATTACATTTGGCTTAGAATAAGAATGATTATCTTGAACGAAATCAATATTAATGCCTATTGTTGCAAATTTTTCCTTTTGGTATCTTTCAACAAAAAAACCTCGTTCGTCGGAAAATATTGCTAGTTCAATGATTTTTAAGTCTTTTATTGGGGTGTCGTAAATTTTCATAATATTTTGAGTTATGCTCCGTATATTTCTATTTTTCTAATCCAGCCCTTTTTATCGGAGATTTTTAATCTGCACCAATTGGCATTGCATTCAAGGAATTTGCCAATTACCTGCGGGGCTAGTCTAAAAATAATTTTGCTTTTTTCGTTGGGCTTGTGATAAAAATTTACCGCACGATCTTTGGTAATTATCATTGCCGTTCGCTTCTTGGTAACTAGGGTTTTGTTAAGCCAGCCTGTTTGTTTTTCAAAATCTTCTATTTCTAGCCAATTGTCATATTCGCTAATAACACGAACTGGTACCGCTTTTCTTTTATAGGTAAATTTTATTTGATAATTTGCCCCAGGACCGCTACGAATATTAACTTCGTCCGACCTTAGTGAGGCAAAATAGTTATGCTCATAAAATTGATGATTATTGGCTAGGCTGTTTTGCCAAGGCGATAATAAAAAATAAATAGCTAAAATCAATAAAAATTTTGCTGATTTTAACAAAAAAATATTAGAAATCTTAACCAGGCTGATAATTTTAATGGAGCTAATCATTGTGAATATGGTTTTGGCTTTTGCTAGCTAAGTTGTTCTTGCATTTTTTTAATTGCAATTGCCAAGCCTTCGTTTATTGCTTCGCCAATTAAAAAATGACCAATATTAAATTCGATAATTTCCTCGATCTCGGCAAGGTTTTTGGCTGTCTGGTAATTAAGACCGTGCCCAGCATGGCAGATTAGATCTAGGCTTTTAGCAAATTTTGCCGAATCGTGAATTCTTTTAAATTCTAACTCTATCGCTTCCCGATCTTTCATTTCAAAGGCCTCGCAATATTTACCGCTATGCAATTCGACAATATCCACTCCTAATGTTTTGGCAATTTTGACCATTTCCAGATCTGGATCGATAAATAAAGAGACCAAAATTCCTTCCGCTTGAAGTCTTTGAATTGAATCTATTAGCTCTGCATCTTCCAAGCTTATTTTTAAGCCCCCTTCAGTGGTTAATTCCTGCCGTTTTTCGGGGACGATACATACAGAATGTGGCCTGAAATTGATGGCAATTGCTACCATCTCGCCCGTTATGGCAATTTCAAGATTTATCGGCAATTGGACGGCTTTTTTAATTGCCATAAGATCGCTGTCGACAATGTGGCGACGATCTTCCCGCAAGTGAATGGTAATGCCATTTGCCCCGCTTTGCTCGGCAATAGTCGCTGCAAGAACTGGGCTAGGGTGCTTGCCACCGCGAGCATTACGAATTGTTGCAACATGATCGATATTAACCCCAAGCCTAACTTTATGCTTTTTTGGTTGATGAGTAGAGTAGTTTTGACCAGATAATGTGATGTTAATCATTGTTTGTTCCTTTTTTTCTTAGGCTAATTTTTGGCTCTTGTAAATATAGAGGCTCTAGCTTTTGCCACTGGCTAAGTATCTGATGTTTTGATGTGTTGTTAAGTTTTGCAAGATATTTGGCGATTGCTATAAGGGATTCTGCCGAGCTAAGTTTTTCGCTGATGCTGTAATTGGTGCTTTCTAGTGTTAAATTGCTATTTGCTTGAAGTGTTGCCAATGCTAGCTCTTCGACAATAATATGCCAATCGCTAGTTGTTGCAAGGCTATTTAGTAACAAAATCAATTCGCTATCTGTAACAATTTTTGCTTTCTCTTTTTCTTTGTTACTTTCTTTCTTGTTACTTTCTTTCTCTGGGGTAGGGGCTATTGTTGGTTGAAAATATTCTTTATCGAAAATCTGGTAATAATATTGCCGATTCGTGATGCCGATATAGATAAATTGCCGAGCCAAGCTCTGATTTTTTACAAGATAGTTGAATAATTGCAGTTCGCAGTAATTATAGGCAAGAATTTCTGCCTGCAGGGACATTCTGGCAATTTGCCCAAAAGCAATAGCAATGCGAACCGCAGTAAAGCTACCGGGGCCGGAATTGATAAAAATTGCCGACAAATCTTGATATCGACAATTGTTGCTAGCTAATATTTCGTTAATTGCGGTAATAAGATATTCCGAATGTTGATTTTTCTTAGCGACGGTTAATGTGGCAATTTCTTCTTTAGCTTCTTTTTTGCTGTTAATATTGTTATTTTCTGGAGTGCTTCTGCTTAAGGCAAGCGATATTTCTTCGTTACAACAATCGATAAGCAATGTATTTTTACTAAATATTCCGTTTCCTAATTCCGCGGTGTTTTGGCGATTTGATATTGATGTTATTGGTTGCATAATTAGTTATGATTATCTTTCTGTGCTTTTGCTTGGTGGTTTGTTTCGAGGTTCTTGGCAAAATCCTTAGCTAAATCTAAGGCATTTCGAATTAAGTTGCATATTTTTGCATCGAATCCAAGATGAGTTCTTGCCCATTCTTTAACCCATGGACGAGCAAATTCCCAAATATTTAACTCTGAATCTAGGCTTACCCCAACTCCTTCTACTAATATTAAGGTTTTTTGTAGTAGCAATAGTTCTGGACGGGTTGCCAATTGATGTTCTTTGGTGATGGCAATAAGCCCTGTAATTAACTTTGAAATTTCGACCTCCTTAACTGCTACATCGACGATGGTTTCGCCAATTTTTCTACAAGAAAGGGCAAGGGCATCGATATTTATAGTTGCAGGCACCAAGCCGTTTTTAATATGAAGATCGGCAACTTGATAATAGTTGCGATTAACAAAGGCCAATAATATTTGAGTTATTGCGAGTCGAGTTTTTTGATCGATAATCCCCATAATTCCAAAATCTACCACGGCGAGCCTTCCGTCTTTCATTAAAAAGAGATTCCCGGGGTGCATATCGGCATGAAAAAAGCCGTTTAAATAGACTTGATTGAAGTAGCTAATTACTAAATTCTCGGCAACTTTTTTTAAATTATATTTACCGGCCCTGATTTTATTTATATTGGTTAATGGAATGCCCGAGATCCATTCTAAAACTAAAACATTGTTGCCAGAAAATTGCCAATAAATTTTTGGAACATAGAAGCCTTCAAGCATTGCTAAATCTTCTTTAAGCTTCGAGGCATTTGCTGCTTCGTTAAGTAAATGAATTTCGTTATTGCTGGTGTTTTCAAGTAATTTAGCAATATCATTAAAGATTTTTGCGGTGAATTTGTTAAAAATTACTAAGATTTTGGCGATAATTTCTATAGTTATTAGGTCTCGCCTAATAATGTTTTCGATATTTGGTCTTAAGATTTTTACAGCAACTTTTTCTCCAGATTTTAGGGTGGCATAATGAACTTGGGCAATAGATGCCGATGCCACCGCTTTAAAATCAAAACTAGAAAAAACAGTGAATAAGCCTTGATCGAAATGTTTTTTAAGTATTTTTTTAAGTGTTCTTTGGCTAAAGGGTGGTATTTTATCTTGGAATTTACTTAAAAGTAGAGCATTTTTTTCTCCTATTAAGTCTGGCCTTGTGGCAAGGGTTTGCCCGAGCTTGATAAATGATGGCCCTGCCAAATAAAGAAATAAATAGTAAGATTTTCGATTAATGACAGGATATAAAACAACCGCAATCAGCAGTAAGCAAGTTAAACGAATTAGATTAATAATTGCAATCAGTTGGAGCATTTTCTTAATTCGACAAGGTGCTTATTTAGTTGCTACTACCGCTTTGACTAGGATTATTTGGCATAGTTGGCTCTACTGGTGCTACATTTGGGGGTGTAGTTGGTTGAGGCTGGTAGCCACCCGGATGCAGGGCATCGTTTATTTTTTTGGTATCGACAGATGCTCCGGTCCAGTCAATCATGTTTTTAATTAATTCAAAAAAGATGTTAATGAGATTCTGAGTGAAGCCATAAAAACGAAGATAGACCTGAGTTAAAGCCGTAGTAGCTTCTGGTGAAAGCTTAAGAATTACCGCAATTTCTGTAATTGTAATCATTCCCGTCATGAGCATAATGAAAGCAACAGCGAAGACCCCAGAAGTTAAGGCAGTAAGAGTGCGAATTAATTGAAGATTTAAAATGGAGAACATATGTTGTTTTGTTAGATTGAAATATATAGCTTCTCGCCGCTTAAAACAAATTGTAACAAGATATTTTGGCTAAAAGATGCAGTTGTAATTTGGTTAACCTACCCATATTAAATATTCCATTTAAATAGGCCATATTTTTAAAATTATGAAATAGTATCAGGCTATAATAACAAGATATTAGGGTGAATTAATTTTGCAATCAAAATTTATCATTTATGTTGCGAGCAATTCGTTTTTAGTGTTTTCAACATTTGCTAATAAAGCAATGATAAAATTTAAGCGGGGAAGAGTTAAGATATTTGCTCCGCAGTCCCTGTTAAGTTTTGTTTTTAGCGGTATTCTCAGTGCTTTTATAATGTGTTCACCAAAATCATTGGCTGTTTTTATAATTTCAATTAGAATTTTATTGGCATTAGTATCGGTTTTGTTTAAGTCTTCTAAATAAAACCGTATTATATCAGGCAATATATCAAGCAAAATAGGCTTTGGAGTTCCATTTATATCAATCAATATGTCTCTTTCAAGAGCATCGTCTGACATTTTTTGAATATTAGGCTCTTCATAATTTGCATTATTTTTAGAGATGTAAAATACATCTGCATCCTCACGTGTTTTTGCAAAATCTAAATTATGGGTAGCATAAACAAATGTGCAATCTGGTCGCTCCTCTTCTAATGTATCAAATAAAGCCTTAATAGCTGCATTATGAATGCCTATTTCAGGCTCGTCAATTAATAAAATTGCATTATCCATGGCAGATAAAACAGCGCATATCATCACTATGGTGTGCTTTTCACCATCGCTTGCCTTAGTTAATTCGTATCCGCCACCGTTCTTGAGTTGAAAATTATCTTTTGTAATTTCATGAAAATCAGGGGATACTTTCTTTAGTATTTGATTTAAGATTTTGATATAATCCTTTGTTGCAATCTCCCCCAAATTTCTACTGCTATCCATTTCCTGATAGTCTTTAAAGAATAGTTTTGATATAAATAGTGTATCAGTATTATGTACATAACCCCTAACATTGACGTAATTAGCCGCCTGGTTCTCCATATTATTTATCTCCTGTAAATTGGTATTCAAATTATGGACACTGCGTGCAGATGGTATAAAAATACTGGTCTCATGATATTGTTGGCGTAATTTACCTAAAAGTACCGATTTACCACTGCCACTCTTGCCGATAATTACAATTTTTCTTTTCTCGGTTGTAATATCGTTATTTATTTTCAATTGTGCCATATCCTATTTAATAAATCTTATCTGTAAATTCAAATTGAACAGCAGTTCGCCGTCGTTTGCATATATTAGGCCATATTCATGCCTACTGGTGCTTGCACTTTCAAATTTTGTGTTCTCATATAAATACGACAAAAATTCATCCCTGTTATATAAGTGATAACAAATCACAACACCGTCATTTCTAACGACGATATATCCGCCATGTGCCTTTGTGAAGCCGTCCCATATCTTACTTGGAACCATGCCGAGCGCGGTTGAATGTAGAAAGTTTTTGACCTTAAATTCATAATCCGATAGCGATAAACCGAACTGCTTGTTGAGTTTAGCATTCTCGCTAAGAAGCTTTACTAAGTCCGCAATCTTATTTGCTTTTCCTGAGAAAAAATCAACCAACATTTGAGCTATGAAAGCTGGAAATACCGTATCAATCTTTCGTAAATTTGCTTCAAATTCCTTTCTTGCAACATTTTGAAATTCTAAAGTGCCACCGTTATCAATAATCGCCTTAATTCTATCTTGCACTTTTGATTTACTGTCAATTGCATTGATGATTTCAAAATTATTTCAAGGTTCTTATCGGCAGCAAAAAGTTTTTTGTCCTCAAGTATTTTTAAGAAGGCATAGAGTTCTGACCATTCTCCTTTATTTGCTTTCATTGCCATATAAATAATTTAAGATTTGCTTTGCAACAGCCAAAACGGCAGGAACTGCAACGGAATTACCGAGTTGCTTCATTGCTTGAGTTTGCGATGACGGCAATTTGAAGTCGGCAGGAAAACCTTGCATTAATAGCCCTTCTACTGGTGTTATTCGCCTTATTTTGTTGTCAACCAAATATGAGTCCCAATTACGTCTATCGTCAATTTTTGAGCCTCTTCCGCCGACTCTAAGGGTATAGCCTATTTTCTTGTTGCATTTACCTTTTAGGATATCTGACATTGTGGTTACAAGTGTTATGCTATCGGGAAATCTGAAGGATTTTGCATCGTCATTCTTAAACCCAACCATAAAAAGCCGAGGTCTGTTTTGCGGAACTCCAAAATCGGAAGCTCGCACAACTTTATGATAAAAGCTATAGCCCAGATCTTGAGTTATTACTTCTTTGATTTTTTTAAATGTTTTTCCTTCGTCGTGTTTTAAAAGGTGTTGAACGTTTTCAAGAAAAATTGCCTTAGGTCTTTTTGTGTCAATAATTCTAGCAATATCAAAGAACAAAGTCCCTCTTATATCGTTAAAACCCTTTTTAAACCCCGCTTGCGAAAACGGCTGACACGGAAACCCTGCACATAAGACATCGTGCTCAGGAACATCGGAGCTTTCCACTTTTGTTATGTCACTGGCAAAAATGTCATCGGCAATTTTGTGGTTTGTTTTATATGTCTCTCTTGCCGACTTGTCAATTTCACATGCAAAAGTGCATTTGCCACCAATGCTATCTAGTGCAACATGGAACCCTCCAATTCCAGCAAATAAATCTATAAATGTAAACTGAATATTCATAATTTTAACCAAATTTAACCATATTAATAATTAACAAATCAAATATATTGCATTTCTCTGTTGTTGTATTTAAAACAAAGCTCTTGAATTGGCCGATTTAACCATTTGTTGCTTAACTAACAATCTGCCAGAAATAGTATTATGACGATTCTTACACTCAACAACTTTCTTTTTAGCAATAAAACATTAGGAGTTGTTTTACTCGACTAATAGGTTTAATGTAATTTCCTTGGTAATGTTTTTCGTGGCATTTGTTGCAAATAGCCATTGAGATAAGCTTTCAATCGTTAAGGTATTTAGCTGTTGATAGGGGCTTGGGGTTTTGAGTATTACCTTGGCTACTTTCCCTTGCGGGGTTATTTCAAGAATTGCCACAATATGGACCTTTTTTTGCTCTTTTTTTAATTCCTCGGGGATTTTAGGGAATTTGGTATAAATCGACTGGGAGTAAAAGGGTTCTTGATTTGCCGAATTATTTGAATTTTGCTGTTTTTTTGCAATATTTGCTGTTTTAGCTGGACGGGGAACTGCCATATAAACAGTTGGTCCATTCTCTAATTTAGTGACAACTTCCCTAAAAGTTTCATTTTGTTTTTGAGGGGGTAATGGTGCCTTGTTCTTTAGGTCGAAGAACTTAATATTGGCGGTTCGCAATTCGATATCTCCTTTGGAATCGTGATCGACAACAATCGCTTCTGGCCTAAAATAAGAAGAGGCCAACAAAATGAGCAAGAGTAAAGAGATAGTGCTACTAAAGCTTAGTTTAGGGTAGTGCATATCGGTTAATTTTTATTTTTTAGTAACGATCGAGAAATTTTTTAATCCATAAAATTTTGCCAAATCGATAACTTCTATTACTCGACCATGGCTTGCATTACTGTCGGCGGCAATAACCAGCATTTGGTTTTTATTGAATTTTTCTAATATAGCTTTTAATTCTTCTGCATTAACGATTCGACTCTCGAAAATAATATTATTATTTTGAAGAATGCTGATATTTTGATGCTTTTCTACAGTTTGTTCGTCTATTGTGCCTTTTGGCAAATTTACTTGCTGATTAAACTGAATTAAATTGTGATGACTAAGATGAATTGATGCCAGCATTATTGTGGCGAGTAAAAAGAACATGATGTCGATCATGGGTATTATTTCTACCCTTGCTCTTTTGTGCGATTTAATAGACCTTATTTTCATGAATTGCTTTTGCCTAGTAAGTTTTGTGGGTAAGTTTATGGACCTATTCGGCAATGTTATTTAATAAAATATATTCTGCAATACCATTTATTGGCTACATTTTGTTGGATTTCTTTGTAAAAATGGAAATGTTTTATTGGATTGCGATATTGCTAATATTGGCATCGACATCTGCTGTTCCGCTTTTGCCTTTTGCAGGAGTGATGTTTAAATATTGATAAATCTGATTATAATTGCCATTAAGGGTAATTGTCCCTTTATTATTTACTGCAATTGAGGTTGCAAGATTTATTGGCACCAATTTATTTTTAGCACCTGTAAAAAAGATAATATTAGCAACTGCCCCCATGGTGTCATTGTTAATATTTTGTTTACCGCTAAATATGCCGCTAACCCCAGTGTTTGCAAGGTTAAAGCGGAATTTTGCTTCTTCTTTGTTGATAATAATATGCCCATCGGCATTTTTGAAGCTAGTGTACTGATTTGTGTCGAACAAAGTGTCGTCGATGTTTTGTAATATTTGATAATTTTGTTGAGAATTAGCTACGGCATTTATTATTTTATTAAGTCCGTAGCCTTTTACCACGGGCTTTACGGCATTAAATTTAACATTGACATTAAGATCTTTTTTAAATTCTTTAACATTGCTTGCCGAGAAGCTAATGGAGGTTGATAAATTGGCAATTGCATCGATATTATTATTACCAGAGAAGTGGCTAATCATTTTGCCAATATTGGCTTTCTTGCCCTCGATGTTGCCAGAAATTGATTTTTGGAATCTCATGCCAACACTGCCGTTGTAAGTAAATAATCCGTCAAAAGCTTTGAAGCCCATATTCTTTATGTCAACAACTCCTTCTTTTAACTGACCGCTAGTAATGAAATTTTCAATCAATAAATCTTTTAAAAACATCTTTTCTATTGCAATGTCAATTTTGCCAGAGAAGCCATCTAGCGAAGCAAAAGACAAGACTTTATCTAGTAAATCGTTGTTACTTTCTTTGTTTTTTTCTGCATCTTCGTTGCTACCGACTAACTGAGATTGTTCTTTAAATATGTTGTTTTTTTCTGCTGTTTCCGATTTGTCTACAGATAACGGTTGGTAATCTGCTGTTAGTAATTTACCAACATCTATTTCATTAGCTTTGACATTGATGCTAAGCTCGGGTTGCTTTTTGCTAATATCGATAATCATATCGCCAAAAACATTGTATTGATCGTTTTGGAGGTTAAATTGCCTAAGGCCTAATTGCCCATTGCCAAAAATTAAGTTTAATTTACTATTAACAAACAGGTTTTGATTGAATAACATTTTTTCGAAACTCAACTTTAAATCGTAAGAAGTCTCGACTTCATTAAGCCAAATTAGTTTTTTTAGCAATTTACCAGGGGCTGTGTAGCTTTGGTAGTCTAGGGCGGAGAGATGCTCTTGATAGTCGAAGTTGTCGATTTTTAGATCGGCAATTAGTTTTTTATTGCTATTGGTGTGATCGAGCTTTATTTCTCCAATTAAGTTTAGCTGACTGTCATTTAGTGAAAGATAGAAGTTATCTAATACCGCGCTATCGGGCAACATTAATAGGCCAGAACTAAGTTGATATTTTTTTAATATGTTTTTATTAAAAATTTTCGAATCTATTTGTAGTAAATTAAGTAAAGAGCCAAAATCGTTGCCAAAAGAATCTAGATTGCCAACCAATACTGGAGACACTTGTTTATTGTCTAAAAAGCCTATGAATCTAACTAGGCCATCGCCAGGTATTTTAAATGTCATGGGAAGTATAGATAATTCGCTATTTGGCGAAAGGGTAAAATATATCTCAAAATCTTTAATTGCCGCATTAAAATAAGTAATGTTTTTTATTGTAATGTCGGCAGTCAGATCGAAGGATTTCTTGTGATTGTTCTTTTTTGCTATTTTGTTAATTTCTAGCATATAGTCGTGGTAAGCAAATTTCTTTTCTCGATATTCGTTAAGAAAAGAGTAGTTGTCTGTTTCTGGGTTATGATCTTTGTTTTGCTCGGCCTTTGTTTCGGGCTTTGCCTGATTTGCGTCGTTTTGATTGTTTTGACTATTATTGTTTGCGCTGTTGTTTGTTGCAACGGCCTTGTCATTATTAGCCAATGTTGAATTAGCTAAATTTAGGTTATTAGCTGTAGAATTGCTTGGCTTTTCCTGTTCGCCTTCATCTCCTTCATTAATAGGGCTAGCGGTGTTGCTGGTGGGCGCTTCCCTGTCTTTTGTTGATAATTGACTGCCAATAAGCTTTACTGGTTCGATAGACCAAATATCTGTCAGTCGTAAATTTTCGAGGCTGAAGTTAAGATCGATAGCAGGAGTTTTGTAGTTAAAGTCTACAATAATATTACCAGAGCCGTTGATTAAGCTAGAATTAACAAGGATTTGATCTATTTTAATTGTTTTATTGTTAACTTTTACCGTGGCATTAAGGTTTAGAGGTTGATTATTCGATTGTAGTTTGTTGTAGATTGTGTCTCGGTAAAATAAAGATCGATAAAAATTCTTTAAATTATTGACCGCAAAAGATGCCTTGCCATCGAAAGAAGCTTGAGAAATTTTTGCTCTTTCTCCTTTTAAATCGCCAATTAGCTCGATATTGTAATCTTCACTGCTAATATTAAAGCTAGAACCTTTATTGTTAAAATTTACTACAGTGTTAATTTTGTGATTAATGCCGTTAATATCAAATTCGCCACCTAAAACAATATTATTAATATTTTCTAGGGCTTTTAAGTTAATTCTTTCTATTTTCTTATTTTGCAGTTTTTCATTATAAAAGTTAGCGGTGCCGTTTTCTATGATTATTTTAAATTTATCATATCCGAGCTTTATTTCGTCGAGGCTGTTAATATTAAATATTTTGGCACTTATTTGATTGCTATCAAGTGGCTGTAGATTATTCTTATTGGCAGTATTATTTTCATTTGCAGTAATAATATGGCTTGGCTTGGCATTTTCTTTATAACATTCGAAAGCCGATTCTTTTAGCTGTATTGAGTCCAAATGATTGGTCTCGCTATGAAAAAATGGCAGAAAAATTTTTAAGTGATTGACTTTTAAGTTGCAAATATTGCTTTGGTAGCGGTAATTATCGAGATTAGCATTGGTTATAGTTATATTTGGCCGAGGAAGCATTGCAAGCTTTACTTCTCCGTTGATTTTAAAATTAGCATGGGTTATCGTGCTAATTTTCTGCTCTAGAATAAAATGTAGCCCTTTTGTATTGAGTAATTTTGGAAAAGTGTAGAGGGCAATTAATATTAGGCTTACTATTACAGCAGAGATGCGAACAATCTCGGAGCGATAGCCATCTTTCACCAACTGGCTAATTGATGATAATATTTTAGTAAATTTGTTGATAATTGAAAGCCATTTTACTTCTTTATCATTATGGTTTTGATTATTGATTTGCACTTCCTGCCCCAAATTTTTTGCTATGAAGGGCAATTCTTAGTAAAGAAAATAATGTAAAAATGCCGTTGCTCGTGCTTTTAATCGGTCGTGCTAAAGCAACGACGGGTAAAGAAAATAATATAAAAATGCCGTTAATGGTGTGGTAAAAAAATGATTTTGCAGTTGCAAGAGCCAAAAAAATTGCGACTTCTTGGTTGCTGTTGTTTTTCTCGCTATTTTTTATTGTTAAATTGCAAAAATTTTTGTTTTTGATATTTAATTTATAGCCAGAGTTGTGTTTAAAAAAATATGTAAGTTTTGGATTTTTTGACAATTCTAAAAATTATTCTTCTTGGTTTTTAATGAGGTATTTTGTAAAGAGCTTTTAACATAAATACTATTAAGTTTTATTTATGCTTTTAAATATTTGTTCGATAATTCTAGCTAAAGAATAATCTTTATTGAATAATAAGCTTTGTTTAGCAATCTTCTTTAGCATAAAATTGTTGTCAATAATTTTTTTCAAATTCTCTGAAAATGATACATTGGCAATTTCTTCTTCGCTAAAAACAATCGTCGCACCGCTTTTTGCAAGAATTTCTGCATTTAGCTGTTGATGGTTATCGACAGCATAACGAAAAGGAATAAGTATTGTTGCTTTTCCTAAGGTAGTTAGTTCGAATATTGTGCTTGAACCAGCCCTTGCAATTATTAGATCTGCTTCGAGATATTGATTAATAATGTTGTCAAAAAAACTCTCAACCTCTGCTTCGATATTTGCTTCTTGGTATTGTTGTTTGATTTTTTCAACTTCCCCAATTTTAACTTGTTGGATAATTTTTATCTGATCTGCTTTGAAATTATTGATAATTATTCTGGGAAGCAAGTCGCTAAAGATTTTTGCCCCACCGCTACCGCCAGTAATCATTAAAGTGAAAGTTTTTTTATTTCCCCTATTGCTTATTTCTTCGTCCTTTATTTCCTTGGCATTTATTTCATTTGATATTTCTTTTGCAGTTTTAACAAATTCTTCCCGCACTATATTGCCAAGGAGCTTGGTTTTATTGATGTGTTTTGTTTTTACCGCTAAGGTTGGGCTAAAAGATAATAGGATCTGGTCGGCAACACAAGCAAATAAACGATTTACCTTGCCAAGATAGGCATTTTGTTCGTATAAAATAATTTTTACTCTGAATATTGTTGCAATTATTAATGTTGGCAATGTGGCATAGCCTCCAAAGCCTACTACGACATTGGGCCGATATTTAATAAAATAGCAAAAATTTTCTATGCAACCAATGATGATATTAATGATTGCAATGGCAATTTTCCAAGCTCCGCCGTTAAATTTGCCACAACAGATAATTTTGTGGCTAAAATTATCTGTCTGCTTGTGATAATTGCGATAGTTTTTGTCGGCGATTAGCAAAACTCTCGATTCTTTGACGGTAACTAAATTTTGAGCCAAAACCCTTGCTGGTATTATGTGCCCTCCCGTTCCTCCGCTGGCAATAAATATTGTTGTTTGTTGATTTTGTGTCATTTTATTCTTTTAATCATCTTGCATATTATCAATCAAAGCTTGAAAATCGAGCTTTATTAACCCTTTACTAACCTCGACAACGGGAAAGAAATAATTTTTAAAGGCGACCAGTTGATTTTTGCTAATTTCCTTAGGGTGTTGAGCAATAATTTCGTCGTTAAAATCTATTGCTAAAATTGCTCCGGCACCAAATTCACAAGCATTTAAAACTATCCCAAGCTCTCTATTGCTTGCGGTGTCAATAACTTTGAGATTGCTTAATTGATATAAGTAATATTCGTCCTGCGATGTTGCGGGCAAAGAATCTTCGCTGGTAAAAATTTTGCAATCGATAAATTTTTCTGCCAAGTCTCTGCTGTCTACATCGGCTATTTTGCTAATAAAAATTGCTGTTTGATTTTTTTTGTAATTGCTGACAAGCTTTTGAGCGAGGCTAATTTCTAGGGCTTCGCCATTTTCTTTGCAGATTTGGTAAGAGAAGATTTCTTCTGGATTTTGGCAGTAGCTTTCGATTTTGACTAAACCCTTAACTCCAAAAACCCCAACAATGCGACCAATTAAAATATTGCGATTGTTAGTGCTTATTATTTTATTATTCTCTGGATCTGGCTTCTCTGGAGCAAGATTTTCTGGAGCAAGGTTTTCTGGAGCTTTGTTTTTTGGGGCTTTATTTTGACTCATTGTTTTTTTGATGATATAAGTTAAGATCGTTAATTAGCGAATCGACCAAGTTATTTGATACAATTTTGGTAAGATTTTCTGCAATTTCTTGTTCGGCGGTGTAAGTTCCGAAGCGATTCTCGCTGATGTTATAATTGTCGCTTGCCTTAACATTGCCACTTGCGATAATGATATTTGTCGAGATTTCTTTGATGGAATATTCTGCCTCTAATATAATCTTGTTGCGACCAACGGCCCCGCTACTAGTAATAAAAGTGCCAATCTTATTGTTTTGCAAATTAACCACTAATAAATAACGGGATTTATTGGTTGTGTTGCCAGAATTAAGCGATTGATATAGATGGTTACTTAGTACCTGATGCAATCGCGAGTGATGCTTCTGAATCGCGATCTTTGACAACTCTTCTTGATAGCTAAATTTTCTTTTGGTGTCGTTACCGCTTTCTGTGTTTTCGTAGTCTTGCTTAGCTATTTGAAAACCGCAGTTCGCAACCAGTAGAATTATTGTTAGCAGATTAAGAATTTTTTTGCAACAGCGAAGAATCGCGATCATTTTAATAAATAGGAAATTTTTGACAAAGCTCAAGAACCTCTTGTTTTATTGCTTTCTCGGCTTCTTCGTTATTGCTTGGATTAGCAACGAAGGACTTAAGAACCTTAGCTATCATTTCGCCAATTTTAACAAATTCTGCTTCGGTAAAGCCACGGGTGGTTCCTGCTGCGGTGCCAAATCTGAGCCCAGATGTAACAAAAGGGCTACGATGGTCGTTGGGAATGGCATTTTTGTTGCAAGTTAACCCAGCTCTTTCTAAGGTTTTTTCGGCATCTTTGCCAGTGATTTCGCCAAGCGGAGTTAGATCTACAACCATCAAGTGGCAATCGGTGCCGTTAGTGGTAATTTTTAGACCGTTACTAATTAGGGTTTCTGCCAAAGTTTTGGCATTTTTAACTACTTGATTAATGTAATCGGTAAATTGTGGCTGTAAAACTTCGGCAAAAGCAACTGCTTTAGCGGTAATAACATGCATCAATGGTCCACCTTGCAAGCCTGGGAATACTGCGGAATTAATTTTTTTTGCCAATTCTTCGTTATTGGTCATGATTACTCCACCGCGAGGGCCGCGAAGTGTTTTGTGAGTAGTCGAAGTGATTATATCGGCAATGCCAACGGGCGAAGGATAGGCCTTTGTGGCAATTAAACCAGCTAAATGAGCGATGTCAACCATCAAAATTGCCCCAACTTTATCGGCAATATCGCGGAATCTTTGCCAATCGATAATTCGAGGATAAGAAGATATGCCGGCAACAATGATTTTTGGCTTTGCCTGCATTGCTAAATTTTCTGCTTCTTGGTAGTCGATAAGCCCAGTTGTAGGGTCTATGCCATATTGCACAGATTTTAACCACATGCCAGAAATTGTTCTTTGTGCCCCATGAGTAAGATGCCCGCCCGAAGCTAGGCTCATGCCCATAATTGTGTCTCCGGGTTGTAGTAAAGCAAGGTAGACCGCTAAATTTGCACTAGCTCCAGAATGCGGTTGAACATTGGCAAATTTTACCCCAAATATCTGGCAAAGCCTTGCTATTGCTAAAGATTCGGCTTCGTCGGAAAATTCGCAACCGCCGTAGTATCTTTTTTGTGGATAACCCTCGGCATATTTGTTGGTAAATACCGAGCCCTGAGCCTCTATAACCGCTTTACTCACGATGTTTTCCGAGGCTATTAATTCGATTTGGTTTTGTTGGCGAGATAATTCGCCAGCAACAACTTCTGCAATTTTTTGGTCTGATTTAGCAAGGTTGTCTTGAAAAAAATTTGCCAAATTTTGATTTTGATATTTGGGTGTTTTATTGCTACAGCTATTTTGCGAAGAGGTGTTTTTATTGGAGCAAAAATTGAATAATTTTGAAATGCAACAAAGCATAATTATGGAAGTTAGGGTTAATTAAAAGGCAATTCAAAGGCGATTAAAATAATTTAGTTACTTTTTAATATTTTTAATTGTATTTTTTAAAATACAAGATCTAAAAATGGCATATTGACATAAGCTGTTCTTAAAAAATCAAACTAGAAACCCTAAAAACAATGGTAAAAATCAAAAATAGCAAGAAATTTTCTTTATTATCGCCGAAAAGAACAACAGCAACTTGCAAAGCTTTTTCTTTGATTGAATTGTCGGTGGTATTAATAATTATTGGCACCATTTTTTTATTTGCTATGCAGGGTTCAAAGTTAATTAAAATTGCCAAAAACCAAAAAGCAAATAACTTGACTAACGAATTTATCAAATATTACAAAGAAAAAATCGCCGTGCTTTACGAAGGTAGCTATAAAAGCTCAATTACTGTCGATTCAACCCAAGGAGTGTCTTCTTGGAAAAATTTAATCGATTTGCAAAACGGTTCTAGCGGAAGCCTGACCCCAGCTTTCTCAAGCAATAAGCCAACTTATCTTTACAATCAAATAGGCGATTCATTAAATTCCGCGGTTAATTTTGCCGGAAATAATGCTTTAAGAGTTGCTCCAACTAACAATTCTAGAGACTTTGTGGTTGGTAATTTATTTGTGGTGGTAATGCCAGATACGAACATTACTAGCGAAATGGCAATATTAGATTCCGAATCAAGTGCCAATCGTAGCTATCTTGGTATTTTAGGCAATTCAATCAAGGTTAATTTTGGCAGTGCTTACACCCTTAGCAATAGCAATATCGCCTTTAAAAACAATGTTTTTTCAATTATTAACTTAGAATTTAATGGCAGTAATTCTTACATATTTTTTAACGAACTAGCTAATAAATTTAGTGTTAGCATTGGCTCAAATACAATAAGCGGACTGCAAATTGGCTCTAAAGCAGATGAAACAATGAAATTTACAGGAAATATTGCCGAAATAATTATATTTGACAGTATTTTACTAGGTGAAGATCGTGAAATAGTTTTTAACTATTTAACAAAAAAATACAAGAAATAATTTGTCTAATTTTACTTTGTCTTATTGCAACTTATTCAATATTGGTGCCGTCGATTACAAGGCTAGGATTGCCACCAAAAATCATCAAATTGCCATTTTCTTTTATTTCTAAATAATTGGCGGTTATGGAGCCAATGTTTCCAGTTGCCACAACTTGATATAAGGTAAATTCTTCAAGATTATTGTGGTTGATGGCTTTTTCTGCCCAAATTTTACTAATTTGACCGTCGTTATCTTTAAATTTTATCTCGGGTTTAATCATAATTTTGTCGGCATTAAAATTATTAGTCCCTTTCTCGAACTTGCTAGATATTTTTATTTGCTGTGGAAAAAACAGCTCTTGATTAAGTAATATCGTTGCTCCGGAGCATATTACTAAAAAAGCTAAATAGGTAATAACTCGTCGAGTTCTTCTTTCGAAGCGAATTTTCTTAATGGTCTTTTGAATTTTCTTTTCGGTAAGGTTCATAATAAATTGGCTAATTGATTAATCATGGCATCGCCAAGATCTTCGATATGATTTATTGTTAAGGAGTTGCGATATATTTTGTCGAGCTTATGCCCAATTCCTATTGCCAATAATTCAACTTGTTTCCTCCTTTCGAGATGACTAACTACTTGCTCTAAATGTTGAGTTAAAATGTTTTCGCTATTGGCATTATATGTAGAATCGTCCACGGGAGCACCGTCGGAAATAATCATGATAATTTTTCTTGTTTCTTTTTGTTGCATTAGCCTCGATTTAGCAAATAATAAAGCTTCGCCATCGATATTTTCTTTTAATATTCCTTCTTGTAACATTAGCCCGAGGTTAATTCTGGCACTCTTAAAGCTCTGATTAAAGCTTTTGTAGATAATATGTCGTAAATCGTTGATTCTCCCGGGGTTTTTTGGCCTTCCTGCTCTTTCCCACGATTTATAAGACCTTCCGCCCCGCCAATTTGCAGTGGTAAAGCCAATAATTTCGTTTTTGATAGAAAATTTTTCAAGTATATCGCTTATCACTTCGCAACATAAAGATGAAACGATAATAGGATTTCCCCGCATCGAGCCAGAATTGTCGAGAAGAATGGTTAAAGCTACATCCTGATTAAGGTTTGGCATAGGGTTAATGTAGATATTCTCACTATTACCACGGCAAATTATTTGGGTAAGTTTTTTACGGTTTAAATAGCCTTCGCTACTGTTTTCTTGATAGTTGTTGATTTGGCGGGCTATTAGTTTCCGTTTTAATTTACTGCTTATTTTGTTGGAAATATTGTTGAGCTTTTGCATTTTTAGGTCTAATTGCTGTCTTAGCTCTTTTAATTTAGATTTTTCAATTAGTTTTTTAGGAAAAGTAACTTCGTCGAATTCGCTAGTAAAAACTTTGTAAGGAGTAATAAATTTGACAGATTTATTGTCTGTTATTTGATTTTTGCCAATAATTTGTTCTTGTTCTTGGCTGTTTAATGGGCTCTCTTGATAATCTGCGATAAATTCCTGATTTTTATTAGCTTGATCGATAATTTGATTATTTTTATCGTTGCTTTCTTGCTCTTCCTGACTCGGTAAATGATTTTGATTTTCCTGAGAATCGTTTTCTAGGCTTGTTATATTTGGTTCTTGTGCCCTTTGATTGTTTTGCCTTTGGTTGTTTTTTGTCTTATTGGTGGCAAGATTTTCTTGATTAGTTGTGGCAAGTATTTTTAGCACAATTTGCCAGAATTTCTTAGTATTATGAAGCTCTAATGCAAGTTCCAAGAAATAATTTTCGACAATTTTTTGCTGTTCCTTAGACAATAAACTTTGCCAATATTGATTGATTAATTTGATGTTGCCAAGATCTTTTTTTGAGCCTTCGGGCAAGATTGTCGATTTTTTATAATCGAACAAAAGAAAGCTGATTGCCGTTCCGCCATTGAGCATTTCTTGCTGAAAGTTAAAATTATTTGCTAAATCTTCGTTAATTTTATGGATGATATTTTGATAAATGCCAAAATAAGAATTTTTGACAATTAGCATTAGCCGTATTTTTTCGAACAAATTAATAGTAAAATTATACAACGGATACTCTATTTGCAATGGCTGATAACTACTGCAATGATAAATCGCATAAAGCAAAGACATATCGATTTGAGCTCGTAATTCTTTAGCAATAGCATTGGTTAAATTTTTATTAGTAACATTTGGCGAATTAGCCTGATTTATTGTTGAACTTTTATTGCTTTTATAAGATTTTTGCGAATTATTAAGATGGTTTTTGGCAATAAAGAAACGGCTATATTCTGTGCTTTGTTGATGTAAATTACATTGCCATAGAAAAAAGTTATTTTGATGTTCTGGCTGTAGACTGGGAATAATTTCTATCGTTCTTTGGCGGGCGATATTGTGTAATTTGCCAAGATTACTGTCGAGTTTTTTTGTTATTAAATTGCGATTATTAGCCAATTCCTGACCAATATTTTTGATTGTTATTTCAAGATCTTCTTTAATTTTGTTGGTAATATCGGCAACTAAGGCTTTGTTTTCGATGTTATAGTCGAAATATTTTTCTAGGTCGATTGTTGTTAAATCTGTTTCGCCTTGCGATTTTGATAAGGAATTATTGCTCATTAATTTGTGACAGCTCTTGTAATATTAGTTTTGCAAGGTTATGTTGTGCATTTTTTTTCGAGCTTCCTGTTCCCGTAACTTCTGATAGCGGGTTTCTTTGCAGATTTTCTGGTAAGTTGATAATTTTTGCACTAAAAATTGGGCTGTGGTCGTTGCCTCCTGCCTGAATAATTGAATATGTTGGCAAGATCTGGTATTTTTTTTGCAAAATTTCTTGCAATCGCGATACCGAATCTGCTGGTATATCTTGTTGGCTAATGATTTTATTTTGCCAAAATCGTAAAATAAATTTTGCCACTTCGTCAAAATTACTATCAAGATAAATTGCAGCGATTAAAGCCTCGAGAGCATTTTCGAGATTGCTAACTCTTGTTCTGCCACCAGTCAGAATTTCGCCTCTGCTTAATTCGATGATGCGATCAAGCCCAATTTCTAGGGCAATTTTACTAAGAGTTTTGCCCGAAACTAGCCCCGCCTGTTTTTTTGACAGATCGCCCTCGCGATCTGAGGGGTAATGGCTTGTTAGATTGGCCGCAATAACAAAAGATAAGATTTTATCTCCTAAAAATTCTAGCCTTTGGTAATTCGGTTGATTTTTCCGATTAACACTTGGGTGAGTAATAGCCTCTAGGAGAAGGTTTTTGTTTTGAAATTTATAGCCAATTATTTGGTAGAAGTCTTGATATGGTTCCATTTATTAGTAAGATCATATGATTTTCTTGAGAAATCTTTGCGAAGTTGCAATTTCTTTCCATTTTACGAAATTCCACAACGGATATTGATGCGAAAAGAAGATGATTTCTGCCTTGCCAACAAAGTTCTCGAATGGAACAAAGCCAACAGCCTCAAATCGACTATCTTCTGAATTGTCGCGATTATCTCCCATGAAGAAATAATTATCTGCAGGAACGATAAATTCTTTAGTGTTATCTTGCAAGGTTTCTCTTTGCTCTATCACCTGATATTCTTCTTGGTTTTTGCTAAATTCTGGCAAGAGATTCTCGTTGTAGGATTTGCTAATTATTGAATATTCTTCCTGACTATCTTTAAAGCTGTATTGATTGGTTCTTAGCACGGCAACTTTGTTGTTGATATAGATTACAGAATCTTTTATTCTCACCTTATCACCTGGTAAGCCAATGAGTCTTTTAATGTAATGAATCTTTGGGTTCTTTGGTAATTTAAAGACGATTATATCTCCTCTTTGGGGCTTTTTAGCAAAAATTCTGCCAGAAAAGATTTTAAGACCTAATGGAAAAGAATATCTGCTGTAGCCAAATGAATATTTCGAAACAAAAATATAGTCTCCGGCAATTAAACCCGGTTTCATCGAGCCAGATGGAATATGAAAAGGTTCAAAAAATAACGAACGAAAAATAGTGGCAAGAATAAGGGCGGCAACAATACTATTGATTAGCTTAGGTTTTTTTTTGTGAATTTCAAAGAGTTCCTCTTGCTTCTGTTCTTGTTGCGGAGTTAGTTTTTGCTCTTCTGTTTTAAAAATATCTTCTGCGATATTTGTTTCTGGCTGATCTTTAGCTGAATCTTGTTTTGTCATTTTATATTAGGTTATTTGCTTTAACGGACTGTTGCAAGGCTTTGATGATATTTAGGGAAAATTAAATATCAACTAGCGAATTTGTTTTCAAAAATTTGCCTTAAAAGAGCTTGGCAACTCCCCTTAAATTTTACTGATCGAGTAATATTTTCCTACCCTCTAGCCTTGCCATTTTTATTAAAAGCACCAAGACCAATAAACCACGACAGGCAACCGTTAGCAAAGGCAATTTTACCAACTGCTTTGGTTATTTTTCCACTAAAAAGATAGAATATTGATGCAAAAAAATATATTAGAGCTAATCTGATGGCAACCCTTTTGGCACTAAGCCAGCCCTTTCTTTTTTTGCGGTAATAAGACTTAGACCAGCCTAAATGCCAGAATCGACGATAAATCAGTCTGTTGTTGATTTTGCTAGACTTGCCACCAAGGTGGAAGGCGATACTGTGATTAATTATGGCATTTTGATAGCCGGCATCTATTGCCCGATCGCAAATATCGTTATCTTCGGCAAAGATGAAAAAATTTTCATCGAATAAGCCAATTTTTTTTAGAGCATTGGTATTAGCAAAAAATACTCCGCCAACAACAAAATTGGTAAAAGTGACTTCGGGTAATGTGGTATTGATATTTTTTTCTATCGCTTCTTGACTTAGTTCTTGATGCAGAATTAACGGGCTTGCAAAAGCAATATTTTGATATTTATCGAGAATTTCAAGTGATTTGTCGATTTGAGATTCCGATATCGCCGCATCGGGATTAAGTATTAAAATATATTGGCTTGTTGCCTTCTTTAAGGCAATATTATTGGCTTTACCATAGCCAATATTATTAGAATTAGCAATAATTTCGACACTGGGAAAATTGTTGCTAATAGTTGCTAAAGTGTTGTCGGTGCTTGCATTATCGACAACAATAATTTGATGATTTAGCTCGCTTAAGGGCTTTAGGGCCTTGGCAATAATTTGCTCGCTGTTAAAAGTGACGATAATTATTGTTAGTCTATTTGCCATTTACCTGCCCTCGGCTAAAATTGCTTAATTTATGATTTTCAACTGAATTGTGGTTTGGAGAGTTTTCTGCGGGGTTGTGAGCCAAGGATTTTTGTCTTTTTTGGTGAGTTGCTAATGCTACTGTAAATTCTGGAATATGAATATGTTCTTCGTAAAACTTTTCGGTATCTTGAGGTTTGAGTTTTGATAATTTCTCTTGAAGCTCGTCTAATAGCTCTGGATTTAACGGCTTAACGGGTTTTTCTTCCATATGATCATAATTAATTTAGTAGAAAATCTATTTTACGGCAATTAAGCCTAGAATTTAGAGGCCTTGTGGCGATAAAATTATATTCGCTAGATTTAATTGGTAAAATTTCTCTAACAACAATTTCTTCCTTGTTAAAACTATTATCGTTTTTTAAATTTGCAACAATTTCGCAAGCAAAATCAAACCAAGAGCAAAATTTTCGGTTGTTTAAATGATATATACCGCTGGGAAAAACATTGTTGCCTAAGCTATTTCTTTCTGCCGTTTCTTGATAGGGCAATAATTTTTTTGCCTCGAGGTTGCTTAAAATTTTTAGAGTATTTTCGCTAATAAAATCGACATTTGTTGGACTGCCGATTTGATCTGCTACGATTTTTATAATCTGGTGAGTTGTTGCCATTTTTTTGATAGTATTAACAAAATTCTTGCTCGTTGGCCGATTGTCATATAGCCAAGAGATGCGGAAAACTAAATTGAGGCAGTTGCTTTTTGCTATTGCTTGCTCCCCTAATAATTTTGTTTGTCCGTAATAATTTAGCGGTTTTAAATTTTTAATGTTATCTTCGTTAAAAGGCTCGTCGCCACTACCGTCAAAAACATAATCGGTTGAATAATGAATTAGCAAAATATTATGCTTTTGACAATATTTAGCAAGGGTGCCGACCGCAATATGATTAATATTATTGCATTTTTCTTTTTCGCTTTCTGCTAAATCTACCGCAGTAAAAGCGGTGGTATTGATTATTACTTGGGGTAATTCTGTAATTTCGGAAAGAAATGTTTCTAGGGCGGGAATATTGTTGAAATCTACCTCTGCACTAGAAAAAAAAGTAGTTTTAAAATTTTTGACATTATCAAAATGGTTATTTTTATTGGCAAAAGTATTTTTTAGGCCATTGGCTAATTGCCCATTTTTGCCAAAAATTATAATGCTTTTATGGTTTTTTTGCATTGCAAATACTAGATTTATACTTAACTAATTGAAAGAGTTGATAATTTGCTTTTAATAATTGCTAATCAACTAATGCTATTTATGATTTTTAAAACAAATTATAATTAAAACATTATTGTAAGGTTAAATAAAAGTAAAATTAATTTGAATTTTAGAAAAAGCTTTTTATTTTTCTAGTTTAATTTCAATTAATTAAATCTGCAAATATTATGAAAAATTTCGATCTATGTATCATTGGGGCTGGGCCCGGCGGTTATGTTGCGGCAATTAGAGCGGCACAACTTGGCTTAAAGGTTGCAGTGGTAGAGGCAAATCATCTTGGGGGCATTTGTCTTAATTGGGGCTGTATCCCAACTAAAGCCCTGCTTAAATCTGCCGAGGTTAAAAACATTATTGAAAATGCTAGCAAATACGGCTTTAAAGACTCTAAAGCAGATTTTAACTTTAGCGACATCATCGCCAGATCTCGCTCGGTTTCACAAAAACTTAGTTTGGGCATTGGCTCTTTGCTTAAGAAAAATAAGGTCGAAGTAATAGATGGCTTTGCCAAATTTATTAATAATAAAAAAATTTCTGTAACAAAAAACGAAACTCAATTCGAAGTTACCGCCAATTATTTTATTGTGGCAACCGGGGCTAGGGCAAGAATAATTCCAGGATTCGAGCCAGATAATAAACTTATTTGGACTTACCGCGAAGCAATGACGGCAAGCAATATGCCAAAAAGCATTGTTGTTGTTGGCAGTGGGGCGATAGGGGTTGAATTTGCCTATTTTTATCGAGCTTTAGGAGCCGAGGTTACTTTAGTCGAAATGGCACCGCAAATATTGCCAGTTGAAGATGCGGAAATTGCCAATATCGCTCGCAAATCATTTGAAAAACAAGGAATAAAAATTCTTACCAATGCCAGTGTCAAAAAAGTCAAGAAAAACGAAGAATCGGTAACTGTAACTGTTGAAATTGCAGGATCGCCCACCGAAATCAATGCTTGTCGCCTGATTATGGCGGTTGGTGTTGTTCCTAATGTTGAAAATATTTCATTAGAAAAAACAAAAGTAAAAGTAGAAAATGGTAAAATCTCGGTTAATCAATATCTTAACACTGCCGAAGAAAATATTTTTGCTATTGGCGATGTAGTATCCGCTCCTTGGCTTGCTCATAAGGCATCGCACGAAGGCATTATCGCCGCAGAATTTATTGCAAGCAAGATGCAAAAATTCGATATCAAGAAAATTCATCCAATCAAGCCAGAAAATATCCCTGCCTGCACTTATGCCAACCCGCAAATTGCCTCAATTGGTCTAACCGAAGCTAAGGCAATTGCTATGGGCAAGAAAATAAAAGTAGGCCGTTTTCCATATTTGGCTAATGGCAAAGCTATTGCTTCTAGCGAAACCGAAGGTCTGATAAAAATAATTTTCGAAGAAAAGACGGGCGAACTATTGGGGGCTCATTTAATTGGTGCCGAAGTGGTAGAGATGATCCAATCTATTGCAATTGCGAAACAGGCCGAACTTACCGAGGAAGATTTAATGCACAGCATCTTTCCTCATCCTACGATGTCGGAAATGATTCACGAGGCAACACTAGATGCCTTTGGTCGAGCTATACATTTTTAAAGTTACCAATATGCCCTCTAGAGCAATATAATCTAGATTTCATCAATAGTTTTAATAATCTTACTAGGCTTTCATTATGATTGATAAAACTAGCGATAAGCTGTTGCCAGTTCACAAAAGATTCAACTTGTTTTTTGATCGTGGCGAAGGTGCTTATCTATTTACCAAAGACAATAAAAAATATCTCGATTTTGGGGCGGGAATAGCCGTTAATGTTCTAGGTCATTGCAACCCTATTTTAGTAGAGGCAATAACCAATCAAGCAAAAAAACTTTGGCATATTTCTAATATTTACAATAGTTCAGAGCTAAATAATTATGCCGAAGATATCGTTTTAGCTAGTAAATTTGCCGATTATGTTTTTTTCTGCAACTCTGGAGCAGAAGCGGTAGAATGTGTTATAAAGACCATTCGCCGTTATTTTTACAGCAAAAATCAGCCACAAAAAAACCGTATTATTACTTTTACTGGTGCTTTTCATGGGCGAACCATTGCCACAATATCTGCGGCCGCTAAACCAAAATATCTCGAAGGTTTTACCCCAAAATTAGAAGGCTTTGACAATGTCGAATTCAACAATATTGAAGCGGTGAAGCAGGCAATTACCAATGAAACAGCCGGAATTCTTATCGAGCCGATTCAGGGTGAGGAAGGAATTAGGGTGGCAAATGGCGGGTTTCTTAGCGATTTACGAAAATTAGCAGATGATAACAATCTTATGCTTGCATTTGACGAAGTTCAATGTGGCATGGCAAGAACGGGTAGTTTATTTGCCTCTCATCATTTTGGGGTAATTCCAGATCTCGTCGCTACAGCCAAAGCAATTGGTGGCGGATTCCCCTTAGGGGCCTGTTTAGCGAATAAGGAAGTTGCTAGTGGCATGACTTTTGGAGTTCATGGCACAACATATGGAGGCAATCCTTTGGCTATGGCTGTTGCTTCGGCAGTTTTAAAAACCATTAATCGACCACAATTTTTATTAAATGTTGTTAATATCGGCAATTTGCTTAAGCAGGAATTAGAGAAAATTAAACAAGAATTTCCTTTAGTTATTCAAGAGATTCGTGGCGTTGGTCTTATGTTGGGAATAAAATTTTCTGCCCAATTCGACTCATTTAACATTGTTGAAAAATTAATCGATCTTGGCTTGCTTACTGTTCCAGCAGGAGAAAATGTTGTAAGAATATTGCCCCCGCTAATTATTACCGAATCAGAGGTTGAAGAGGCGATTGTAAAAATTCGCCAATTAGCTAAATCTCTATCTTTGCTACAGCATCATTAATCTCGCCATAATTTATCGATGTTTTTTAAAAACAGTAAAGCCCGCTATTTTTATTGCCTTTCCTATGGCCTTTCCTATGGCCCTTCCTATGGTCGTTCTATTGTGGCAACAATTGCTTTCCTTATCTTTTATGTGTGCTTTTCTTCTTTTAATTTAGCAATTGCTGGAAAGGGTAAAAAAGATTTGGCTAAGGTCGATAAAAACACTTTAATGCAAAAAAATGAAAGCGACTTAGGCAATATACTTAACCCTCGAGCAGATCTTGTAAATAAAGATTTGCAACCTAGTTCAAGCAACATTTCATCTCTAGAAAAACGACAACAGCAAATTAAAAATGCTAGCGATATTATCGCCATCAGCAGTAATTATTTATTGTTCGACGACAACCAAAATCAGGTGCTACTTGCAAGCAATGCCAATATTGCGATGCCACCTTCATCAATGACAAAAATCATGACTGCACTGGTGGTTTTTGAGCAAATCAAGGCGGGAAAATTAAAGTTCGATAATCAATGTTTTATTGGCACCGATGCCTGGAAAAAAAGGGGTTCGTCGATGTTTCTAAATTATGGAGATGTAGTCACTATCGAAGATTTACTAAAGGGCTTGTTGGTTGTTTCGGGCAATGATGCAGCAATTGCTATTGCTGAAAGTGTTGGCAATGGCTATGCTAATTTTATCGATATGATGAACAAGCAAGCAGAAAAAATTGGGCTTGAAGATACTAAATTTGCTAATCCGCACGGTTTAAACCAAGATGGGCATTATATGTCGATGCAAGATTTAGCAAAAACATTAAGCTATATCTATCAAAATTTTCCACAATATGGGCATTATCTTAGACTAGAAGATTTTACCTTTAGAAACATTCGTCAAATCAATCGTAATCCACTAATTAAAGAAAATTACCTTGGGGTTTTGGGTGGCAAAACAGGGCATACCACCGCCGGAGGCTACGGAGTTGTCGCTGCGGTTGAAAGAGAAGGGCAGAGGCTAATTGCCGTCGTCAATAAGGCCCCAAATCCAAAACATCGCTCTAAGCTAATTACGGCATTATTTGACTACGGCTTTAATTATTTTAACTTTTTCGAAATATTCCCTCGTAACACAGCAATTATTTCTGTGCCAATTTGGCTCGGGGTAAAAGATTATGTCGAGGCAGTTACTAAAGAAAAAATCAGGCTTAACTTACCATTTGATGCCGATCTTAGTAAATTAGAGGCAAAAGCAATATATTTAACCCCAATTTATGCTCCCGTTAAAACTGGTCAGCAAATTGCTACTCTCAAAATTTATTCGCAAAAAAGATTAATAGCTTCCTACCCTTTAATCGCTAAAGAAAATATTGAAAAAGCTTCTTATGTCTCTCGCCTATTTTCCATTATAAAATATCGCCTAAGAATATTTTGGCATCGTTTCTTTAAGCATTGATTAAATTTCTTAGCCTATATTTTCAATATAAAAGTAGTGGTAAATTTTACAGAGATTTTATCTTGCCAAGCAAGAAAAAACTTGCCTTTTTAAAAAGACTTTGCCATTATAATATTTTAATTTTGAATGTAATATCTGGGTGCTAAATTATAACCGCATAGTTTTTTAAAATTATTTTGTTATGATTTATTTTAAACATGGAAAGGTGCTAGAATAATTTACAAAACAACAATATAATCCAATATCTTTTGCAATGTCTCATATCGAAAACGACTTACCAAAGACCTCTTTAACCAATACTTCAAAAGTGGCAAAATGGGTTGACGATCGCCTCGGTCTTATTTCTGGTGTCGAAAGCTTTTTATACAAACATCCTTACCCCAAAAATCTTAGCTATGCTTGGAATTTGGGCTCGATTGCAGGAATCGCTTTGTTGGTGCAAATTATTAGTGGCCTTTTTTTGGCAATGCACTACGACCCTAACACTGCCAATGCCTTCAATTCTGTGGAGCATATAATGCGGGATGTTCGTTATGGCTGGCTGATTCGCTATATTCATGCCGTTGGTGCCTCGATGTTTTTTGTTGCGGTTTTCACTCATATTGCCCGAGGTCTATATTACGGCTCTTATAAATCTCCCCGCGAAATATTATGGTGGCTTGGTATCATTATTTTCTTGCTTATGATGGCCACGGCATTTATGGGCTATGTTTTGCCTTGGGGGCAAATGAGTTTTTGGGGAGCAACGGTAATTACCAATCTTTTTTCCGCCTTTCCTATTGTTGGCGAAGCTATTGTAACTTGGCTTTGGGGCGGTTTTTCTGTTGATAATCCAACATTAAATCGTTTTTTTGCTCTACATTTCTTAATGCCATTCCTAATTTTTGCAGTAGTTGCTTTGCATATTATTGCCTTAATGCGAAGCGGTTCTACCAACCCCACAGGAGTCGAGATTAAAACCAAAAAAGATGCCATACCTTTCCACCCTTATTTTACCATTAAAGACATTGTTGGCTTTATTATTTTCTTCTTGGTTTTTGGCTATTTCTTGTTTTTTTACCCAAATGCCCTTGGTCATCCAGACAATTACATTCCGGCAAATCCAATGGTAACTCCGGCTCACATTGTGCCAGAGTGGTACTTTTTGCCATTTTATGCAATATTAAGGGCGGTTCCAGACAAATTAGGCGGAGTCTTGATGATGTTTGGAGCAATTTTTGTCTTATTTTTATTGCCTTGGCTAGATCGGAGCAAGGTTAGATCGGGCGGTTACAGACCAACATTTCAAAAATTCTATTGGCTGTTCATATTAAATTTTGCCTTACTTGGCTGGCTAGGAAAATCTCCTGCCGATGGTTGGTATGTTTGGGCTTCTCGCCTTTCGACATTCTACTATTATGCCTATTTTCTTATAATACTTCCACAACTGCCAAAATTCGAAAAAACACTCAAATTGCCCGATTCAATCGATGAGGATTATCAAAATAAGCACAATAAAAACCCTAATAAATCTTACGAAGAAGTAATCGATAATATCGAAGAAAATGCCGAAGATCACAAGAAAAATCACTAGGGGAAACCACTAGGGACAAATCATTAGTTTTATTAAAATTAACTCAATATCAAATGAAAATCAAAGTCGCAATAAATGGTTTTGGCAGAATTGGTCGAGCAATTGCAAGGCTGATTTTCGAAAAACCAGAATTTTCCAATTTTCAGCTGGTGGCAATTAATGCTTCTGCCGATGCTAAGACCTTAAAACACTTATTATCTTTCGACTCCATCCATGGTATTTTTGGTTGTGAAGTTTTGGCAAATGAGCAAGAATTAATAATAAAAAATCAATCAATAAAACTAATAAATCAGCGAGATCCAGCAATGTTACCGTGGCAAGATCTGGGTGTAGATTTAGTTTTTGAATGCACCGGTGCCTTTACAAGCCTTGAAGATGCCTCAAAACATTTACTTGCTGGGGCTAAGAAAGTTATAATTTCTGCTCCGGCTAAGGAAAGCAAAGATGCTAAAAATTTAGTAAAAACTATCGTCTACGGAGTAAATCACAATCAGCTAAATGCAGATGATAAAGTTATTTCAATTGGCTCTTGCACCACTAATTGCTTGGCTCCAATTGCTAATATTCTTCATCAAAAACTTGGTATTGTTAAAGGCCTAATGACAACGATTCATGCTTATACTAACGATCAAAACATTGTCGACAACACTCACAAAGACCTAAGAAGAGCTAGGGCTGCGGCAATGTCGATGATTCCAACTAGCACCGGGGCCGCTAAGGCTCTTAGTTTAGTCGTCCCAGAATTGAAAGGTAGGTTAGATGGTGTTGCAATTAGAGTTCCAACCCCAAATGTTTCTATGGTCGATCTTAATTTTGTTGCATCTCGCCATACTAGCATAGAAGAGATAAATAAAATAATTTCCGACGAAGTAAAAGCTTCTGCCGTTTTGCAAAGAGTGGTTCAGGTGGTAGTCGAGCCTTTAGTTTCAATAGATTTTAATCATAGCGAATATAGCTCTTGTTTTGATACTACCCAAACTAAAGTGTTGCAAAACGATTTTGTTAAAGTAGCATCTTGGTACGATAACGAATGGGCATTTTCTGTTAGAATGCTCGATGTTGCCAAAATATTTGCAATAAATTAATACATCACAATGAGCGTTGCAGCCCTCGAGTCTTATCTCTTACCACTAAAACAAATTCTTGACCGCGACGGGGTGAGCGAAGTTTCAATCAACCGACCTTTTGAAGTCTGGATAGAATATAAGGGCGATATGATAAGGGAGGAGTTACCTTCTTTCGATTTACAGCACCTTAAATCTTTAGCTCGCCTTATTGCTCAATCTACAGAGCAAAGGCTTAGCGAAGAAGAGCCTCTTCTTTCTGCGACATTGCCAAATGGTTACAGAATCCAGATCGTTTTCCCGCCAGCTTGTGAACCTTCTTGCGTTGTAATGTCTATTCGTAAGCCCTCGGTTATAAAATGGAACCTAGACGACTACGATAAAATGGGGATGTTTTCCAACACTTCCATTGGCGAATCTAAAGACAAAACAGATCTCATCCTTGAAAAATTATTAAAACTGAATCGGGTTAAAGATTTCCTACAGCGGGCGGTAATTTATAAAAAAAATATCATTATCTCTGGCGGAACCTCTACTGGTAAAACAACATTTACCAATGCCGTAATTAGAGCCATCCCGCCCGAGGAAAGACTGATAACCGTAGAAGATGCCCGAGAAATAGATCTTGTTAGTCATAAAAATAAGGTTCACCTCATTGCCTCTAAGGGCGGTCAGGGCAGGGCAAAAGCAACAACCCAAGATCTTATCGAGGCTTGCCTTCGTTTAAGACCAGAAAGAATTATTGTTGGTGAGTTAAGAGGTGTCGAAGCTTTTAGTTTCTTGCGAGCAATTAATACTGGGCATCCAGGCTCTATTTCAACACTTCATGCCGATACTCCAAAAATGGCAATTGAGCAATTAAAAATGATGGTGATGCAAGCTGGGCTAGGTATGAGCCCTAGTGAAATAACAGCCTATATTAAAAATGTTATCGATATTGTTGTGCAGTTGAAAAGGGGCGGTAAGGGTCGCCGTTATGTTTCCGAAGTCTATTTTAAAGCAATGCACAATGTCTAGATCTAAAACAGATCCAGATAAACAACTCAAGTAAAACAACAAAGATGACAAAATTCAATAATAAATCTGTTAAGGAAATCGCAAACTCTAATCTGTTTAATATAGAATCTGCAATACTTCCTGCGGGTTTTTATGATTTGGTTTTTGAAGATGCCGAACTGCATTATCAAAAAAACCATCTAGCAATAGAATATCTAATGCAAAACGGTTTCCGCCTAATGAAACCTTCGCCAATAGAATTTGAAACTAGCAATAGTGAATGGAGCCAGCAAAATAGCTTCTTGTTTTTTGACCCGGTTTCCAAAAAGCAATTGTCTTTGTGTAGCGACATTACTCGGCAAATCGTTCGCCAAATTGCCACATCGGCAAATGGCAAATTGCACCCTAAAGAATTGCCACTACAAATTTGTTATAGTGGCGAGGTTTTTCGTGCCGAAAGTCAATATCCATTTACAGATCGCAGTCAAACTCAAATTGGTTTAGAGGTTATTTATTGTAATCAGGACAGTGCCAATTTTAAGGTTGTTAATACTTGCTTGGGCTTAATTTCAGCTATAATTGCTAGCAATAAAAAATTAACGGAATGCAATGTATTAATAGAATTTTCCTCTCCCGGTCTATTGGCAAAATTATTAAAAAGCCTTAATATTGAAAATAGCCATCGACTTCAAGGGGCAATTGCCGAGAAAAATATTAGCCTGACTAGGGCAATTCTAAACGAACAGCAGTTGCAAAGCAAAAATATAGATTTTATTTGTCTATTAATGCTCGATAACCGCAATTCTGCCAAAATAACCACAGAATTTTTAGCAGGAAAAAAGATCGATGAAATTGAAAATATTTTCAACAATATCTTAGAATTTGAAAAGCAGATCAGTCTCAATTTTGCTAATCAGCAAATACCAAAAATTAATTTTGCCTTCGATCCTTTTGCTTGCAGTGCTTTAGACTATCACAAAGATTTCTTTTTTGAAGTATTTTTTGACGACGGTAATTGCCTACAAAGTAAATACCCTATTGCCCGCGGTGGTAGGTACCGAATCGTCGCTAATCGCACCGATCATCAATTAAAGTTCTTAGATAATCAAGAAAATCAATATATCGAGCAAAATATTGATAGTGTTGGGGCAACGATTTATCTTAATAACCTGTTAACAATCTTTAAATAATGTCAATCATTCAAGATTCTGGCTTAGTCATTGGGCTAAGAAATTATCAGGAAGATGGGATGATTATAAAAATTCTCACCAAAGAATATGGCATTATTAATTTTTTAAATAAAAGAATCTCAAAAAAACAACGACCAATCTTGCAAATTGGCAACCTTCTTAACTGTCAATTTTGGCTTAAAACCGGTCAGCAATTGGCAATATCGCAAAAATACGAGCTAGACAGAAGTTATTCATCGTTAATTATTCTGGAATCGTCAAAAATAACATTGTTAAAAAGAATTAATAATGTTATCGATCTAATGCTACCAGAGGGTGAGGCAAATTTAACAATTTTCAAATATACCTGTGAATTTCTCGAAGAATTAGTCGAAAAATCTTGCTTTATTGCTTATAATCAAAGTTTTATAAATTGGCAATTGCTAATGCTAAAAGAATTAGGTTTTTCGCTCGATCTATCTTGCTGTGCCGTTACTCAAACAACAGAAAACCTACATTATATTTCGCCGAAAACTGGTCGAGCGGTTTGCTACGAAGCGGGGAATAAATATCACGATAAGTTATTTTTAATACCAAAGTTTCTCTTGGAAAGCAAACACTCTAGCTCTATTGACGAGATAAAAAGTGCATTAAATATTACAGAGTTCTTTTTCAAAAAAGTCTTTAACGAGCATAAGGTGCTAAAATCAAAACAGCAATATTAGTTAATTTTTTCTTAAAAACTTGCAATAAACATAGGAAATGTTGCAAAAAAAGCCTTGCTTTTTATTTTTTCTCTCTAACAATTATTGCCAAATAATCAATTTGCACTCGTAGCTCAATTGGATAGAGCATCTGACTACGGATCAGAAGGTTGTAGGTTCAAATCCAGCCGAGTGCGCCACTAATATTTAAATACCTTGCAATAATATTTTAAATCTCGAGCCTTATCTGGCTTTAACTTTCAAATTATTTTTTAAATCAAATAGAAAAATCTTGATTAATCATTTTGTTATAATATCATTTGAAATTAATTTTATAGACTTTGTTTTAAGGGGCTGTTGCAATGCCTTCTCCGTATTCGGTGGCTTTCAATTCGTTTTAGTTTAAAATTTGTCCATTTTGATTTAATGCTATTAGTCTAATTTATAAATATAGAATCAATGTCAGAAAAAAGATTATCAATTCTCAGCTCAATTAAAGAAAAACTTAAATCTCTCGACAAAAAGAAAGAGGTCGAAGTTGAGAAAGTTGCGGAAACAAAGAACGAATTTGTCGACGATTTCGACTATTTACCAAAATTTAGCAACAAAGATTCTGCCGAAACTTCGGGTCAAGATTTCCCCAATATTAGCAATAAAACCAATGATGTCGACAGTGTTACAGAGCAATCGAGCCACCAAGATTCTGGTGAAGACTTTGGGCAAGACGATATAGAAGGCTACGAGCAAGAATTCGACGAATCAAGTGCCGAAAACAGCCAAAATAAACTAAATTCGCCAAATTCGTCAGAAGACGAATTCGATCTCGATGCTTTAATTGCAGAAGAAGAGGGGCTTAAGGTAAAAACTGGCTTAGAAACCAATGATGCCAATGAAAAAGAGGCAAATGAAGACGATGATGAAATTGAAGACTTCGATTTAGATTTTAACGATGAAGACCTTGAAACCAAAGAGAAGCAGGAAGAAGACCACGAGGAAACCGCAGAAGAAGATGATTTAGATTTGGACGATGTCGATCTTGACGACGAAGAAGACGAGCACGACGAAGAGGAAGATGAAACCGAAGAACATGAAGAGGCAGATAGCAAGACAGAAGAACATGAAGAGGAAGAGCATGACGAAGACGAAGCGGAAGGCGAAGTCGAAGAGCATGAAGAAGAGCATCACGACGAAGAGGAAGAACACGACGAAACCGCAGATGAAGATGATTTATTCGCCGATGAAGACGAAGAGGAAGGCGAAGTCGAAGAGCATGAAGAAGAGCATCACGACGAAGAGGAAGATGAAACCGAAGAACATGAAGAGGAAGAGCACGACGAAACCGCCGATGAAGACGAAGCGGAAGAACAGGTGGAAGAAAGTCTTGGTGGTCTTGTCGCCGAAACTACTAACTTATTGAGACCGGCCGCAAAAGAGCAGGTTGAAAATTCGCTACAAAAACTACAGGCAGTAAATCAGATGGCAGAAAGTGCAGACAATATATTGCATGACAGTAATTTGCAAGGCACAATTCATAAAATTATAGAAAATAAAATCGAGACTTGGCTTAACAATAACTTGCCATCGATAGTAGAAAATATTGTCGCTAGCGAGATTGCAAAAATTATCAAAAAGTAGATTGGTGTTGGTTGAAAGAGGTTTTTTAGACGATTTTAACACTAATTTTAACAGAAGTGGTAGTTTTACAGAGTCTGTCTTTTGTAAAATAGGCAAAGATCTTACTGTTAGTTATTGTTTTTTTGGAGCCGATTTAAATCGTGAAAATTACAACAATTTAGCTAAAGATCCGCTTTCGGAATATTGCGATAAAACTCAATTAATCAAGTCTGGCTTATTAAAAAACAACATATCTTGCCAAGAAATTGCTCTGGTAAAGCAGGTTCACGGCAATGATTTTATTAATGTCGATTATCGCAATATTGCGACATTGGCAAATTATCAAAAAGAGGCAGATGCAATAATCACGAAAGAAGCTGGTTTGGCGATTGGTGTTGCCACGGCAGATTGTCTGCCTATTCTGGTTTTCGACAAGAAAATTCCGCTTATCGCTTCTATTCATTGCGGTTGGCGAGGTGCAATAAAAAATATTATTGAAAAAGTAGTATTGGAAATGAATAATATGGGTGCTAATAATTTGGTTGCAATTATTGGGCCAGCAATACAGCAGTTTTCTTATCAGGTTGACGAAGATTTTTATTATCGTTTTATCGACACCAATATTGAAAATCGGCAATTTTTTACCGCCGATCCTAGTAGTTCAGGTTGCAAGAAACTATTCAATCTTCCTGCTTTTGCATTTAGCCAGCTCAATAAATTAGGGGTTCTTGAAGTTGTAACTAGTAAAATCGATACCTTTTCCAACCCTTTATATCATAGCTTCCGTCGTAGCCAAAAAGAGGCAAGCAACAATATTAGTGAAAATTTTTCTAGGGCTAATTACCGTAATTTTTCCGTAATTGTTATTGGTAATAAGTCCTAAAATACTATAACTTATTTTGCTTGACTTGATAAAGTTTTTATCTATCTTTTTTGCTTTATTTTGGCTATAAAGTGGTAAAATAGTAGCAAATTCATAGTTAATATATTCAATATGAGCAATTCTAGCCTAATAACTGGCAATATTTCAAGCAAAAAATCTCGGAATCTATCTGCGGATTCTACAACTTCCGCCGCTTCCGCGGTAAAATTAAAACCAGTGTTAATTATCGATTTTGGCAGTCAGGTAACTCAATTAATTGCTAGGCGAATAAGAGAAATGGGGGTTTATTGTGAAATTGCTAGTTATAATTTAACTATCGAATCCATTATCGCCAAAGATCCTGTTGCAATTATTTTTTCTGGCGGGCCTGCCTCGGTATATGAGCTTAATGCTCCGTCAGTCGATGCAAAAATCTTCGACCTAAATTTGCCAATACTTGGCATTTGCTACGGTCAGCAAATAATTTGCCATCTGCTTGGTGGCGAGGTTTTGCCAGCAAAACAAAGAGAATTTGGTAAAGCGATACTACAGCCACAAGTCTCATCCCCCCTTTTCGATACAGTAACAGATTACCAAATATGGATGAGCCACGGCGATTTCGTCAATCAGATTCCCCAAGGTTTTACCGTAATTGCCACCACTGAAAATGCTCCTTTTGCTGTAATTGCTAACGAGAGCAAGAAGATATACGGTCTACAATTTCATCCGGAAGTTTATCATTCGAATCATGGGCATCTAATAATTAAAAATTTTATTTTTAACATTGCTAAGGCCTCGGTAAATTGGACAATGAACAATTTCCTTCAGCAAGAAATTGCCTCAATTAGACAAAAAGTAGGAAAAGATCATGTTATTTTGGGGCTTAGCGGAGGGGTTGATTCTTCTGTTGTTGCTGCTTTGGTGGAAAAGGCAATTGGCAGTCAGCTTACTTGTATTTTTGTGAATCACGGTATGTTAAGAAAAAACGAAGCACAAGAAGTTCAAAAAGCATTTGGGGCAAATTTTAAAGGCAATTTAATCGTTATAGATGCCACAGATTTATTTGCAAAAAAGCTAAGTAAAATTGCCGATCCCGAGAAAAAACGAAAAATTATTGGCAAAACTTTTATCGAAGTTTTTAACTCCGAGGCAATTAAGCTAGCAAAATCAATTAACAAAGGCTCCAAAGTTAAATTTCTTGCCCAAGGAACTCTTTATCCAGATGTCATAGAATCGACACATCCTAACGACGGGGCAAGTCAAACAATCAAATCGCACCACAATGTCGGCGGTTTGCCAAAAAGAATGAAACTGCAACTATTAGAACCGCTTAGAATGCTTTTTAAAGACGAAGTTCGTGAGCTAGGAAAACAGCTAGCATTGCCAGAATCTTTAATAATGAGGCACCCTTTTCCGGGGCCGGGTCTTGCGATTAGAATTATTGGCGATATTACCGCCGAGAAAATCAGAATCTTGCAATTGGCAGACGAAATTTACATTAATGAACTTAAAAAATCTGGTCTATATCAGAAAATTTGGCAGGCATTTGCAGTATTATTGCCTGTCAAAACTGTTGGAGTTATGGGCGATTGTCGCACCTATGAAAATGTTCTGGCTCTTAGAGCGGTAACCTCGGTCGATGGCATGACTGCAGATATTTACCACTTCGAATCACAATTTCTGGCAATGGTTGCTGGAAAAATTATCAATGAAGTTAAGGGGGTTAATCGAGTGGTCTACGACTTCACCTCAAAACCACCGGGAACAATAGAATGGGAATAATATCGCTTGCCACTATTTAATTAAACTATGTCAATTACTAACAACATCGAAGCCAAAATAAAAACAGCAATAAATTGCAACTATTTTGATCTTATAAATAACTCCGAGAAACATCGCGGTCACTTGCAAAGTGGCGATAGTGCCGAAAGCCATTTTAAGCTTATTATTGCTAGTGTAGATTTCGACAATTTATCTTTAGTTGCAGTGCATCGCTTAATTAATAAAATTATTGCATCGGAATTCGATTCTGGCTTACATGCTCTAGAGATAAAAATAATAAGAAATAACAAAAAGTAACAACAAATGAAAGGAATTATACTTGCTGGCGGTAGCGGAACTCGCTTAGCCCCACTAACACAAATTATTAGCAAACAATTATTGCCAGTTTACGACAAGCCAATGATTTGCTATCCGCTTGCCACCCTTATAAATATTGGCATTACCGAGATTCTTATTATTAGCACTCAGGAAGATACTCCAAATATTAGTAAATTTCTTGGCGATGGACAGAATTTCGGCATTAAAATTGCATATAAAGTTCAGGAAAAACCTCGTGGCATTGCCGAGGCACTAATCATTGGCGAAGACTTTATCGGCAAAGATTCGGTCTGCTTGGTTCTTGGCGATAATATTTTTTATGGTTCAGAGTTTAATTATCATCATTTGCAGAGTAATTTTCATAAACTTAATAATAACGAAGTTCAGGCATTAATTTTTGCTTATCAGGTTGCCGATCCAGAGAGATACGGTGTTGTCGAGCTCGATGCAACGGGTAATAAGGCATTAAGAATCGTCGAGAAACCACAAGAGCCTAAGTCTGACTGGGCGGTTACTGGTTTTTATATCTACAACAACGAAGCAAGTAAAATTGCCAAAAATATTAAACCTTCAGCAAGAGGGGAATTAGAGATTACCGATGTTAATAATTTTTACCTTGAAAATTATAACTTAGGTGTGGTAAAGTTAGGTCAGGGATTTGCTTGGCTAGATGCCGGAACCCCAGACTCCCTGCTCGATTCGGCAAATTTTATTCATACAATAGAAAAAAGACAAGGTCTTAAAATCGCCTGTCTAGAAGAAATATGTTATAAAAACAACCTGATTGATATCGACAAATTTAAGTCATTGATAGCTAAATATAAGCACGGATCGGACTACCGCAAATATCTTGAAAAGTTTCTCTAAGGCAATATATTCATGCTTTGGCGACAATTAAATGATTTTCAAATTAATAGCTTGTATATTATATTTTTTGTCTTAGAATTGCGGTGTTTATATTTGGTTATAATATAGTTAAATTCGCCTATAATTTGGTAAATTTTGCTATTAATAATCTAATAAATATTCTAAATTATTACTAAAATATCATGAAAAAACTCCTATCATATTTTGTTGTTATTGCATTATTGTTTAACTTAACAAGTTGTGGCAAAAAAAATAAACTTGCCGATGCCAAGCTAGACAATTTCGATGTTCCTTCTTGGGTTCTTGATCCTTATGTGAAAGACGGTGTTGCTGCTGTAGGAATTGCTGCCCCTTCTAAAGGTGGCTTTAAGTTTCAAATTGCTGCCGCCGAGCTAGATGCTAAGGCTAATATTGCTTCAACTATTCAGTCCGAAGTTAGCCGTATCACAAAAAACTCAATGAAATCTGCTAAAGTCAACGAAGAAGACGATGTAGAAGAATTCTTTGCTCAAGCAACTAAAGATGTTGTAAAAAATCTGCCACTTTCTGGTGTTAAGAGAATCAACATTTTTAAAGACAAAGAAGGAACTCTCTATGTTCATATGGTTCTAAGAAACGAAGACTTTTCTAAATATCTTAAAAATGGTCGCAACGATTTACTTGAAAAACTTAAGAAATCTAACTTAAGCCGCGATAATATCAAAAAAAGTGAAGATGCTTCAAAAGAGCTATTTGACGAGCTAGATCGCGAAAGAGGAGCAAAAACCTCTGCGGTAGATCTTAAAAAAGACGATGCGAAGCCAGAAAACAAAGATGAAAAATCAAAATCAGCCAACTAATCAACTAACCAATTTATCGAATTATGAATAACTTCTGTATCAAATTATTGGCAACATTATTAATATTGGCAACGGCAAATTGCGTTAGTGAGAAATCAATTAAAAAAGCAATTGGTCGCTCTAATTACGAAAGCTCAGAACGGATCAATCAGAGCGAACAAAATGCCGAAAAAAATTTTCAATCACTCGAAGAAGCAATATAATTAAATAATAAAATGGCAACAACCTGTAGCTTTCTTGATAATCTAAAAAATTATCAAGAAGATAGTCGAAATTTGCATTTTGGCTGTAAGTCAAAACAAAAATCGCAATTGTTGCCAATATTATTCTTATCTGCTTTATTCTATCTAAATTTCCTAATATTTTCCTCATTCTCCTTAGCTACCGTCGATAAAAAGCTACCCAAATGGTTTAGTAATCCTCAACAAAACAATGCTAAGAAGCTATTTGGTATCGCCAGTGGTGTGAGCTTGGAAGAAGCAACGCGATTAGCTTTGGCCGATCTATCTTCTCGCTTGTTAGTTACAATTAGTGGCGAAACATCTTCTCTTAACGAGGAAAATAATCACTCAATTAATCAAGAATTCCGTCAAAACTTAAACCAAAAAATCGAACAAATAGAATTTTCGGGCTTTAAAACTAGTAATAGTGCCCAATCAGAAGGTCAATTTTTTGTCGAAGTCGAGATAAACCGCCCAGATTTTATCGCACAACAACAGCAAAAAATTAGCTTTATGCAAAAAGAGGTAGATGGTTACCAGCAAGAAAATAAACAGCCAGTAGTAAAAAACAACCCGCTAAAAATTCGCAAAAATTTACAAAAAATTGACGAAAATTTACAAAAAATTTTGTTGCTAGAAAAAATAATCAGCGGTGCTGGAGCCAATATAAACAGCAATCTAACACTAGAGCAGATCTTAAAAAATCAACAAATGACTAGTGATTTTGGCAATAATACTTCGTTCTTTTTAAAAATTAATACTCTGGCTAGCGAGTCGCAAAAACAAAATCAGGGCTCTTCCCAAGCGGTAAATTCTGCAGATATGTCACAATTAAAATCTGCAATTAAAAATAAATTCTCGCAAGCAATTAATAATAGAGGCTTTAAGCTTAACTCTTCTGTATCGGCAGGCGATATTATTGTCGATATAGAATTCGACAAAACAACAACCGAAATATATAATAATAAAATTACCAAATTAATTCTTAATATCGAAACAATTGCCAATAATAAAACCATTGCTACTAGCAAAATCGAGGTTAGCGGGGCTTCCTTAAACAGTGAAAAAATGTCAATAGATGCAGCAATCGCCAATTTAGGCAAGAAATTTGAAAGCGAAGGAATTGTTAAGTTGCTTAATCTCGAATAATCCATTATTAACTAAATTATTAACCAAAATGTTACACAAAACTATCGTTAGTGCTTTGTTGCTTGTTGCATTTTCTTGCAGTCCAACAATTAAAAACTTCGAAAAATATCAAAAAGATCTTATCAGTAAAACTGGCTTTATGCCAAGCGAAGAAACTATAAAGGGCGGTTTGCCAAAAGTTGTGGTGTTTCCTTTTAATGAAAATGCCAATGTGGTAGCTAGTAATGCAAAATTAAATAATGCTATGGCAAATTATGTCGAAAGCATCCTTGGAGAATCTAAGCTCGCAGAAATAGTCGATCGTAAGGCCGCGGTTCAATTAAAAGAAGAAATTGCCCTTGCCGAAATCAATAAATCTGGCTCTTATCAGGGGCCAATCATTGCCGATTATGCAATATCTGGCGACATTGCCAATGCTAATTACAATAGTAAATTTAGCGAAGGCGGTACTTATTATAATCAAAAAACTGGAACAGCAGTTACTTACCCGCCTCGTTATCGTTATAAGGCAGAAGTTGCAGGAAATCTTAAAATATATGAGTTGCCGGCACTTAATGTGACTAAAGCGATAGAATTTAGTGGCAATCAGGCAAGATCCGAGGATGTTCGCGAGAATGGTTCGGTTTATGTAGGTGCTTTTGCTTTAGGTGGAAATAAAGTCGATCCAGCGGTGCGAGACGACGGCTTGGTCTCGAAAGCGGGTCAAGATGCCCTAGACAATATTCGTAGCGATATCCAAAACTTTTTTGCCAAACAGGGTTTTATATTAGAAAAAAGAAGCTTTAAAAATAAGGCAATATTTAAAGTTAGTATTGGCTCAATTGATGGCATAAAGACAGGAGATAATTTCGAAGTCTTTGGTCAATTCGAGTCGCAAAACCCGCTGACTGGCAAAAATGAAGTGGAAAAACTAAAATTAGGCGAAGGTAAAATTTCTAATTTAGTAGATCCTAAAACTGCTTGGGTTATTATCGACGGAGATATTAAAAAAATCCGAATTGGCGATTTCATTAAGCTTAAATACAAAAAAAGCATTATGAAAAAAGTTGGCAAAGATGCAATGAAATTATTGCAGTAACATCAATTTCTTTATAAATCGCTAATCTCGCAAATTGACAATTGTAAAATGATTATCTCAAGTCGCATCGATAACCTCATCGATAAATATTCTTTTTTTGCCTTCGATTTATGGGGAGTAATTCACGATGGCGAAAAATTATATCCTAATGTTGCAAAAGTTTTAGATGTTCTGCAAGAGAAGAATAAGCTTGTCGCCTTTATTTCCAATGCTCCCCGTCGTTCTGCAAAAGCCAAAGAGGTGTTAAATAATCTTAAAATAGATTCCTCTTCATATCTCGACATCATCACTTCTGGCGAATGTGTTTTTAATCATTTAAAGCATAATCAACAAAATTACAGTAAATTTGGCAAGAAGTTTTTCTATTTCGGTCCAGATAAAGATAAAAGCCTGCTTGCAGGGCTAGAATACGATCAAACCAATGTTGACAATGCCGATTTTGTTGTGCTTACGGGTTTAACCGAAAATGCCAATGTTTTAGCGGACGATTTATCACTCATAAATAAAATTACCGCAAGAAATTTGCCAATAATTTGTGCCAACCCAGATCTGAAAGTTGTAAAACAGAGTGGTGAAGAATTGTGCTGTGCCGGTGTTGTTGCTAAGGAATTTCAAGACAGAGGTCTGAATGTTGCCTATTTTGGTAAGCCATATTTATCAATTTACCAAGAGTTATTAAATATTTTTGGCAAAAGTAATAATAGTAAAATAAATATCGATAAAAGTAAAATTTTAGCAATTGGTGATTCTGTAGAAACAGATTTAGCGGGAGCCCTTGAATTTGGCATTGACATTGCTTTTACTACTTGCGGAATATATCGGCCAAATTTTACCAATATTAGTAATCATCACAAGGTTTTAGAAGATTTAATTCGGTCAAAAATTGTAAATTTTGACGAAAATAGGCAAAATATTTGGCTAATGAACGGGCTAGATTTTAATGAATAATCATCCTATTATCAAGATAATTGCAGAAATGACGGCAATTGCCACAAAGATTAGTAAACAATATTTCCGTAACTTAGAATTAAAACAACAAATAAAAGACGACTTTTCTGTGGTCACCACTGCCGATTGTCAAATTGAGCAAGAATGGCGTAAAATAATATTCAATAACTTTCCTAATCATCAGATTATTGGCGAAGAAGAAGAGTCGATAATCAACAATAATGAATTTTGCTGGGTTTTAGACCCTATAGACGGCACCTCTTCTTTTGTTAGCGGTAGGGCAAGTTTTGGCAACCTTATTGCCTTGTCTTATAAGGGTAGGGTGGTATTGGGGGTAATAAATCAGCCTATTAATAACGAATTATGGCTTGCGGTAGATAATATTAATTCAGATTGGAGTAATCCAGATTGGCAAAAACTACTCTTAGTTCAGCTTGGTCTTAGTGGTTCTTTTAACGAAATTGAAAGCGGTTGTTGGTTTAATGGCAATAAAGTCACTGCTAATAATAAATGCACAGATTACAAAGAGGCAATTATTTACAGCACTTCAAGCTCGTATTTCCAAGGAAATTTACAAAATATTTTAATTGAAGTTGCTAAAAGTCATCGGTTGCAGAAAACAGGCGGTATTTATTACGGCGGAGATTGCTATTCTTATGGCTTATTAGCCAGTGGCTTTGTTGACATGGTTATTGACCCTGCTTTGCAAATCTATGATTATGCCGCCCTTATCCCAATTATCAAAATGGCAGGAGGAGAGATAACGAATTTTCTAGGTGAAGAAATATTAATTTCAAATAACATTCATCAAAAAACTAATATTATTGCTACCGCTAATAAAGATTTACTATTAAGTATCTTGCCAATAATTAGCCAATATTAATCTTTATAATTTCCTAATCTTGGTAAAGTTAAAAGTAAAATAAAATTTCTATAAATAGTTTATTTTTACTTGAAAAATAAATTTTTGATAACTAAAATTTAAATAATTTTATTTACCAAAGTTAAATTTAGCAAATAAAATTAGATAACAATAAAAATAATAACAATAAAAATAATAACATCATGGAAAAAAGATCAGAAAGCACCGCTCAGGCGATGCGCGATAAAAATAGTCAAAAATTAACTGAGGCACAAAAAAATCTAATAGAATTTCTTGATCAGTTAGAGGTTGGTAAATCTTTAACAATAAAAGACAACAGCAAAACTGAAACTATTATTAAAGAAGGCGGTGGTTACAAAATATCTGGTGATATTATAGTTTTTAATCATGCAGGTTTAAAGAAAGATTTCGTAGATCTTAATACTCTTAAAGAAAAATTGAAAGAACCAGGAACTTTTACTGCCGCAAAGAAGGAATCGCTAATTGAATCAATAGATTCAGCAATGAAAGAGTGCAATCCAGAACTTTATGAAAAAGTCAAAAATACTCCAAAACCAATCGTAAAAAACCAAGAAGGAAAAAAACAAAACAAAAATGCAGAATGCGGATGCAATATTTTCTAAATAGCTACAAAAGTAAAACAGATTAGAAGGTTATTTGTTAACTTTTTGATTAATGTTTAAAAGACTAATACTATTTCTGGTTAGAAATAGTATTAGTTGGAAATAGCACCAATTATTAGTAGGATTTTAGCCAAAAAGACGAGTGAAGTTAAATTTAAAATTAGTTTGTTATGTTTTGGCTTTATTTTTTGGTAATATTATTAGTTCCTGCCAATTATTTTTGATAAATTTTAATAATATTGTCAAGGATTCTTAGGGCTTCTGCTTTTGGCCGCTGAAAGACATTCCTGCCAATGATAGAGCCATTTGCCCCGCCTTGATGGATCTCGGTTATTTCGCTGTAAATATCTTCTTCGTTTTTAACATTCCCGCCAGAGAAAATAACAATTCTTTTACCGTTAAAAGATGCTTGCACAACATGAGAAACTCGATCTTTGAGAGTGCTAGTGTTGATTTTGGTTTTTTCGTAGACTTTAATTGCATCGAGGTTTTCAAGGGCTTCGGTTGGCGGTTTAACTTTAATAATATGGGCACCAAGCAATGCGGCCATATGAGCGGCATAAGCACAAATATCGACGGCAGTTTCGCCAATTTTTGAAAGATCGCCACCGCGAGGATAAGACCAGACCACTACGGCCAAGCCATGAGCTTTAGCCTCGTTTGCTAATTCTCTGAGCTCTTCAAACATATCGAGAGCGGCATCGGAGCCGGGGTAAATTGTAAAGCCAATAGCAGAACAGCCCAATCTTAGAGCATCTTGAACCGAGGAGGTTGTTGCCTGATAAGGAGCGGTGCCACCATTCTGCAAAGAATTAGAGCTATTCATCTTAAGAATAAGCGGAATTTGCCCAGCAAAATTGCTTGCTCCAACTTCAATCATCCCCAAAGGGGCAGCAAATGCATTAAGTCCAGCTTCTATTGCAAGGTTAAAGTGGTAGTAAGGGTCGTAGGCATCGGGGTTCATGGCAAAGCTTCTTGCAGGGCCGTGCTCAAAACCTTGGTCGACGGGCAAAATTACCATTTTTCCAGTGCCAGCTAATTTGCCATGCATTAACATTCTGACAAGATTGGCTTTGGTGCCAGGGTTATCTGATTCGTAGTTGCTTAATATTGCTTTAACTTGATTGGTTATTGACATATGGAATTACCGTTGTTGTTAAGATTTGTAAATAGCAGAATTTTCAATGGTAAAAAATATTTTTCAACTCAATTTATAGCATTTTCACTAAATAATAATACTTTATGCGAAATAATTAACTTCTGGTCGCAGTTACCTATTAGAAATATGCCTTACCAGATTTCATAACCGGAAATTTAAATGTTTTCAATGCTTCTGCTAAGGTTATAGAATTTTTTGGAGTTTCTTTCTGACTTTCCAACTCTTCGTTGTCGAATTTAATCAAACCTTCGCATCTTTCTTTTTTGGTGCAGTGGCGATTAACATTTTCCCCCTTAGCTTTTTCATCGCAAATAATTGTTAAGCTGTTCGGATAGGTTAATACATCGATCTCTAAAATTTTTAGATTGTGGTTCCGCCTCAGATCTGCTGAGGTTAGATTATTATTCTCGCTATGAATTTGAAACGATTTTAGGTTATTGCCTTGAGCTATAAGATTTTTTAGGCAATGATTATTTGAAATAAATATTTGCTCTATTTCATTGTCGCTAACATCGAGAGATGCTAGTTTTGGCAACTGCTGTAGGTTTGGTAGTTTTTTTAAAGAGTTATTTGCTATCGATATTTTTAAAACATCACGATTTGCCGAATAAAAACTCTCTGGAAGTTCTAAAATGTTGTTATCGTCAAGAATTATCGAGGTAAAAAATGGCAAGACATCAGCATAGGCTTCGCAGATATCTTTTAAAATTTGATTGTCTATCTTGCAGTTGCTAATATTTAGTTCTCTTGTTGCAATTGAACGAGTAACAGAGCTTTCGCTATTGCTAGATTTAAAAATTTGCGATCTTTCTATTAGATCGTAGCTAAGATTAATCAGCTCTTGCAATTCTTGGCTGTTAATGTTATATGTTTTGTTAAAAAAGCTTGCGAGCTTCTCGTTATTTTGACTACTTTCCATATCTTTTTAATTTGTGTTTGTAACTCCCGTATTTAGGGATTGCAAACATTATCTAAGATATTTTACAAAACAAGATGCTGGATAGTAAAATTTTAAGTTATTTTACTTGAAATTGACTAGATTTTCTTTGATTTATTGGCTATAATCTATGAAATATTATGATTATTACTTGGCAAGAATATTTACTTGATTAAATCTAGCCACCGATCTTCGCTAAGAATTATAATTTCTGCACCGTTGTTGATTAGCTCTAAGGCATTTTTTAACTTACTGCCAGCATCTTCGCCAGCTACAACAAAATTGCTATTTTTCGACACCGCCCCCACCACTTTAAAGCCTAATTTAAGAGCGGTTTCTTTAGCTTCGGACCGGCTCATTTTGGCAAGAGAGCCAGTAAAAACAATATTTTTGCCAAAAAATGCTTTGTTGTTGTTTTTGTTTGTTATTTGGTAATTTATTTCTAGCCCCAGTGCTAATTTTTCTAGCATTGAAATTGTTGTATGATTGACAAAAAAACTCCTTAAAGATTCTACAGCTTTACTGCCAATTCCGTCGATATTAATTAGATTTTGCCAAAGTTCTAATTCGTGATAATTAGCCGTGTTTGCGATTTCTAGCATTTGGCGATAAAAATTTTGATAATTGGCAAAATAATCGGCAAGAATTTTTGCCAAAGTTTCGCCAATATGCCTAATGCCCATCGCATAAATTAGCCGATCGAGAGTAATGGTTCTTTTTGTTTCAATTGCTTCAAGCAAGTTATTTGCCGATTTTTCGCCCCAGCCCTCGATTTTAATTAGTTCTTCTTTGCGATTCTTAAGCAGAAAAATACTAGCAAAATCACTAATAAGATTCGCATTAACTAAATTTTCAATTTGCTTGCGACCAAGCCCAGCAATGTCGAAAGCCTCTTTGCTGGCAAAATGCTTTATTGCTTCGAGCATTTGAGCTTTGCAATTAAGCCCGCCACTGCATCTTAGCACGACATCTTCGCCATCTTTAACAATTGTAGAATTGCAAATTGGACAATTTGCCGGAAAAGTAAAATAAGAAATTTGACTATTTTTTCGAAAAGATTTATCGACCTCGACGATATAAGGAATAACATCGCCCGCCCTTTCAACCACGACAATATCGTTAATGGCAATGTCTTTTTTTGCCATTTCTTCCTGATTATGCAGGCTTGCCCTGCTAACTAAAACACCGCCAATATTGACAGGCTCTAATATTGCAACGGGGGTTAGTGCCCCAGTTCTGCCAACTTGGACGACGATATTGTTAATTTTGGTTTTGGCCTTTGCCGATGCAAATTTGTGAGCAATGGCAAAACGAGGGGCTCGGGCAACAAAACCAAGACGATTTTGCAGTTTAAAATTGTTCACTTTATAAACAACTCCATCGACATCGAAAGGCAGATTGAAACGATTGGCATCTGTTTCGTTATAAAATTTGGCAATTTCGCTAATATTTTGGCAAATTTTTGCATGGTTTTCGACGGCAAAATTATTACGAGCAAGAAAATCGTAAAGTTCTTGATGGCTTTGGCAGTTGAAATCGGGCGATCTTGCCCCAACTCCATAAGCAAAATAGCAAAGCTTTCTGTTAGCGGTAATTTTGGCATCTAATTGCCGTAGCGAACCCGCGGCCGCATTGCGAGGGTTAGCAAAAAGCTTTTCGCCATTTTGCTCTTGCATTTTGTTAAGCTCGATGAAATCTTGTTTAGAAATGTAAATCTCGCCACGAATCTCGATTTCTTGCGGTATGGAAACAATTAATTCTTGTGGAAAATTGGCAATTGTCTTAATATTATTGGTAATATCTTCGCCAATTAAGCCGTCGCCACGAGTTGCCACGGAAACAAGCTTGCCATTGTAATATTTGGCACTAAAAGACAGGCCGTCGATTTTCAACTCGCAAAAAAAACTTATCGATGCCGTTGCTAAATCTTCTGCCATTAAGCCTGCCATTAAGCCTTCCTTCAAGTTTTCTTTCAATTTGTCTGGCACCGCTAAATCGCTAAATAAATCTTGCTTATTTTGGGTTTCTCCTTGCTGATAGTTAAGAAATTTTGCTATTCGGGCAATAAAATCTTCGACTTCGTTAATGTTAAAGGCATTAGCCAAAGATAACATTGGTTGCAAATGTTTTATTTTAGCAAAACCTTTATTTGGAAAGGCCGAGAGCTCTGCCGAATCGATTTTTATTGCATCTTCGCCTCCGCCAACTGTTGCCAATATTTTGCCAATTTTTGCTTTAAGGCTTTCGTCTTGCATTATCTCTGGTTCTAGCTCTGTTGCCATTTTTTGTAATTTAGCAAATAAGGCATCAAATTCGCCATCGCTAATAATTGGGCGATCTAATTTATGATAAGCAATATTGTGCTGTATTACTTCGTCTGCTAGCAACGACAATTCTGCTAATGAATAGTTTTTTAGTGATTTTGTGGCCATTTTTTAATTAGAAAATTAACAATTTTTAACAATTTAAATATTTTATTATATTTTTACAAGATGATTTTTATTGAACCTGCTTTTCCCTACTTAACACCCGTGTCGTGCCTATTTGGTTAATTTATTGGCTCGTAATGAATAGCTAGATAAGGCTTGACAAGAAAATTTGCTATTTTATTGTGACTGCTCAATTTAGATTTCCTAAATTATTTTTCTTGCTACTTTTAAGATATAAAAACAAATTTTATTATTATTTCTTTTAATCTAGATTAACCTAAAAAACCCCAATAACCTTTTTAAATGAAAAAATTTATCTATTGCATCGCTTTAGCATTATCGCTATCTTCTTGTGTATCTTTTGGTCCGCAACCAAAAATATTGTACAATCGTCCAGAAATTGATAGTTCAGTGGCTAAAGTTGATAAAATCATTATTTTCCCCACCAGTTCATTTCAAGGTAAAAGTGCCAATCATATCAAGCCTTTAGATGCCTCGATCAATGCCTCTTGGGTTAAGCTTTATGGAAAAGATAAAGTGATACCAGCAGGATTGGCAATACAAAAAATTGCCGATTCAATTAATAAAGATCTTTATGGTAAATTTGTAGTCATTTTGGATGATATAAGCATTGTCGAGCAAAGCCTTAAGGATGAAAATGTTAAAAATTTTATTAGTAAAGTTACGGAAAAATTTGGCGATTACCAACTAGCTCTGGCTATTGTTTCTGGTGGCGAAGAAGAATATAAAAGCGGCACAACGATATATCTGAATATTGGCTTATTTGACACAAAAACCCTAACATGGAAACTAATTACAAAAACGGAAATTAAAAAAGACAAAATGAGCAATTATAAACTAGATTCACAGGCTGCAGTTTACAATAGCTTTAAAGTTATTAAGAATATTATTAACTAATAACAGGGCCAATCCACTTTAAAAAACTAGAGCGGATTGACCTTTATTGTTTTTCTTGCGATTATCAAAAATATAAAAGAAATCAGATTATTCCAATTTCAAGCTAATCGTCATCCTCGTGCGAAGGTGACAACTGGGGTAGGTTGCTAGGAATATAACTCTAGGCTTTTTTCTGTCGACAACAAGGGGTCTAGCCCCTTGTTTCGCCTAGTTCGCGGACGAAATTAGAAAAATTTATTTAATTGCCAGCCGATATTTTGTAGCAATATTTATAAAATGTTTTGCCACATCATTAACCACATATCCATCGATTAATTTTAACAAGGATGGTCGCTTTTTAATCAATTCCCACTGTCTTAAATCGATGTTTTTATCAAAATACAAATTTAGAAATTTTTTTATTGCATCAACTAAATCCTTATCTTTGTTATCTGCTGGCGAGGTTTCCTCTAAAATCTCTTCCATTTTTTGAAAAAAATCTTTATCGAGACCAAGTTTTTCAGGCTGAAGTTTTTTTGAATTGCCTATATTTTCTTTGTTTTCTTTGTTATATATCTCGTTGATATAATCAAATAGCCACTTAAAGAAGTCTTTAGGGCTTTCTGGGGGGCTTTCTGGGTAAGGGTATTTTATTAGATCTGTCAATACTCGGTAACAAGACAAATCAAGAATTAAATTTGAATTATTTACTCTCTTTTCTTGGATTATTTTTAAAAGCTCTACAGTCTTGCTCGCTAAATACCTTACTCTATCTTCGCTAACTCCTTGATTGGTTAGATACCTAGCTAAATTCGATCGATATATAACACTGCATTCGGCTAAAAATTTTGCCAATATCTCGTTATTTTCAAAGATTTCATTAAAAATATTTTCACTAAGATCTCCGTTAAGATATTGCATAGGATATAGCACTGCAAGCTTCTTTTCTTGTAGCTTAAGATTCTCCTCAATCGCATTATGTTTTATTGAATTCTCTTGAGAGGTTTTTTGATTGTAACTTTTGGATTCTGCCTTATAATCAGAATCTTCTTGGTTGTAGATCTGTGGCTCTTCTCCGAAGTCTAAATATAAGAGGTTGCTAATATTTTCTGCTTCTTCCTTTAAATCTATCTTGTTTGCAAAAGTAAGTATTCCGAGGGAAATGCTGCTGTAAAGATCAAGATCATTATCAACACATTTCAATCTATAGCCTTGCTTCATGTCTTTGGTGATTTCAAATAAATCGGCATATATTCCCTTAAAAATCGCCACTTTCTGTTCTAGTTCTAGCTTTTCTTGTAGCAGACCTAATAAATTGCAATAAGTAAAACCGCTGAAATATTGGGAAATTAACATTGCATGACCGCTAAAATCTTCATAGTAAAGCGATTCAAGGAATTGAATATTTTCTTCGGATTCCACAACTAAGCTAAGTTTTAATAATTGTGGTAAAGTTGGCGAATCTAAGAATTTGATTAAGTCGATTAGTGGCATTAAATCGTTATCGTAATAATCGACTTTAAAAAATTGCCCTTTTTCAAGAATATAGGCAAAATCTTCAAGAATTGATCTAAGATATTTTGTATATATTTTGTCTTTTGCCTCATTAGTTATTGCAATTAAATCAAACATCAATTTTGAATTGATATATCTTTCCTGAGTTTCTTTGATTTTATCAAAATAAGACTTTATTTCCTTTAGCACTTCGCTCTTTTTCGCTGGAGCCACTGCCTTTAAATATGCAAGCGGTTGCCAAGAAGGTTCTGGGGGATTGAAAAAAGATATAGGATAATCCTGCTTCCTACTCGATTCTATCGGAAGATTCTTAATCAAATATGTTTTTACTGATTTATTGAATCTTTCTCCTGCAGTGTCTATTTCTAATAATCTCTCGAAATAATATTCCTCAAGGAGTTTATTTTGGGAAGTTTTTGGCAGAACATCTTCCTTATTTTCAATCTTCTTGTCGATTAAATCCATTTTGACTAAGAAATATGCGGTTGCATCTGTAATTTTAGATAGAAAGTTAATAGATTCCAAAAATAACTTGTCAAAATCTTTATAATCGCTCCATTGATATTGACCTTTTGTTGTTGTGTTATCTCTATGTGAAAAACGATTAATTTCCGCTAATAAATTCGCTGCTTTCTGTGAAATAGTCTCTACCTTGTTCGCTTCGTCTGCATTTTGCTTTAATTCTTGATCTTCAATAAATAGTTGCCTTGTCAAAAAATTGCGAAAATATACTTCCTTTTTTTTACCATGTTCTATTTTATCAGCATCTACCGTCATGCCTTCCTCAATTTTCTTGCCAATTTTCCTGAATTGGTCGAAAATTTCTTTTAGGGCGGAACTGCAAAACAAAACATATCCTCCTTTCTGATCTCTAAATAACTCTAAGCAAGTATTAAAAACCGCCGATATTTCGTAAATTGGTTCGTAAATTGGTGTTGAAAACCACTCTCCTGACTCAAAAATTTGTAAAAATTCTGTTATTTCTTTGGCTTGATTCTTATTAATAGCTCGATGTTCTTGATTAGATTGTTGCATGATAAATTTACCCGATTTATTAACTGTAGAAAGAAAATTGCCAATTTTAATAAAGATATCACTATTTGCAAGATTGATAATCTAAAAATCCTTAATCAAAAACAAAAAGAAATCAGATTGCTCCAATCTGGCAAAAATCAGGGCAAAACTAGGTTTTTTGCAGGGTGCTGGCTTTGGTTTGCAATAAATTTTGCTTGAAACTTAGCTTTTTGTTTTTATGTTTCTAGTATTTGATTTTTACTCAAGCATTCCAAATTGCAACCGATATGACTAGCACCCAAAACTATAACAATACCAAATTTATTACCAATGATAGCAACGATACACTTGAAGCAAGGTTTAATAAATCTTTAATCTATACTAAGGCATTTGATGTTTTAGTGGGTTTTTTTCGGATTAGTGGCTTTAAAAAAATCTTTCACAATCTTGAAAATGTCGAAAAAATCAGGATTCTAGTAGGTTTAAATCTTGATAGCCAATCATATCAATATATCAGCCTAGCTAATCAAAGCGAGCCTAGATTTTACGACGATCTCAAAATAAAAGAACAATTTTCTGCAGAAATTGAAAATCAGGCCTTGCAAGACGAAAACGAGCAAGATCTTGAAGAATCGGCACGAAAACTTATTAAATTTATCAGAAGTAAAAAATTAGAAATTAGGGCTTATAGCAAGGGCAGGCTACATGCCAAAGTCTATATTTTTCATTTTAAAGCGGGGCAAGATAGCCGGGGCAAAGTAATTACTGGCTCAAGCAACTTTTCGGAAAGTGGTTTAGTTACTCAAAGAGAATTTAATGTCGAGCTAAAAGACGATGCCGATTTGCAATTTGCTTCGAGCCAATTTGCCGAATTATGGCAAGATTCAAGCGAAATATCGCAAGATTTTATTGATAACATCACTACTAAAACTTGGCTTAATGACCACATTACCCCTTATGAAATTTATTTAAAATTTCTTTATGAATATTTTAAAGAAGATTTTCAAAACCACAACGAAGAATTTTCTGAATATCCTACAAATTTTAAGCAACTCCAATATCAACAAGATGCGGTAAATAGTGCCTTTAGAATTATAAATCAATATAAAGGAGTGTTTTTGTCCGATGTCGTGGGGCTTGGTAAAACCTATATGGGCACAATGCTCTGTAAAAGATTAATTGAAAATGGCCATAAAAGGGTGCTGATTATTGCCCCTCCTTCTTTAGTTGACAAAAACAACAAAGGCGGTTGGCATAATGCTTTTGAAGATTTCCATTTCAAATCTCGGCAGTTTAAATGCTACTCTCTTGGGCTTTTAGACGATATTACTAAAAATGAAAAAACCGAAAATTACGATATTGTTTTAATCGACGAATCGCACCGTTTCCGCTCGGAAAAAACCGAAAATTATCCAAAGCTCACAGAGATTTGTCGAGGAAAAAAAGTAATTTTAATTAGTGCTACTCCCTACAACAACCGCCCTAGCGACTTACTTTCGCAAATTAAACTTTTTCAAAGTGAAGTTGATAGCAATATCCCCAATTGTAAAAAGTTGAAAGAGTTTTTTGATGACTTAGAAAATCGGCTAAAAAACCTCGATCGCCAAGGAAATGCCGAAGAATATATTAAAATTAGCAAAGAAAATGCCAAAAAAATAAGACAAAAAATTTTAAAATATCTAATGGTTAGACGAACTCGCACCCAGATTTTAAAAAGTTACGGCGATGATTTAAAGGAACAAAAAATTACCTTCCCGGAAGTTGAGAATCCTAAGCCAATATATTACGAATTTAACGAAGCCGAAGACAAGATTTTTAACGAAACTCTAATTGCCATAAAAGATAAATTAACCTATATTCGCTATATTCCTTTATCGAAACACAAAACTAAGGCCACAGGATCGGAAGGTCAAAACAAAAATATGAAAGGTTTTATGAGAACCCTATTATTTAAAAGGCTTGAAAGCAGTATTGATGCCTTTAAAAAAACTATCGATCGTTTTATTAAGTCTTATGAGGGCTTTATTAATGCCTATGAAAATGGCGAAGTTTATGTTAGTAAATCAGATTCGCAAAAAATATTTGACTATCTAGAAGCGGGCGAAGATAAAAGAATTGACGATCTAATTAACAACAACAAGGCAGATAGATACGATGCCAAAGACTTTAATCTAGAATTAGGCGAAGAGTTAAAAGCAGATCTAGAAATTTTAAAGCAAATTCGCGATAATTGGCAGTCGATTAGTCGCGACCCTAAAATTATTGCCTTCAAAGACAAACTCGCCAAAGAAAAGCCTTTCAAGTCAGAAAAATCAATTATTTTTACCGAATCGCAAGAAACTGCCAAATATCTAGAAGAGGAATTAAAAAGCCATTTTAACGACAGAGTTATTGGCTTTGCAGGCTCTGATAATGCTAAAAAACGAGAAAAAGTTTTGCAAAATTTCGATGCCAATTCTAGTAATCCTGAAGATGATTTTGACATTTTAATTACCACCGATGTTTTGGCGGAAGGGGTTAATTTGCACCGTGCCAATGTAGTGGTAAATTACGATTTGCCATGGAACCCTGCACGAATGATGCAAAGAGTTGGGAGAATTAACCGTATTGACACTAAATTTAACAAAATTTTTATTTATAACTTTTTTCCATCGAAGCAATCAAATGATGTTATCAAGCTCGAAGAATCGGCAAAAAGCAAAATTGCCTCTTTTAATGCTTTGCTTGGTAGCGATAGCCAATTACTTAACGATGACGAAGAAATTAAATCGCATAAACTTGACGGAAGGCTATTATATGAGCAAATGATGACTAGCCCCGAGAGCGACGAAGAAATTGAATATCTTAAAGAAGATGAATATCGCCAAATTATTAAAAATATCGAAAAAGAACAGCCGGAGCTATTTAAAAAAATTGAAAAATTGCCAAAAAAATCTCGATGTGCCAGAAAACCAAAAATCAAGCCAGAAAATCAACAAAATCAAGATTGCGAGCTTATTAGCTTTATTAAAAAAGGGCAATTACAAAAATTTTATCTTGTTAGTGAGCAAAAAAATAATATCCCGCAAGAGCTTGATTTTATTGAAACCGCCGAAAAATTAAAAGCCGATCCGCAAGAAAAAAATGCTAAATTCGACAATAAGTTTTTTGAGTTTTTAGCGACTAATAAAGAGTTTTTTGCCAAAGAAATCGCCCAAGATCGGGGAGTTTCTATCAATAGATCTAATAATAAAGCTACGACCAAGCTATTAGAGGCAATCAAAGCCTCATTTAAAGATTTGCAAAATTTTAACGAAGAAGAAAAGGAATTTATTTCATCGCTAAAAGAATCTTTGCAAGACGGCAATATTCCTAGTCAAAGTTGTAGCAATATAAATAAAGAAACCAACAAACAGAAAGATATTTTAAACAATCCTGCTAAATTTTTGATGTTGCTAAAAAATAATATTTCGCCAAATCTTTTGCAACCTCATCAATCGCAAATTAACAAACAACAACAGCAAGAGCAAGTAATAGAGGTTATTTTATCTTGCTATTTTAACAATAATTAAACCTAAATTATGAATTACAAAGAAGCAAAAGAAATTTTAGAAAAAACTTTTAATCAAGAAAAATTTAACGAAGATAATTTTACAAACTTTCTCCACAATCTTTTTGCCAAAGAAATTGCTTTAGAGCCAAAAAATATAAGCATCAACGAGCCATATAGCCAAATTATTTCTTCTGCTAAAATTATTGGTAATTTTGTCGATAAAAATAGCAAAAATATTAGCCTCATTATTGTGAATCTGGCTTCTGGCAAGGAAATTAGCCGTTCTCGCACTTTCCAACGAGATTTTATTGTTAAAGTTCTACAAGCAACCTATCAAGATTATGCCCTTGTTGCTTTTGTTGCTGGCGACCAAGAAAATTGGCGATTTTCTTTAGTTAAATTAGAATATGCTGTAAATGAAAATTATGATGTTAAAAAAAAGGTTTCTTCGGCAAAAAGATATTCATTTTTGCTGGGTAAAAATGAAGGTTCACACACTGTAAAATCGCGGTTTCAACCAATTCTCGAATCAAATAAAAAGCCAACAATTGCCGAAATTGAACAGGCATTTAATATTGAAACCATTACCGATGAATTTTTTAAAAGATATAAAGAATTATTTCTTACACTTAAAGAGCAAATCGAGCAAATTTTGGCAAATAATAAGGCTTTAGCACAATATTTTGATAATAAGCAGATTTTTGCCATCAATTTTGCTAAAAAAACTTTAGGACAAATTGTTTTTTTATATTTTTTGCAAAAAAAAGGTTGGTTTGGAGTTAAGAATGGCAAGCCTTGGGGCAGTGGCGATAAAAATTTTCTTAGAAATTATTTTGACAAAAATAAAGAAAATAAAAACTTTTTTAAGCAATGTCTTGAGCCTTTATTTTACGAGGCTTTGGCGGTTAATCGCGATGATAAAATGCAAGTTTATGAAAAAATTGACAACCTTCGCTTTCCCTTTTTAAATGGCGGTTTGTTCGAGCCAATCAATGGCTATGATTGGCAACAAGATCTTCATTTGCCAAATAATTTATTTTCTAACACTCAAAAAACCACAGAAGGCGATATTGGCGATGGCATTTTAGATATTTTTGATCGTTATAATTTTACCGTCAACGAAAACGAACCTCTCGAGCAAGAAGTTGCGGTCGACCCCGAAATGCTTGGTAAGGTTTTTGAAAATTTATTAGAAATTAAAGATCGTAAAAGCAAGGGAGCCTTTTATACACCTCGCGAAATCGTTCATTATATGTGTCAAGAAACTTTAATAAATTATTTACATAATCACAGCGATTTGCCGATAGAGCAATTAACAAATTTTATTAAAAATAAATCTTTAGAAAGTGTTGAAAATTCGGCATTAAAAATCGATTCGCTTTTAGAAAATGTTAAAGTTTGCGACCCTGCCGTTGGTTCTGGTGCCTTTATGCTTGGCATGTTAAATGAAATTGTTAATGCTCGTTTGCAAATTAATAAAATTTTATCAAAAAATTGCGATGAATATGATTTAAAATTTCATACGATTGCCAATTCTATTTATGGAGTCGATCTCGATTCTGGTGCGGTTGAAATTGCCAAACTTCGCCTCTGGCTTGCCTTGGTGGTTGAGGAAGAAGAGCCATCTCCATTGCCAAATCTCGATCATAAAATCATGCAAGGCAATTCTTTGCTCGAAGAATATGAAGGAATCAAGCTTTTTGATAATCAAAAAGTAGTTGAAATTGCCGATTTATTTGACGGCTCGGCTAAAAAAATATCCGATAAAAGAATTGAATTACAAGATAAAATTAAAAATTATTTTAGCCAAAATGACAAAGCCAAAAAAACACAGCTAAAAGGCGAAATTAACCAGCTTAAATATCGGCTTATCGAGGCAACATTAACCAGCCAAAATAAAGAAGATAAAATCTTAGAAATTCAAAAATTACAACAAGCTAATTCGCAACCATTTTTTCTGTGGAAATTAGAATTTTCCGATGTTTTTTCGGGCGAAAATGCGGGCTTTGATATTGTAATTGGCAATCCGCCTTATATTCAATTGCAAAAAGATGGCGGAAAATTAGCAAAAATATATGAAAAATCTAAATTTGAATCTTTTGCTAAATCGGGCGATATTTATTGTTTATTTTACGAATTTGGTTTGTCTTTATTAAAGCCAAATGCTCATTTGGCATTTATTACCTCTAATAAATGGATGCGAGCGGGTTATGGCGAAAAATTAAGAAGTTTTTTAAGTCAAAAAACCAATCCTAAAATTCTAATTGATTTGGGTCCGGGAGTTTTTGAAACTGCCACGGTCGACACCAATATTTTACTATATCAAAAAAATCTTTTGCAAAAAAACAATGCTCAAAACCTAGATAATTCAAGTGTTGCCGTTAATTGCTTTGCTTCGACAATTAAAGAAAATTTAACAAAAACTAATCAAAAACTCGAAGATTATCTTGCTAAAAATCATCTTTATTTACAAAATTTTAGCGGTGAAAGTTGGATTATTTCCAATCAAATAGAGGCTAAAATCAAAGCGAAAATCGAAAAAATCGGAGTTAAATTAAAAGATTGGGATGTTAAGATTAATTATGGCATTAAAACGGGTTTCAACGAAGCCTTTATTATCGACACTAAAACCAAAGAAGAATTATGTTTTGCCGATCCAAAATCGGCAGAAATCATTAAGCCAATTTTGCGGGGCAGGGATATTTCGAGATATAGTGCCAAATGGGCCGGGCTGTGGATTATAATTGCTAAATATCTGTCACATCAATTTTTAGAAAAAGATTATCCTGCAATTTTTGCTCATTTACAAAAATTTCAAAATCAACTTCAAAAAAGAGGACAATGCACCAATAAAGGTGGCTATGGTCAGCATCATTGGTTAGAACTAGATAATAATCCTACAGATGAATATTTGGGACAGTTCGAAAAAGAGAAGATTGTGTGGCAAAGAATAACTCAAGAGCCATCATTTTATTTATCTCCAAGCGGTCAATTTGTACTTGATAGTATGGCTTTTTTATCAAGTTTTAGTAGCGAGTTGGGAAAGTTCATTTTGTCAATTTTAAACTCTAAACTAGTAAAATACTGGGTAAGTAAAAATGTCCATCAGTACGGAACCACTGGTTACAGGCTTTCAAATCAATATGTCGAACAAATCCCAATCCCTCAAATCCCCACTGCCTCTCAAGCCCCATTCATAACCATTGTTGACGAAATTTTAGCAATTACCAATAAGCCAGATTATAACCCAGATTTTCCGCCCGCAAGGCAAAAGGAACTCGAGGCAAAAATCGACGAAATGGTTTGCGATTTATATCAATTAGATGAAGAAGAAAGAAAGGTGGTTTTAGGCAGTTAAAGCAACCCTCCTTGAGGGGTTCGAAGGCAGAGCATAGTGTTTCTAACCCTCCCCCAGAGATGATTAAGGGGAGGGTCGAAATTGCTAGCAATTTCGAAGGAGGGGTCAGAAAGCTCATCACAACTTTAGCCCTAATTTTGTTGAAAATACTTCTTACCCCGCCCCGCATCGCCAATTTATTGGCTCTGCGACCCTCCCTCAAGGGGAGGGTTGGAAAAACCCGTCATCTTCGCACGACCTCCTTTGTCACCCTGTGAGATCTCTCCTGTCACCCTGCGCGAAGTCGCAGGGTCCAGAGCAATAAAATCAATAGATCCTGCGACTTCGCTTTCGCTTCGCGCAGGATGACGGCAGAAGGTAGATCCTGCGACTTGCGCGAAGATGACGGCAGAAGTTAGATCCTGCGACTTCGCTTTCGCTTCGCGCAAGGATGACGGCAGAAGGTAGATCCTGCGACTTCGCTTTCGCTTCGCGCGAAGGATGACGGTTGTGGGGAGTGCGGCAGGAATAGGGACTAGCTTATTTCTGTCGGCAGCAAGGGGTTTTAACCCCTTGTCTCGTCACGATGACGGACGGAAAGAGATCGACTGCGATGGGGTTGCCCTCGTCAATTGCCGTAAACAGCGTCATGATGACGGACGGAAAGAGATCGACTGCGATGGTTATTAGTAGTAGAATCAGCCCACCCTCGCATTCACCACAAGGGGCTAGACCCCTTGTTGCCGACAATTTTCCACATCGTCACCCTGCACGAAGTTGCAGGGTCTACCTCCCGCCTTCACCCTGCACTCGCTCCCTTGTCACCCTGCGAGATCTCTCCTGTCACCCTGCGCGACCTCCCGCCTTCACCCTGCACGACCTCCCTTGTCATCCTGCACGAAGTTGCAGGATCCATGGATTTATAATACACTTAGCGGAGTTCACTTTAATATTGATTTCATTGCCTTGGATCCTGCGACTTGTGCGAAGATGACGGCGTGGAAAATTGTCGGCAACAAGGGGTTTTAACCCCTTGTGGTGAATGCGAGGGTGGACCGATTCTGCCGTTAATAACTTTGCAGTCGATTTCATTTTGCTCGCCTTCGTGACGAGACAAGGGGTTGAAACCCCTTGTTGCCGAATGAACGAGGTTTTATTGGCTACAAAACCGCCTCAGCTCGTCACCTTGCCCAAAAACTCCCCCGCCGTCATCCTGCGCGAAGTCGCAGGATCCATGGCAATAAAATCAACAAAAAACAAACCTTCGCTAAAATGTATTTAGGAATCTCTGGATCCTGCAACTTCGTGCAGGATGACGATAGAAGAAGTTCGCAAGGAAAAGCGATTTTAACTGCCTAAAACCCCGTCTTCACCTTCTACCGCGAAGCTTACGACGTTGTAAGGTCCGTAGATAGTAAATACCTCGCCGAACAAAATAAATCTTTAATATTCTTGAATCTAAAATAACTATTTGCAATAATCTAAGGGCATAGAATCTGCACTAAATAACTATCAAAACCTAAATAAATCATATTAAAAAGGCTTTTGAAGGCCTTTTAGTTAATAAAATTTCACCAATTTTTACCATTAATAACTACATAATCATGACAAAAATTAAAGCCACAACAGCTAATATTGATTATCAACCTAATTAACGAGCAATAATAATTTCCTAGTAAATAAAGAGCCAATAATCAAGCCAATAAGTAAGAAACTAACTGAAGCTTTGTTAATTGCTGTTATTATTGGGAAATATTATTAGCCTCTGCGATAGCGATAACTAGATGCCTCGAGTAGGTGATTTATGGCAATATCTTCTGATTGCTCAAGATCGGCTATTGTTCTTGCTACCCGTAAGATTTTATTAATTGCCCGCATCGATAATTGTTGTTTGTTGCTAATATTTTGTAGGACCGTAGTAAGTTCTGGGCCGATAAAACAAAATTTATTAAGCAATTCTCCGCTTAATCTGCCGTTTAAAATGAAAGAATCTTCGTGTGAAAAATCTTTGTTTAAGGAATGTTCGTTGGCATTGTTGTTGCAATTGCTTGCATCGCTGTTATTTGTAGAAGATTTATAGTGATTTTGATAACGAATTTGCTGAGATTTACGGGCATTGACAACTCGGGCAAGAATCGAGGCAGAATCTTCGCTACTATCGTTTTTGTGAAAAATAGTGGAGTCGAAAGGATCTATCTGTTCGACATTAATAATAATATCGATTCTGTCGAATATTGGGCCAGAGATTCTTCTTTGATATTCTTCGCCACAAATTGGGGCACGGCGACATTCTTTTTTTGGATTGCCTAAGTAACCACAACGACAAGGATTCATGGCGGCAATGAGCTGAAAATCTGCAGGATAGGTAATATGAGAATTAACCCTAGATATATCTACTTTGCCACTTTCCATCGGTTGCCTGAGTGATTCTAGGGTAGATTGCGAAAATTCGGCTAATTCGTCGAGGAATAATATGCCCTTATGGGCAAGAGAGATTTCGCCTGGTTTTGCCTTAGTGCCACCGCCAACCATTGCCGGCATCGAGCAAGAGTGATGAACCTCGCGGAAAGGGCGATTGGTAATTAATTTACCGCCACTAATTTTACCGCTAACACTGTGAATGATGTTAATTTCGAGTATTTCTGTAAGTTTGAGTGGTGGCAATATTGTAGGGATTCGGCTAGAGATCATAGATTTACCAGAACCGGGCGGGCCAATCATTAGCAAGTTATGATTGCCAGAAGCGGCAATTTCTACCGCTCTTTTTGCCTGAATATTACCTTTGACCTCGGCAAAATCACCATTATTTTTATGAATAAAATTGTTGTTGTGACCGTCTATTACAGGCTTTGGGACATTTTCTTCGCCTTTAAGATGGTTGATAAGGGCAAGTAAGTTATTTGGAGCAATAATTTCTAGGTCTTTGCCAGCCCAAACCGCCTCTGTGCCATTATTTGCAGGGCATATAAGCCCCAACTTCTTTTGATTGGCGGTAATTGCGGCGGCTAATATTCCGTTGATACTGCTAATTGAGCCATCTAAGGCTAGTTCGCCCAAAATAAAATATTGATTGACTGATTCTTGAGTAATGATGCCCATTTCGACCATAATGCCGATAGCAATTGGTAAGTCGAAGTGCACCCCCTCTTTTTGTAAGTCTGCGGGAGCGAGATTAACGGTAATTCTTTTACCGGGAAGGGCAAGGCCCAATGACGATATTGCGGCAATAACTCTTTCGCGAGATTCGGCAAGAGATTTATCGGGGAGGCCGACGATAGTAAAAGCAACAATGCCAGTAGAGATTTTGACTTGAACTTGAACTTCTGTTGCTTCAATTCCAACGAAAGCAAAGGTTTTAATAGATGAAACCACGGTGATGGCAATATTGGTTAATAAGGGTGATTAATGCTATTTTAAGAGATGATTTCGCTCGTAAATAACAACGGCAAAATTATAATGTTAATTTTTATTTGCAAGCAGGTTTATAGGATTTTTACAAAATTATTTAGAGTAAGTTATGGTATCGGTTAATACCTCTTGTATTGTCTGTTGTCAAATTGCTGATTCTGTGGATTGCTAAAATTATTGCTTGGCTGTTGCTGTTCTTGATTCTGCCAAGAATTGTGCCAAGATGAATTTTGTTGGTGTTGATTATTACGGAATTCGCTTGATTGTTGATTTTGATAGTAATTTCCCGAATAACCACCGCGATTGCCACCGCGATTGCCACCGCGATTGCCACCGCGATTGTCGTTTTGATAATTGTGATATTGCGAATGATCCTCTTTATAATTGCGATATTGTTGTTGGAAGCCATGATCTGATTGACTGCTGTGGTGATTATTGGAATATTTCTGCCACCGATATTCTTCTTTAACTTGCATTTTTTTACTATATTTTTCTTGATACAATGATTGATTTTCTCTGTTTTTAGATTGATATTGTGCCATTTCCGATCCTTTTAACTCTTCTTCTTGATGAATTGATGTGTGATTGGAATGTTTTATTCCCTCTCTATCGCTAAAACCTCGCTTGTTGTTTTGTTGTTGATTGATGCTTCTGCTTTGGTATGGACTTTTTATTATTGCAATAGCATTTGTTAAAACATAATCTGGACTGTTAATTTCGTTAATTTTGACAAATTTTAAATTGTCAAGACGGTCATGTTTTGTGCTATCTTGTTGCGAGTCGATCATTGTAATATCGTTAATGTCGATCATTTTATCATCATCTATTTCTGGTTTTTGCAATTGTTTCTTAATTGAGGCAAGTGATTGTTGGTTGAGTTTGTAGTAATAATTGCTACCTTCTTGATTAGCCAAATCGAGCTGTTTTGCAAGAGCGGATTTAATTCTGTTAATATCTTCAGGATCTGTTATTTGTAGATCTGTTGGCAATTCGATTTTTTTATTAGTATCGCCAAAGTTAAGTTTTATCCCTGTTTCTTCCCATAATTCACGAGCAGCGGCAATAATTGGCTCTTCTTCGATTCTTTGTTGTTTGTGATTTTGTGTAAAATAGATAAAATCAACCTTACCGCCGGGTAGTGATAATTTTTCGTCGATTCTATGGTTCTTGACTTTATTACCAACAAGAATTTTTCCTTCATCCTCGATAATTATAAAGGCCCCTTTACCAGTGCGGTTTTTGTTTTGAGCATTTTTGATCTTCTGTTCTTCTGTTTGATTAAAATAGGCAATTATTGGATATTGTTTCGCTTCTGCGGTTTGTGATATGACAATTAATTTATTAACAATGCTTTTGGTTAATTCAAAAACAAAATTACCTTGATAAAATTCTTGTTGTTTTGCAATATTGCTTTTTAATTGTGCCAAGTTGATGCTATTATCTTTAATAGCATTAATGATATTTTTAAAATAGATCGGATTAGGTATTTTTAATTGTTCCTTATTTTTGCTAAAAATTGTAATAAATTGTTGAAATGGTGCTTTATTGGTATTGGTTTTAAAAGAATCGGTGCCAATTTTAATCCCTTTCGCCATGATTGATTGCGCAATTGGAGTAAATAAATCGCTAATTTCTTTGGTTTTTGTGTTAATTGCGGTTATTTCTTCTGTCGTTTTTGCTGGTAATTTTTTCAATTCTGTTACCCTCTTAATTAATTCAGCAAATTGTTGCTTTATCTCTGCCCCTTCTTCGATTAGGCAAGATTCGATAATTTGATAGATCTGAGGTTTTTTAGCAAGATCTTGATCCTCGGCTTCTGCTTTAGATTCTTCCTCTGGAGTTAAATCGAGATCTGCTAAATTATCTAATGCTAATAAGGATTTATTTAATTCGAGTAATTTATCTTGATGCAAAGCGATGTAGCAATTGTAATTATAGGTAGAGCTTTCTAGCAACGAGCCATGTTTGATTTTAATAATCTGGCTAATTCTTAATTTATCTTCAGCTTTAGTAAAAGTTTTATTAAGTTTTTGATTATCGGCAGTAAGAGGATATTGCTCTAGTAATTGTGGTAATTTGCTACCCTTGTTGTAAAGTTGTACAATGCCAATATCGCCGTCAAAATCGCCATTAAAGAGCTTTTGGAATTCCGGATTAACCCCAATTAATTGTTGATTGCTATAAATTTCGGTTGGGGTTAAGACCCCAGCAATGCTGATTATTTGATTGTGTCGAGTTTTAATGTCATTTTTACTCTTGGCAGAAGTAAGGATTTTACGATCATCTTCGCTCACAATAATTTCTTGAGAAGTTTCTTCTGGCCAATGTGTATTTTTTACCACCACCAATAAGCCTTTGAAAAATTGTAGTTGATTGTTATCATCGATACCAGTAAGGCTATATTGAATTGCTCCATTGATTTTACTATCGAGATCGATATTTTGAGCTTGAGCCTTGCCAATATTTACTTTATCATAAGGCGATCGACCAAGAAATATGTCTTTATTAGCAAGCTGATTTTCATGTTCTTTTTGGTTAAATAATACAATTTCTTTCTCACTTGTACTAATTGGCACCGCTACTCGCACTAAGCCTTCGGGATTAGCGGTAGTAATAATTGTTGCTGTGCGACGAGCATCCTGATAAAGCTCTTCTCCGAGCAATTGATCTAGGTTATTTTCTTTGCTTTCTAATTGGGTTAGAGCGAAATTAGTCATTTCTTCTAGAGAGCTTTGAAATAACAACGCATTTTCTTGATTCCACTTGACATGTTGCAAGGCTTGATAGGTGATAAATGGCGGGTTATTATATTGTGGTAAATTAACATTATAATCTTTATTCTTAACTAGTTTTTGATACAGAGATTCCTTAATTACCCCGCAACCATCGTAAATTTGCAACTGGCCATTATTAGCATTATCGTTAAAATCTAACACTTTCGAGCCATTTTTTTTGGATAATATCTCGATTTTGCCAAATAATAAAGGCTGTTGAGTAATTTTTTGCTTTTTAACTGCAACTTGATCTTGATTAGGTAGTTGATAATTAATCGTTGTTGGTTCGGGCATTAATGCTCTTTGAATATAGAAAAATGCCTCTTTATAGCCAATAGCCTTAATCAAATTAGCAAATTTGCTATCGCCAAATAATAAATCAATTGGCATCATCATCAAGCGACCATTACTGCTATTCTTCCCCTGATCTTTATCGCCTCGCATCGAGCTACCGCCAGCAAAGCCAGCAATATAATATTTATCATCGATGAAATAAATGCTCGATAATTGATGCAATAATTTATGTCCATTTTTTAAGGCAATAAATTTAACTTGACTCGCTTCTTCTTCGCCAATTAACAGCGATAGACCATCAAATCTTGTAATTTCATTGGCAAGTTCTGGATTAATTGAATTTGCTTTTTTAGAGTTAAATTTTTGATATGTTGCAGATTTAGGAATTATCTGCACAAAATTATCACCACTATTTTGCAAAATATCCTCACGAATTGCTAAGAGATCTGTCTTAGATAAAGATTTTATGGTATCATCTTGCATCATCATTTGTTGCTCTTGGTGATAAATCGCTAAAGTTAAATCTTCGATAAACTTTTCGAATTTAGTTGCAAATGCTTCGATTCTTGCTTCATCGCTAATTCCACCACCTTCATAAAAAGCTTGCCAGCTGATTTTATTAATTCTTGCCAGAATTTTGTTGATTTTTTCAGGGCGATTCTGACATGATTTATCAATATCATTTATCTTAGCAAGGATCTTTTTAATTTCTGCTTCGGCATATTCTTTGCCTGATTTCTCGAACTTTTGGAAAGATGCAGTTTCTTTATTAGATTTACTAATCTTTTCAAAGCCACATTCAAGATTCCAAAAGAAATTACGACGATAAGCAAGAATAATATCTTTTTTCTCCTGATCTTGTATTGATTCGTAAGATTCGGCTAATTGACTAATTTGATTAACTTTATTAACACTTTTTTCAAATAATTTAGTTAATTTACTACTAATATCTTGCGCTTGAGATGATTCTTGAAGAAGATCGTCTTTATCTCGAGAATTTTTGTTATCATGAGTGATTTTATATTGAAATCTAGCCATGAAATCGATATCGGTAATATTGTCAAAAAGAAATTTAATATCTGCTAAATTGCTATTAATATCAATATTTTTAAGGATATTTTCACTAATATTAATGAACATCTCCGACCATTTAGCTCTTAACTCGTCTCGATCTGAAGATTTATCATATCTTAAAGCTTTGATCAGATGTTTTATTGACCGATTAACCAAAATAAGTTTCGTGATTTCTTTATTATGATCTTTGCCCGTTAACTTTTTTTGATCTGATAAATCCTTGATATTTTGCTCAATAGAATCTGCAAAACCATGAGTTTTAAATAATTTAATAAGATTTTCATTAACCTCGTAATCATCAGTAACTTTGGTTAATGAATAAAGCATCAAAGGTAAAGAATTGTGATATTCGCTCAGATTTACAGCAAGATCTTTCTTCAAAATATTTTTTTCCTTAGATATTACCTTGTTTTTACTACTTGTATCAATAATCTCAACATTTTCTTTGTCTATTAATTTGGCATCTTGTTTCTGCTCTTCTTGATGGCAATTATCAGGATTAGCCTTAATAAAAGCCTTAGTAAATTCAGCAATTAATAGAGAATTCTTATGGTGAGATGTTAGATAATTAAGCATCATTGCTAAATGTAAAGGTGATGAATCTTCGCGGTTAATCAGTGTTAAATAATTATTATCGATAAAATCATTAATTTGTCGATAAATCTCACTAGGAAACTCTATATCCTTAGCAGCATTAAATAAATTGGCGATATCTTGGGTATTGTCACTTGCTAAAACACGAGTAACTGCTTTGGCCATAAGCCGATTATCATCTCTAAGCCCTTCAATTGCCTCCCTAAGACTTTCTATATCCTTAGCAGCATTAAATAAATTCGCGATATTTTGGCGATTGCCATATTTTAAAACACGAGTAACTGCTTCGGCCATAAGCTGATTATTATCTCTAAGCCCTTCAATTGCCCCCTTAAGACTTTCTATATCCTTAGCAGCATTAAATAAATTGGCGATAGCTTGGGTATTGTTACTTGCTAAAACACAAGTAACTGCTTCGGCCATAAGCTGATTATTATCTCTAAGCCCTTCAATTGCCTCCTTAAGACTTGTTACATACTTAGCAGCATTAAATAAATTCGCGATATTTTGGCGATTGCCATATTCTAAAACATAAGTAACTGCTTTAGCTATAGTATTACCTCTAAGCCTTTCAATTGCCTCCTTAAGACTTGTTACATACTTAGCAGCATTAAATAAATTGGCGATATTTTGGTGATCGCCATATTCTAAAACATAAGTAACTGCTTTAGCTATAGTATTACCTCTAAGCCTTTCAATTGACTGCTTAAGACTTGTTACATACTTAGCAGCATTAAATAAATTGGCGATAGCTTGGGTATCGTCACTTTCTAAAACACAAGTAACTGCTTTGGCCATAAGCCGATTATTATCTATAAGCCATTCAATTGCCCCCTTAAGACTTTCTATATCCTTAGCAGCATTAAATAAATTGGCGATCTCTTGGGTATTGTTACTTTCTAAAACATAAGTAACTGCTTTGGCCATAAGCTGATTATTATCTATAAGCCCTTCAATTGCCCCCTTAAGACTTCCTATATCCTTAGCAGCATTAAATAAATTGGCGATAGCTTGGGTATTGTTACTTGCTAAAACACGAGTAACTGCTCTGGCCATAAGCTGATTATCATCTCTAAGCCCTTCAATTGCCTGCTTAAGACTTGTTACATACTTAGCAGCATTAAATAAATTCGCGATATTTTGGCAATCGCCATATTCTAAAACATTTGTTATTGCATTAGTAATGTCAATATTTTTTGTGATTGATTTGTCACTGAACCTGCTAAGACAGTTAAATAATATTGCTGTTGCTTTTGCAAATTCTTTTCTTTCATTATTAGAATGATTAGCTTCAAAAAAAGTTTTAATTGATTCATTGAAAGTGGAATGAAGCTGACTGGACAAATATAGTACATTTTCCTGCAATTGATATATTGAACTATTATCAATCGCAATAGAAGTTACCTTGCCCCGTGTTAAAGAATTAGCGAGATAAAATATTTGAGTTGGAAAATGTGCAGGGAGAGGGTCTTTTTTTAAGGTATTGGATAATTTATTAATATTTTCTAATATTTGCGAAATGTTACTATTTGAATATTGCGATTTCATATAAAGTAGTTTTTATTGTTATAATGGTTATAATAAAGACTGACAATTATTTTGTCAAGGTATGTTTTAATAATTTAATTAATAACTGTTCTGCAAGTGGAAAATAATATCTAAATTATTTATAAAAAATTATTTACAAATAAAAAATAAATTTTAAATTTTCTACCTTGCCAAAGTTATCTTTAGCAAATCAATAAAGCCTAGGTTTTACTAAGCTTTGTTTTTATTAACAACTAAAAATTTTATGCAAATCCGTTTTCAATTCCCTTAGCTTTATTCATTCTTTAATTATATCAAATAGATGGCAAAAAATCACAAAAACTCTCCTGCAAATCAGGCACAAAATACACAAAACTCCAGCAACATTCACTACATCTTCCAGCAACAACAATTAGCTCGGGTTAACGATTCTAAATCTTGCGAACAAAAACTAAATCAACAAAATTCACTAACTACTATTGGCAATTTTTTGCAACAAAATCTAGTAAGTCAGCCAATATATGCCCTTAGACCAGAGAGTCTAAAAATTGCCAGCAAATTTTTTTGTAACAATTTTGTGTCGGCAAAACATAAAACTAAAATTCTCTATTCCGTTAAAAGCAACCCAGATGACGAAGTGTTGAAAACACTATTTGCTAACGGTGTTAATCAATTTGATGTCGCTTCTCTTAACGAAATTTATACTATCAGCCGTCTATTTGGTAGCACCACCAAGATGTATTTTATGCATCCAATAAAATCCCGCGAGGCAATTGCCGAAGCCTATTTTAAATTCAACATTCGCGATTTTTCTTTCGATTCGCTAGAAGAGTTGCAAAAAATCATCGAGGCAACGGCTAATGCTAAAGATCTTGGCTTGCACCTCAGAATTGCTACACCTAACAATCATTCGGCAATTAACTTATCGCGTAAATTTGGCATTTTGGCCGATAAAGCGGTATCGCTAATTCGCAAAGCAAGAACCTTTGCTAAAAGGCTTGGTATATGTTTTCATGTTGGTTCACAATGCACAGACCCTTTGCAATATCGTAATGCGGTAGAAATTGCTTATAATCTTATCACTAAAGCAAAAGTTTCTATTGATGTTCTTGATATTGGCGGGGGCTTTCCGTCTTCTTATCCGGCATCAATACCGCCTAGTCTTTCTAGCTACTTTGCCGAGATTTTTAATGCTATAGAATCGGTAAAACTACCTCAAAATTGCGAGATTTGGTGCGAACCTGGTCGGGCATTAGTTGCCGAAAGCACCTCACTTATTGTAAGAGTCGAGGGAAAAAAAGACCAAATGCTCTATTTAAACGACGGCACTTATGGCGGTTTATTCGATGCTGGCATGCCAAGTTTTATCTATCACAGCAAAGCAATCAGAACCAATAAAGCCAAGCCAAGCCTTAGCAACAAACTAATTCCATTTGGTTTCTATGGTCCTACTTGCGATTCGCTAGATGTTATGAACGGCCCCTTTTATTTGCCAAATAATATTGCCGAAGGCGATTATATCGAAATAGGGCAAATGGGGTCTTATTCAAAAAGCATCAGAACTAATTTTAACGGTTTCAATAATTACCACGAAATATTAGTTAGCGATTTACCATTGGTATCACTATATCAAGAGTCGCAAGAACTTGCTGTTTCGTTGCAAAATATTAAACAAATCTAACCATCTAAAGAACCGACAATGAATAATTTACAATCAGATGTAGTTAATAACTTTGATTTTATCATCATTGGCGGTTCTTTTGTTGGTTTAGCAGTAGCAAAAGCAATCAATATCACTAACCCCAATTGGCGAATTGCCATTGTCGATAAGCTAGATTTCGTTAACAGAAAAACTCCTTCGGACCAAAAAGCTTTGGCAATTTCCAAGTCAACTATTGATTTCCTTAAAGAAATCGAACTATTAGACGAAGATTTTCTGCAAAACCAAGCTCCTATTTCGTCGATTATTATCGATGACGAAGAAGCTAAAATGCTACAATTTATTGCCAATAACACAGAAAGTAATGGCAAAAATTTTGGTTATATTATCGATAGTTCAATTCTTTATCAGCAAATAACAAAAAAAATTATCAAATTACAGGAAAATAATCCGCACAATATTTGTTTCTATTGCCCAAATCAATATCGCAAAATCGATATTATCACTAACGAAATTGGCGAAGAACAAGTTGTTGTTACCCTCGACAATTCCTCGATAATTTATGGGAAGATGCTAATTGCCTGCGATGGTCGTAGCTCTGGCATTCGTCGATATTTTAATATTCCTACTATTAGCAAAGATTATCATCAGCAAGCAATTCTTTTCCGTATTACTCACGAAAAACCGCATAATAATCGGGCATGGGAAAAATTCTACCCTGGTGGGCCAATTGCAATATTGCCCCTGCCAGACATATCGCCAGAACAAAACTTAGCGAACCAAGACGGCACAGCAGATAAATGCAAAAATCAATATAAAAACCAATCTTCAATAGTCTGGATTGCAACAAATGAAAAAGCTAACATATTAAATAAGCTAGACTCGCAACAGTTAAAAAATCACCTACAACACAACATCTTTGGCGATGTTGGAGAGATTGAATATATTGGCAATAAACTTAGTTACAGCCTTCATTTGATTGAAAGCGATTGTTTTTATCATAAAAAGATCCTTCTTATGGGCGATGCCGCTGTTGCAATTAGCCCAATCGCTGGGCAAGGGCTTAATTTAGCTCTAAAATCTGTTGCTCTGCTAAAAGAAATGTTAATCAAACAAATTAGCCGAAATCAGATTATCGACGAACAATTTCTTAAAACATATCAGCGAAAATTCAAGATTATTGCAGGAAAAATGATTATTGCTACCGATCTTTTAAATTCGATATTCGAAAGCAATAATCAAGTTGTTAAAAAATTTAGAAAAATCGGGCTGGCAATTGTCAATAAAAGTAGCCTGATTAAACAGCTCTTTATTAAGGGTGCGGGGGGTTAATGTATAAATTTAGAGTTTTCACCCTCTTTCCTCAGGCTTTTCCGGGGGTTTTAGGCTATTCAATTACTGGCAAGGCACTAAATAAGGGCATTTGCTTAGTTGAAGCAATAGACATTAGAAAATTTGCCTTCGATAAAAACGGCACCGTCGACGATATTCCTTTTGGCGGTGGTAGTGGTATGGTAATAAAGCCAGATGTTTTAAACAATGCCCTAGTAAGTAATAATGTTAAAATTGGTGATAATGTTTTTTATCTATCGCCTCGTGGTCACCCTTTTAAACAAGAAAAGGCCCGCGAATTAGCAAAAATGCTCGCCAACACAGATTCACAAAACGAAACGACTATTAACCTAATTTGCGGTCGTTACGAAGGAATAGATCAGAGAATTATCGATTACTATCAGATGCAGGAAATATCGATTGGTGATTTTATCTTAAGCGGTGGAGAGTTGGCAGCGATGGTGGTTATTGATGCAGTGATGCGAAACCTACCCGGAGTTTTGGGCGACAAAGAATCTTTAGCGGAAGAATCTTTTGGCAATAGTGCAGAATCGGTTTTTGCCAACTTGCTCGAATATCCGCATTATACCCGCCCTGCAAATTGGGAAATTAATAATTCCACAGACGATACCACGACCAGAATTTCGGTGCCAGAGGTTTTGCAATCTGGCAACCACAAAAATATTCAAAATTGGCGATTAGAAATGTCTAGAAAAATCACCTCCGATAGAAGGCCTGACTTAATCAAAAACAAAAACAGCCAATCCCAATAAATTACTAATCAATTATTTTTTAAATGTTGCTCGCTCAAATTGTCGAAAAAATTAAGACACTAGAAATGTTGCCAAAAATGTTACCAGAAATTTTGTCATTGCAGAATAACAAAGAAACATCGCAAAATATCGTTCATTTTATTGGCATTGGTGGCATTGGCATGAGTGCCCTTGCCTTAGTTCTTAGACAAAAAAATATTGCCGTTCAGGGTTCCGACCTTAGCAAAAACTATCTGAGTGAAAAAATGGAAAATGCTAAAATAGACTATTTCCTAGGTCATGATAGCATAAATATTAATAATAAAGTTACTTTAGTTGTTAAAACTTCAATTATCAAAGACAGCAACCCAGAAATAATTGAGGCAAAAAATCTTAATATTCCAATCATTACGAGGGCAGAATTGCTTGCGGCCCTTATGAGCGAAAAAATTGGCATTACAATCGCTGGAACCCACGGCAAAACTAGCACCACCGCAATGATTTCTTTTATTGTCGAAGAAGCGGGGCTTGATCCAACTTTTATCAATGGCGGAATATTAAATAACTTTGCTAGCAATCAAAAAATTGGCAAAGGCAAATATTTCATTGCCGAATCCGACGAATCTGATGCTAGTTTTGTAAACCTGCCAAGCAAGATAGGAGTAATTACCAATATCGAACCAGAGCATCTCGATTTTATTGGTTATAATGGCAGTTTTGCAATACAAAAGCAATATTATCGGCAGTATCTCGACCAAATTCCAAATGATTCAATTTGTGCCATCTGCCTCGACAACAAAGAATCGCAAGAGCTAGCAATTAACTGCTCAAATCAAGAAAAAATTATTGGCTATTCACTAGATTCAGCCAATAAAACTGCCAAAATCACTGCAAGCAACATTAAAATAGATAGCCAAGGCAGTAGCTTTAGTGTTAATTTTATCGACGGCAGAAAAATAGCAAATATATTTATGGGAATATATGGCAAACACAATGTTAGCAATGCTTTAGCCGCTATTGCTATTGCCGATTATTTATCGATAGATCATCAAGTTATCATTAAGGCCTTTAGCAAATTCCTTGGAGTAAAAAGAAGATTTAGTAAAGTCGGGCAATATCGTGGGGCGGTAATTATCGACGATTACGGGCATCATCCAACAGAAATTGAAACTACTCTCGTAACTGCAAAATCTATTTGTAGCGGTAAGTTAATTTGTGTTTTTGAGCCACATAAATTTACTAGAATCCGCGATTTATTTAACGAATTTTGCCATGCTTTTTATAGTGCCGATATTGTTTTGGTATCGGAAATCTACAGCGCTGGGCAGTCGCCAATTGCAAATATTAGTCAAGAAACTTTAGTTCAAGGCATTATGGAAGCAGGAAATAGCAAGGTTCTTGCTTTTAAAAACCAAGACCAATTAGCAAGGTTAATTAAAGAAATTGTCGAAAAAGACGACATAATATTTTGCACCGGCGCTGGCAATATAACCTATTGGGCAGAGCAACTGCAATCACAATTAGAGAATTTAGATAATGCCAACAAATAACAACAGCTTAATAATAGAAAACGGCAAATCTAACCATAATTCAGATCTAACATTTACTAATGTCAAAGATGTAAAATCGATGCTTGATGCCTTCGAAATTATCAAGCAATCTCACCCTGGCCTAAAAAAAAGCCAATATCAAGAATTGCTCAAAGAAATGATTGGCAGTAATCAATACCAAATGGTGCTGGTAAATTTAAATAAAAAGCTGGTTGCCGTGGCAGGAATATCGATTTTTACAATGCTTTACTGTGGTCGTTATATGCAAATTTCTAATCTAGTTGTCGACAACCAATATCGCAACCTGAAAATTGGCGAAGCAGTATTAGGCTACTGCCAACAAATGGCAATAGACCACAAATGCAACAAGTTGGTGCTAGATTCTTACATTGAAAATAAACTCTCGCACAATCTTTATTATCGTCAGGGCTTTTATATTCGCGGTTTTCATTTTATGAAAGATTTACATCCTTTTGCAATGAACTATTAATAAAATATCATATGCCACTAACACCAAAAAATCTTAATATCGCCTCACTTAATGTAAATTCAATCCGCGCTCGCCTAGAAAATGTTTTAAACTGGTTGATACAAGCCAAAAACCTTGGAAAGCCAATCGATATTTTGATGCTCCAAGAAATAAAATGCACCGCAGAACAATTTCCCACCTCGGTATTCGAAGAATTAGGCTATAATATTGCGATTAACGGCGAAAAAAGCTACAATGGTGTTGCCATTCTTAGCAAATTTCCTTTTAACGAAGTAATCTGCAACTTACCAACGGCAGAAAATAGCCAAGAACCTTGTCAGGCAAGATATATCGAGGCAACAATCAATATTAACAATCAGCTTCTCCGCTTATCTTCTGTTTATGTGCCAAATGGTGGCAGTAATAGCAATATTGGTGGCGAAGTGCATCAGCAAAGCGATAAAAACTGGCAAGAAAGCACAAAATTTCACTATAAACTTGCTTTTCTAAATAATTTACAGCAACATTTAGGTAATAATTTAAATTATGCAAATGAACTGCAGATTATTGGTGGCGACTTCAATGTTGCTTGCAGTAATATCGATGTTTATAACCCGCATTTGCTACAAGAAACTCTTTGTTGTTCTAAGCTTGAAAGGCAATATTTTCGTCAAATTATTAACCTAGGATTTTTCGATTCCTACCGCCTTATCAATCAGCAACAGCAAGAATTTTCTTGGTGGGACTATCGCAAGCAGGCCTTTGCTAAAAATCATGGACTAAGGCTTGACTACTTGTTGCTAAATGCCAAAGCTAGTAATTATTTAGCAGATGCCAAATTAATTAGCAGTTTACGGAACCAGCAAAATCCCTCGGATCACTGTCCGTGTCTTATCAACCTAGAATTTAACTTAACTTAAAATATCGTGCAAAACCTTCTAATTATTGGTCTTGGTCTTATTGGCGGTTCAATTGCCAAAACCTTAAAATCAAAAAATAACAATATAAAAATTTCCGCAATCGACAGCAATAAAACAAGCCTAGATTCGGCATTATCAACAAATATTATCGATCAGATTATCGATATTAATAAAGATTTATCGCTTTACGACCTTATTATTATTGCCACCCCGCTTAATTGCTATCAAGATATCTTTCTTAATTTGGCAAAAGCTAAATTGCATCAAAATGTGATAATTAGCGATTGTGGCTCGGTTAAAGATTTTATCAGGCCAATTCTGCCACAGGAGCTAAGGCCATATTTTATTGGTGCCCACCCCATTGCTGGCTCGGAAAAAATTGGCTACGAGGCTTCTACATCAAGCCTCTTTGACAATAAACTAGCAATCATCGAAGATATTAGCAAAGTCAATGAAATTAAAGATTTCTTGCCCGAAATTACTGCAAAACAACAAATTATAACCGCTTTTTTTACCAATCTTGGTTGTAGAATTAAAAATTTAAACTGCGAAGAGCACGACATATTTTATGCTCTTGCCTCGCACTTGCCACAATTTCTTAGCTTTTTGATTAATTTAGAACTGAAAGACTTTAAAGAAATTAGCGAAAATAGCCCGTATTGGCAACAAAGCCTAAGGCTTACCAGATCTAACAAGGAATTATGGCTCGATATTTTTAAAGCTAATCGCGAACAAGTGCTTTGGAGCTACGGTTTTCTTATCGATAATCTTAAAAAGCTCAATTTAATGATTCAGCAACAAAGATTTACCGAATTTAATTTATATATGAAGCGAAGCCTTAGAATAGCAAATGGCATTTACGATGAGCAAAAATTTGACCACAACAAATTATTGCCGTCGATAAATCTTAGTGCTAAATTTATGGACGATAATTGCGATGTTGTGATTATTTCTTTAATGCTTGCGGCTGCATTTTTGCAGATTGAATTTTTGGGTAATATTAGCGAATATATTGGCCATGGGGCAACGAGTTTTTCTTTGCCAATCCTAATGTGGGAAGGAGATTATTCGTTGCTATTCGATTTTATCAAAAAGAATCATCTTGGTATTAGCAAGCTAATTAATAAGGTGATTATTGGCGAATAGCTTAAATACTGCATTCATCGCCAATCTTAATTTTCAATTTATCAACTAGGCCACTGTTTAATTCTAAAACCATCGTTGTATCCTCTGGGGCATTGATAATATTAACAGATTCCGCTTTGGCATTTTTATAAAGGCCAATAATACGGTAATTTTTGTTAAGAAATACCATATCGAGATCGATCAAAGTGTTTTTCATCCACATTGCGATTTTACGATCAAAACTATTTTGGCGAGAGTGAGAATCGAAAAGAAAAATCATTCCATAATTTATTGGCAAGTTCTTAACATGCATAAGCCCCAATCTTCTTTTTTCTTCGTTATCGGCAATGGCAACAACAAAGGTTGCAACTTTAAAATTTTTTACTTGAGAATCGGTGCGAGTTAGGTAAATCTTCTTGTTAAAATCTTTATATGATAAGTTAGGCGATATTTTTTCTGTCGATATTTCTTCTGTTTGGCTTGTAGATAAGGCAGAAGTTAAGCTGGGAGATGGGTTGGCAGAAGGAGATTTGGCAAATAAATTACAAGAGAATATTTTTATTAACAATATTGTTAATAAAATAGTGTTGACTGCGGATCTAATTGCCGTTGCCCTAGCTTCCGTGGCTATAATTTCTGGGGCTATAATTTCTGGGGCTATAATTTCCGTGGTTCTAGCTTGTTTTATATTAATATTTCTAAGCAATAATTTTGCTAACATAATCTAGATTAACAGTTGTTAGCTTGGCTATAAGGCAATACGTTGTTTAAATATGGTGCTTTCGGCATGATTCGAACATGCGCACATGGTTTAGGAAACCAATGCTCTATCCCCTGAGCTACGAAAGCCCGCTTCTATTTTTGTAATAGTAAAAGAGAGGTTTCCCCCCATTTTACTATTACAAAAATTAAACTAATAATTAGAAGTTGTAAGCAACACCTAAGCTAGTTACAGAATATTCTGGATTGATTTTGTCTGTAGTATCAAGTACTTTTTTGCTAAAGCCCAGTTGATTAATTTCGTGAGATAATTTAACTGATATATTTTTACCAACTACATATCTGGCACCAAGACCCATAATGAAAGCTTCTTGTGTTAAAGATTGTTGTTCAAATACTTCGTCTTGCACTGAGTAAGATTTAATTTTAGCACGGACTTCTGAGTGACCAACTAAGCCAAATACCGAGAACTTGTCGGTAATATCGTAACCAAGGTTTAATTTTACACCGTAGCTTTGCTTAAGGTTAGCCTCGGCTCCTTTTTGAGTTTCTTCGATGCTATTTACAGAATTAGTGTTGTTAAAGTTATAAAACAATTCTGGAGCAACGAAAAAACCTTTATAGTTGAATGCATATTGATAGCTTAAACCTGTAGAAATTTTGCTTCTTTCTGGCTGGTAACTATTGTTTTGGGTATCATTTTCTGTACTTGCTTCTAGAGTGGTATTAATTAAGTTAACACCAACATAATGCCCAGAAGTTCCTTTTGCCTTAACTGCTGAAGATGGCAAAATTTTTGATTCAACGAATTTAGGTGCTTCTAGAGTAGATTCGATAGTTTTGGCTAAATTTTTATTAACTCTTTTGCCTTTTTTAGCTTTTGCTAGAGCTTCTTCGCTGGCTAGAAAACTTAGTAACAGAGAAGACAGAATGATTAATTTTTTCATTTGTTAGTTGTAATGTTGTTGGTTGTAAGTAATATTACTTCTCTTGCCAAATAGGTCAATTGAAGTAATATTGGCACATTGGAGTCCAGATTAAAACTAGACTAGTGTAATTTGCAATTAGATTTAGCAAAATTTATTTTTCAAGTATTTTTTTAACAATAGTATTACACTAAAACAGTTTAATTAAGTTAAATTTTAAATTCTCTTGCAAATAATGGTTGCTTTTTTTAAAAAGGCAAATATCTTTTGGCGATAATTATTTTTAACTGATAGTTTTTTGCACAAAATAAGAGCCGTAAGAACCGTAATCTTTGCAAAATTAAGTAAAAACCGCATTTTTCTTAATAAATCTAGTTAAAAGCCAATTAAATAGAGCCCGTAGCTCAGATGGATAGAGCAACAGCCTTCTAAGCTGTGGGTCGAACGTTCGAATCGTTTCGGGCTCGCCAATTAACAGAAAGTCAAACAGAAATTTAATTGGCCAAAAATCAACAAATCCTTAAAGCTTTTTGCTAAGCTTAAAATATAAAGCTAAAATACCTAAAGCAAGGTTAAAAGATACAAATCAATAGACACCATCCAAATATATGATAGACCTCAAATATATTCAACAAAACCCTAGTCATTTCAATGCAATTATGGTCGCTCGTAATGCCGAAATTCGTGCCGAGCCAATAATTGAGCTAGATAATATTGTTAAAGCAAATAAAATCAAGCTCGAATCTCTGCAGGCAGAAAGAAACCTTATCGCCAAAAATATTGCATCACATAAGCACAAATTAGCACTAGACCCTGCTGGGAGCAATAAAATCAACGAAGAAATAGCCTTATTAACTGCAAAATCACAACAAATCAACACAGAAATTGCAAATAGTGACATAAGCGACACAAATAATTCTGCCGAAGAGCAATTAAAACAAATATTGGCAACGGTTCCAAACCTGCTAGATCAGGCAGTGCCAATTGCCACAGATGAAAATGGTAATATTGTGGTTGAGACATTTGGCGATATTCCAAAATTTAATTTTACCCCGCAAGATCATAGCACGATCGCCACAAAGCTCAAACTGCTAGATTTCGAGCAAAGTGCCATTGTTTCTGGGGCTAGGTTTTCAAGCCTTTTTGGCAATTTAGCAAAATTAGAACGGGCATTAAGTAATTTTATGCTTGATATTGCCAATGAAAATGGCTATAACGAGGTTTCGCCACCAAATTTAGTCAAAAGCGAGGCAATGTTTTCTTCTGGGCAATTGCCAAAATTTGCCGAAGAAGCCTTTAGGACGGTCGATGATTATTGGCTTATTCCTACAGCAGAGGTGTCTTTGGTTAATCTTTTTGCAAAAAGAATTCTTCAGGAAGAAGAATTGCCAATTCGCCTTGTTGCCTACACCCCTTGTTTTCGTCGTGAAGCTGGCTCTGCTGGCCGTGACACCAAGGGAATGATTCGGCAACATCAATTTAAAAAAGTCGAATTAATCTCCCTAACCACCGCCGAACATTCAAAAATCGAGCATGAAAGAATGACCAATATTGCTTGCTCTATTTTGCAAAAACTAGAATTGCCTTACCGCAAAATAATGTTATGTAGTGGCGACATTGGCTTTACGGCCAATAAAACCTACGATCTAGAAGTTTGGTTGCCGTCGCAAAATCAATATCGTGAAATTTCTAGCTGTTCTAATTGTGGCGATTTTCAAGCCCGAAGATTAATGACCCGCTATAAAGATGCCAATGGCAAAAATCAGCTGGTTCATACATTAAACGGCTCGGCTCTTGCTGTTGGCAGAACCATCGTTGCAATTATCGAGAATTATCAACAAGCAGATGGCTCGGTTGCTATACCTAATGACCTTCGCCGTTATATTGGCGACCTAGAAAAATTATAATACAATAAATTGCCATATTTGATAGCTTATGCAATATTATTGCAGAATATTTCTTCTCGATAATTAACTCAAAATTATAAAAATGACCGAATATCAATATAATTTGCAACTCCCCGCAGAAGCAAAAAATAACAAATTGTTGATGCATAGTTGTTGTGCTCCATGTGCCGGAGACTTAATGGAGAGAATGTTAGAATCGAACATTAATCTGACGATATTTTTTTATAATCCCAATATTCATCCAAAAAAAGAATATCTTATTCGCAAGGAAGAAAATATTCGTTTTGCCGAAAAACTTGGTATTGATTTTATTGATGCCGACTACGATATTCAAAATTGGTTTGCTAGAGCAAAAGGCTTAGAGCAAAGCCCAGAAAGAGGCGAAAGATGCACTAAATGCTTCGATATGAGATTTGAGCGGACGGCACTTTATGCTGTTGAAAATGGTTTCGATATTTTTACTAGTTCGCTTGCGATTTCGCGATGGAAAAATATGGAGCAAATTAACGAATGCGGAGAAAGGGCGGCCAGCCACTATCCGGGGCTAATCTACTGGACTTACAACTGGAGAAAAGCAGGAGGGGCTTATCGAATGTATGAAATTGCCAAAAGAGAAGAATTTTACAAGCAAGAATATTGCGGTTGCATATTCTCGTTAAGAGATACCAATGCTTGGAGACAGAGCCGTGGCCGCGAAGAAATTGCCATTGGCGAACAATTTTACCGCGATATTCTTAAGGAGACTGATAAATCTTAGTTGCAACTATTAACAATTAGCTTGTGGTTGATGATTTAGAAAATGCTGATTATTGCCAAGAATTTGCGGGTTGGAACAAATATCTTCTAGGCTGATAGAGGCAAAATAGTTATATATCTGGCTTTCTAAGGCTTGCCATAAATGCTGAGTTTTGCAACGAGAATCTTGCTTAAGGCGATTAATAAAATCCTTTGTGCAATTATTAACACTGTGACAAGAATTATTTTTCATTTTCTCGCCAACGGCAATAAGTATCGATGCTAGGCTTATTTCTTTTAATGCTTTATCGAAAACATAGCCACCGCCCGGGCCCTTAATTGCCCTAACTATTTGGGCATTTTTAAGCTTAGAAAATATTTGTTCTAAGCAGGAAAGGGGAATCTGATTATTTTTAGCAATATCGGCAAGTTTGAGCCTTGGAGACTTTTTTTTATTATCTTCTGTCGTTGTCGGCAAAGCAAAATATTGATTAGTAGCAATTTCTATAGTAGCAATTATTGCATAACGAGCATTAGTGGTAAGAATCATATAATAAATTAGTCTAGGATAATAGATTTTGAATTATTTTTTAATTCGGTCAAAAATTCTGTTCTAGTGCGATCCATTGTTTTGTGACGATATGTTGCTTGTATTTTGTCATTTCTTGGATTGATGTAAATTGGCAGAAATTGCGGGCTAAAACAGTGTATTTGATTTTTATCAAATGAAATGTTGATATTTTTAAAATGCACACCAAAACATCCATAAATTAAACATAAGATTGCGGAGTTATATTTCATTTGCTGAACTATAACTTGTTCAACAATCCAAGCTATTGATCTAGTGTGTGGCTTTAATCCGTAGGGCAATATTCTCTTGTTTAAAATATCAAAGCTTGGTAAAATATTTACAAGATTTATAAAAATATTTTTTACGAACCTAATCTCTTCGTTGATTAGCTCTATTTCTTCTTGAATCATAAGTTGTTATTAATTAAAACTTTTAAATTAATAAGTGAATAAAAGATTTTGCATAAGGATCACAAATAATTCCTTCTTTTGGACTGCTTGCAAGAATCATTCTATTTATCAATTCTAGAGGCTTTTGAGTTGGATGATTTTCTCTTTCAGGGTCTTGAGCATGTATTCTTGCAAAGCTCCAGATATCTTTAGGATTGCAGCCAATTTCAAGCCACTTCTTGCCAAGAAATATAGATCTTGTTCTTGCCTTCTTTGTTTTTTCGTCGTAAGGAATTCTTATAGGATCTAGATCGAAATAGTAATCTTTCTGCGATCTAACAAAAAACCCAATATTATCGTGAACTGATGAAAATTTTCTTGTTGAGCCACCCATGCTTGGCACTCTTCTGTCCCAAATTATTTCATTTATCATTGTCATTTTTCTCTTTAAATAACAAAAGATCTCTGGAGAAAATTGCCAAGAAAGAAAGATGTAAAGAGAGCCAGTATCTTTTATTTTTGGAACGAATGCATCTATCCATCTATAACTCCACTCTAAATATTCCTTTGGGCTAAGTTTATCGCTATTATTACCATAATCTTTACCAAGACAGTAGGGAGGGTCGGCAATTAGCAAATCAATAGAATTATTTGGTATTTTTTGTGCTGAGACAAGACAATCTTCATTCCAGATTACATTTTCAATATTCATTATTTATTATTGGTTTATTTTTGTTTTATCGACCAAGAATCGATATTAATGCCAAATTTTGGGCTAATTTTGGGTTGTAAAAAAATATTACGATACAAAACTCGTTGCTTACGATTGTGCCATTGCAGGATTGTTAAATGATTTTCTAGCAAGTAATTGTCGAGCTTTTTCGTAAGTTTTATTAATTTTGCCGAAGATTTTTCGCGAGCGATTTGCATAACTAATTCGTCGACCAAATTATCTTTTAAACCACTAAGATTATTGCCTCCTTTGATTCCTGCTTGGGAAGAATGCCAGTAAGAAAATAGCTCTTTACCGGGTAAAATTGCCGGAGCCATTACAGTTACCACCATATCAAAATTATAATTCTGTAAATATTGATAATACTGATTATCTTCAACTAATTTGGTCTTGGCTAAGATGCCAATTTTCTTTAAATTCGCAATAAAACTGCTTAAAACAATAGCGAAAGAATTATTATCTACCAAAAACTCTATCTCGACTGGCACATAAGAAGGAGAAACCTCGCCCGATAATAATTTTTGAGGCTGATAAAGCTTGCCATCGATTATTTTATAACCAGCATCGAGTAAAATTTTTTGAGCTTGAAGTAAGTTTTTTCTTTGCTCTTGATGGTCAAAGAAGTTATTAAGACGATCCTTTTCTTCTACTGCTAATCTTTTACTAGTATCTTCTTGCCAATTATTACTAAATGGCGAATTTTCAAAGTAACTCGTGGTGCGATGATAGGAATTATAGAAAATGTTTTGATTTAACCACGAAAAATTAAAAGCAAGGCTAATGGCTTTTCGCAAAGCCAGGTCTTGAAATTTTGTTTTTCTTAAATTGAAAACCATTGCCTGAATTGCTGGCGGAGTTTCGTTGCTAAATTCTTTTTTAATAATTTCCTGATTTGCTATTGCTTTGATATTATAGGAATTATGCCAATTACGGGCAATATTTTCTTCTCGTAGATCGTATTTTTTTGCCTTAAAAGCCTCGATTAAACTAGTGTTATCGCGATAGTAGTCAAATATGATTTTTTCAAAATTATACAACCCGCGATTAACTGCTAAATCCTTGCCCCAATAATTATCGAATTTTTTATAGGTAATAGATTTATTAGCATCGATATTGGCGATTTTATAAGGTCCTGAGCCAAGAGGCATAATGTTGCCAATATTGGCAAGGGTAAAGTCGTTTTTGGTGTAAAATTCCTTAGAGAAAACGGGCAATGATGCAATTTGCATTGGTAAATCTTTGTCGTAATCATCATAAAAATAGAATTTAACTTGATATTGATTAATTTTAACAACATTTTTTACCCTTTGGAAGCTCATTTTATAAAGCGGATGCCCATTTGCTATTAATTGTTCGTAGCTAAAAATAACATCATCGGCGGTAATAGGTTGCTGATTGTGAAATTTTGCTTGGCGATTAATTTTAAATTCAATGAAATTATGGCTGTAGTCAAAAGCAATGCCTTCGGCAATAAGCCCGTAGCGAACCCCAAATTCGTCATCGCTTGCCACTGTCAAAGTTTCGAATAAATAGTGAGTTAGGCCTGCTGAAGGCTTACCTTTAAGCAAAAAAGGATTTGTACTATTAAAACCGCCTTCAACACCAAAGCGAATCGTCCCTTCTTTTCTAGCTAATAAATCGACATAATCGAAATGGTGAAAATTAGCCGAGTATTTTGCTTTACCGTTGAAGCTAATATAATGGCGGAATGGCAATGATTTACCTTGTGAATTTTGGGCGAAACTATTGAAGTTAAAAATAATTAAGAATAAGAAAAAAAAATATAGCAAAATTATAGGCTGTCGAGGTGTTTTGTTGCAAATATAGTTTTTAAGCGACATCTTGATTCTAATTGACTTTACGATAATAGCTGGCAAAAAGCCATAATGATACGGCGCTGAAGGCAAAAATCGATAACCAAAATAAGGCATTATAACGATTAATTTTTCGGTTTTGTAGAATTTCTTCGCCAAAATTTTCCTGCAAAACAGTAAAAACTTCGGCATCCGTTGCTCCATCGGCAATTTTTTTACGAACAAAACTTCTGATATCAAAAGCAAAATCGCTACTAGAGCTTTCCACAACCTGTCCTTTACAAGTAAGGCACCGTATTTGGCGGAAGATATGCTGAGCCCTTTCTTCTTGCTTGGGGTTTGCAAGCTTGTCTTCTGGCTCGAAGGCAATTGCCAAATTAGCAAAGCAATAATTAGCAATAATTAAGGCAATAAAAACAGCAATAAAATTAAATAAATAGGGCTTCTTGTTAAAAACCGAATTATTTTTTAGCGATCTAAGCTTGCAATAATGTGGCTTTAATAATTTCATCGTCGTAATTAATGTTAATTTGCTGATTAGTAAATATTAACTCAACAAAATGATAGAAATTTTTGGCAATTAACTGCGAAGCATCTATTGGCACCAAATTAGTAAAATTGTTATAGCCAATAATTTTTACCTGATTCTCGGTTGTAAATATTGGGTTATCTTCGTTGCATTTTTCTGCGGTTAAATAGCAATTACCACCGCCACTTGTTGCTACATCGACAATGATTGAGCCAGATTTCATTTTACTAACCATCTCGCTAGTAATTAATATCGGGGCTTTTTTGCCCATAATTAGGGCTGTGGTAATTACAACATCTTGCTCGGCAATTTTTTCTAGCAATAGCTCTTGTTGCTTTTTTTGATATTCCACACTCATTTCACTGGCATAAAATTCACTGGCATAAAATGGCGAATTGCTTGCATTTTTGTCGCTATCATTGAGCCGATCTTCTGCCACTTCAATAAATTTAGCTCCAAGGCTTTGCACCTGCTCTTTTGCTGCTTTGCGAACATCAAAAGCACAAACTAATGCACCAAGCCTTTTGGCTGTTGCAATTGCTTGTAATCCGGCAACTCCTGCGCCGATAATCATAAATTTTGCTGCTCTAATTGTTCCTGCCGCCGTCATCATTAGCGGTAAGGCTTTCCCAAGGTTTTTTGCCGCTTCAATCACGGCAATATAACCTGCTAAATTGCTCTGAGAAGAGAGAATGTCGATATTTTGAGCCCTGCTAATTCTGGGGGTTTTTTCTAGGGCAAAAACCTGCAACGAACTATTTTTTAGCTTTGAAAGATCTTCGGGGCTAGCATTAGCAAGGCTAGTAATCAATATAGTCGAATTTTTAACCAAATCGACATTAAAATCGTAGCGACTAATTGAGACGATAATATCGGCTTCGGCAAGTGATCTATTAAGATCGTTAGTTATTTTTGCACCATTTGCAATAAAATCGTTATCGCTAATATTAATTTTTTTGCCTGCATCTGCCTCTATTATTACCTCGAAACCAAGTTTTTGATATTTTTTTAGGGTTTCTAAGCTAAGAGATAAACGATTTTCAAGATCTTGGTTTTCTTTTGGGAATAATATTTTCATTATATTAAACGATATTTAACATTGCCATTAATATGCTTCGAGTATCATTGCTCCACCCTGACCGCCACCAATACATAAACTAGCAAGTGCACGATATTTTTGTTTTGCCCGCAATTGATACAAAGAATGTAAGATAATTCTTGAGCCACTCATGCCCACAGGATGCCCCAAGGCAATTGCTCCGCCATTGATATTAAGTTTATCGATATCGATTTCGCCCATGGCATTTTCTTCGAAATGTTTTTGGCAAAATTCGTTACTTGCGAAGGCCTTAACACAAGCTAAAACCTGCGATGCAAAGGCCTCGTTAATTTCAAATAGATCGAAATCTTTAAGGGTCATTTTGTTTTGTTGCAATAATTTATGGGTAGCAAATACCGGGCCAAGCCCCATTCTGCTAGGGTCTAAGCCTGCAAAAGCAAAATCGCTAATAAAGCCAAGAGGGGTAATTTTTAGATCTCGAGCTTGTTCCTCGCTCATTAGAATTGCCATTGCTGCCCCATCGGTTATTTGCGAAGAATTTCCTACAGTAACCGTGCCAGAATTTTTGTTAAAATAGGGCTTTAATTTTGCAAGATCTTCGATGCTTTGATTTTGCCTAACTCCTTCGTCGAATGTGGTAATTTGCGGGTCTTCATCGTTGTAATTAAATACCGAAACAATTTCTTCTTCGAACTTTTTTGCAACAATTGCCTGAGTTGCCAATTTGTGGCTACGAAGAGCAAAATTATCTTGAGCATCGCGACTAATCGAAAAATCTGTTGCCAGATTTTCTGCGGTAAGCCCCATTATAAGCCCAGATATAGGGTCGGTTAAACCTTCTAATAAACCAATTCTTGGCTTTAATGATTTTAATTTGATTGCAAGAATAGTTTTGATTTTCTCAAGTGGAGTTCTTGCCTTGGCAAGATTGGCAAAGGTTGCGGTAAGATCTTTGCTAAATAATAGCGGAATATTCGACATCGACTCAACTCCGCCACAAAGAATAATTTTTGCCTGCCCCTGTAAGATTTTTAACGAAGATAAAGCAAAACTCTCCATTCCCGAGGCACAATTTCTGTGAACGGTAAAAGCAGGAACATTATAAGGCACTCCAGCATTAACGGCAATAACTCTAGCGATATTGGCGGCATCGGAAGGTTGGGCAACATTGCCAATTATAACTTCGTCCAATAAAGAAGGGCAAAGCTTACTGCGAATTATAGTTTCTTTGGCAATGGCCGCCCCAAGTTGTTGGGCTCTGACATCTTTCATAAGACCGCCAGCCTTTCCCATATGAGAACGAAAACCAGTTATTACCGCAATTCTTTTTTTCATGAGTTAAATAGTAAAGTTAATAGAAATAAATATTAGAAATAGCTAGATATTTGCCAAATCTTGAATCGCTCTTACTGTAAAATTATTGTCAATTTCTTTACAGGCGGCAATTGCTTGGACCATTGCATCGGCACCAGAGATTGTTGTGGCATAAGTCACTCCTTTCATAAGAGCGGTTCGACGAATTGAAAAACTATCCTTCGTTGATTGGGCTCCTGCTGTAGTATTGATAATAAGGCTAATTTCTTGGCTAGCTATCATATCGACAACATGAGGTTTTTCCTCGGTAATTTTGTTGACAATCGTAACTATGACACCATTTTCAGCAAGAAATTTGGCTGTTCCTTTAGTGGCAACTAAACGGAAACCGATTTTTATTAGCATCTTGGCAATTGGTAATATTTTAACTTTATCGCTATCTTTAACGGAAATAAAAGCCGTGCCGTCTTTTGGGAGCTTAACTCCAGCAGCAAGTTGTGCCTTGGCAAAAGCCAAAGGAAAAGTAATATCTATTCCCATAACTTCGCCAGTAGATTTCATTTCTGGGCCGAGAATAATATCGACATCATTAAAGCGGGCAAAAGGAAAGACCACTTCTTTTACTGCAAAATAGTTGAGTTGCGGTTTTTTTAGATTAAAGCTTGAAAGCGATCTGCCTATCATAAGCAGAGAGGCAATTTTGGCAATTGGCAAAGCTGTGGCCTTAGCAACAAAAGGGACGGTGCGAGATGCTCTTGGGTTAACCTCTAAAACAAAGAGTTCGTTATCTTTGATGGCAAATTGAATATTCATCAGACCCTTGACCTGTAAAGCAATTGCCAGTTTCTTTGAAGCCTCTTCGATTTCTGTTATAATTGCTTCGCTTAAGCTAAAAGGCGGGATAGAACAAGCAGAATCGCCAGAGTGAATCCCAGCTTCTTCGATATGTTGCATAACACCAGCAACAAAAGCGGTGTTGCCATCGGCCAATACATCGACATCGACCTCGATTGCATCGGTTAAAAATTGATCAAGAAGCAGGGGGCCAGTTTCAAAAACATCGGCATAATCAACAAGATATTTGTTAAGGTAGTTGCCGTCGTAGATTATTGCCATTCCTTTACCGCCCAACACATAAGAGGGGCGAGCAACAATAGGAAAGCCAATGTTTTCAATATATGCAATTGCCTGACTTGCAGAATAAGCAATGTTGTTTTGCGGTTGCTTAAGATTAAGCTTTTGCAATAGTTCTTTGAAAGAGTTGCGATCTTCAGCAAGATCGATCATTGCTGGCGAGGTGCCAATAATTGGAACATTTTCTTGTTGCAAGAAATTAGCTAAGCTTAGCGGAGTTTGACCGCCAAATTGCACATTTACCCCAAGTAAATTGCCGTTTTGCATTTCTTTGCGGACTAAAGCAATTACATCTTCGGCGGTAAGTGGCTCGAAATAAAGCCTATCGGAAGTGTCGTAATCTGTTGACACTGTCTCGGGATTGCAATTTACCATAATTGTTTCAATTCCTTCTTCCCTAAGGGCGATTGCACAATGAACACAGCTGTAGTCAAATTCTATACCTTGTCCTATGCGGTTAGGACCGCTTCCTAAAATAATAACCTTATTTTTATTACTTGGTATAGCTTCGCAAGAATCTTTAACCTGATATTGCTGATAGTGGGAGTTCATGTTAGTTTTTAATTAGTCGTAATGTTTTTGATTTTAGCCTTTAACCCTTTAAAGGTTGCAACAGTTTTTTAACAAATTATTTGCAATTTTTACGATAGAAAATGATTTGGCAAGTAATTTTTTCAAGTAATTTTTTAATTAAGTAATTGCATTATAAAAAGTTAAATGATAGTTGTTTAGGTGTTTTATGGGTTTAGAGGGTTATTGTGTCTAGATTTTACTATATTAGGACTAATAACTTTTTATCAACTCAATAAACAAATTAAATTAACAACATAGCAATAAAAACATTAAATCAACATGGAAGCAAGAAATAAAAAAGAATATTTAGCAAATATCGCTGAAGATAATTTTTCAAATACTCAAAGTTTTGAAAAATTTCAAAACCAAAGAGAAGCTATAAATGCTGTATATAATTCTAAGCATAACATTATGGATTTTTTTAATTCTGAGTCTGTTATCTCTTTTTTAGACAAAAGCGAATTTTCTAGCAAAGAGAACTACGGCGACTATTTAAAAAAATTTAAATCTGCTAATGACCAAATAATCAAAGAATTTTATCAAAATAAAAATAATGGAGAAGATGAAGCTAATTTTTTTAATGCAGTAAAAGAAATGAATACAACGATATCAGATCTTTTAAAGAAAAACAATGCACCAACTAATCAAGCCGGGCATCCTTCAATTGGTTTTATGTCACCAAAAAAACAAAACAGAAAATAATTCTATATCGCAATAAATTATCATTAAAATAACTAAGTAAATACTTGACTATTTTACTAAACTATTTAGATTAAGGTTATCAATAACTCTTTCACAGTTATCAAATAACTTTAACAGATGATCTATCTCGACAACAATGCAACTACAGTAATGGCGGTAGAAGTTAATTTGGCAATGCAAGAATTTGCTAATTTGCCTCTTAACTCTGCCGTCATTCATAAATACGGGCAGAAAGCCCAGATGCAAAGCCATAAAAGCAAGCTAGCAATTGGTAACTTGCTTAATGCCTCACAATACCAAATTATCTTTACTTCTGGAGCAACCGAGGCAAATAACATCATCATTAGCGGTGTTGTTAAAGCTTTCAATATTAAAAAAATTTTTTGTGCAACTATAGAGCACGATGCAGTTTATAAAACCGCCCACAATATTACAAATAATGGCAAAGAGCCAGTTGCCGTTGAAGATATAATTGTCGACAGCAACGGTATTATCGACACCAATTATCTTATTAATCAAATAGAATCTTTTGTCGAAAGCGAAACCGCTATTGGCAATAAAAAGCCTAGTTTCCTAGTGCTAGCAATGCTAGTAAATAACGAAACTGGGGCAATTCAGCCAATTAAAGAAATTGCAAAAATAACTCATCAATATGGCGGAATCATTCACTCCGACATCGTTCAGGCAATTGGTAAAATTCCGGTCGATCTTGAAATGCTCAATGTTGATTTTGCTAGTATCTCGGCTCATAAATTTTATGGTCCACAAGGAATTGGGGCAATTATTAGCCGCAAAGGCCTAGATTTCGAGCCATTATTTTTTGGCGGTGGGCAAGAAAATTTTAAAAGACCGGGTACCCAAAATCAGCTTGCAATTATTGGTTTTGGTGTCGCTGTCGATTGTGCCAAAGATTCTTTAGCCAAAATGCCGTCAATCTTAAATTTACGAAATTATTTCGAACAAGAATTAGCGAACATTATTCACCCTTCCGAACTGCAGATTTTTAGCCAAGATGTTGCAAGAGTTAATAACACGAGCTATTTGGCAATTGCCAATTTTAACAGTCAAAACCTTGTTATTGCTTGCGATCTAGTCAATATCGCGATAAGTTCTGGGGCGGCATGTTCTTCGGGGAGTGTTGCTAATTCTCGCATTTTAAAGGCAATGAAAGTTACCGATAAATTTATCAATTCGGCAATCAGAATTAGTCTTAGCTATCAAAATACAAAAGAAGACCTGCAAGCACTTCTAAAAGAGTTAGCAACTATTATCAACCGTAAATCTTATCAATCAAAACTTCTGCGAAATGATTAAAAAACCAATCTATCTTGATTATCAATCTACCACCCCAACAGATCCGCAAGTGCTAGATCTAATGTTTAAAACCATGAAAGAAGACTATGGCAATCCACATTCTCGCACTCATTCTTTTGGCTGGAAAGCCGAAGAATTGGTTGAAAATGCTCGCAGGCAAGTGGCAGAGCTTATTAATGCCGATCCAAAAGAAATATTTTTTACCTCTGGGGCTACAGAATCAAATAATTTAGCAATTAAGGGAGTTGCTCGCTTTTATCGTAGCGACAGCAAAAATCATATCATAACTTTAGCAACCGAGCATAAATGTATTATAAATTCTTGTAGAGACCTAGAGCAAGAAGGCTTCGAAATTACCTTCTTACCAGTAACTAACACTGGTTTAATCGATCTCGATTTATTAAAAAACACCATTAAAAGCAATACCATAATGGTATCAATAATGGCGATTAATAACGAAATTGGCACTATTCAACCACTCGAAGCAATTGGTAAAATTTGCCGTGATGCTGGTGTTTTCTTTCATAGCGATGCGGCACAAGCTTTTGGCAAGGTTCCGCTAAATGTTGAAACCACAAATATCGACCTTATGAGCATTTCCGCCCATAAAATCTATGGTCCTAAGGGGGTTGGAGCTCTTTTTGTTCGCCGAAAGCCTCGGGTAAGAATCAAGCCAATTTTTAGTGGTGGCGGTCAGGAAAGAGGCATTCGTTCTGGCACCGCTCCTACTCATTTAATCGTTGGTTTTGGCGAGGCATCAAGAATTGCTAAAAATCAAATGGCAGAAGACAATCTAAGAATTAGCAAATTAGCCAATAAATTTTATCAAGAAATTATTAAATCCGAGGCAATTTACCTTAACGGTCCGTCTTTTGAAAGTGGCGAAAGATATCTGGGCAATATCAATTTAAGCTTTGCCGCAATAGAAGGTGAATCGATGATTATGGCAATTAAAGATCTGGCAGTTTCTTCTGGCTCTGCCTGCACCTCTTCTTCTTTAGAGCCTTCATATGTCTTGCATGCTTTGGGTGTAGAAGACGACCTAGCACACACTTCGATTCGCTTTGGCATTGGTAGATTTACCACCGAAGAAGAAATTGATTATGCCATCGAATTGGTTCGTAGTAAAATTACTAAATTACGAGAATTAAGCCCTTTATGGGAGATGATGCAAGAAGGAATCGACCTAAAATCTATCGAATGGAGCGGTCATTAATTACAAAAATTTCTTACAACCTTTATTAAAACTTTAAAACTAAAATTATGTCTTATTCCGATAAATTAAAAGATCATTACGAAAACCCAAAAAATGTTGGCTCGCTCGACAAATTGCAAAAAAATGTTGGCACTGGTTTGGTTGGAGCTCCTGCTTGTGGCGATGTTATGAAATTACAAATTGCAGTCGACGATAATGGCACCATTACCGAAGCAAAATTCAAAACCTTTGGCTGTGGCTCGGCAATTGCCTCTAGCTCACTGGCAACAGAATGGATTAAGGGTAAAAATATCAATGAGGCACAGCATATTACCAATAGGCAAATCGCCGAAGAATTGGCTCTTCCCCCAGTAAAAATGCATTGCTCAATGCTTGCTGAAGATGCAATAAAAGCCGCAATTGCCGATTATAAGCAAAAACAAGAAAATAACTAGATATGCAATCCGCAACAAGTCGCCAGCTTAAAACTTCAAAATTTGGCAATTACATCGTCGATTACCTTAAAATTAATCAAGATGCCTTGAGTCAAATAAGAAAATTACTATCCGAGGAAAGTAACAGCTACCCTGGTATAAAAATTAGTGTTCGCACTCGTGGTTGCTCTGGTCTTTCTTATACCGTAAATTTTGCCGAGCCAGAAAAAAATATTACCAAATACGACGAAGTGGTAGAAATTGAAGATATTGCAATATTTATCGACCCCAAAGCCTCGATGTTTCTTATTGGTAGCGAAATGATCTACCAAGACAACGGTCTAGAATCTGGCTTTGATTTTATCAATCCTAATGAAAAAGGCCGTTGTGGTTGTGGCGAAAGCTTTAAGGTTTGATGTAATTATTTTTGTTTTTGAGAGGATTTTAAAGCCTTGACATTATGCGAAGAAACTAATGTTGGCGGTTGTAATCTAGCGGAGCTGGTACATAATTCGAATGAATCCTTGGAATAACCACCACTAACACTTTCTTTGCTAGGAATAAGGTTTTCTCTCTTTTCTGCAACCATTTTTTCTGCTTTCTTGGTATTTTGAAATATTTTAGTGATAAAGTCTCCTTTAGTTGTTGAATTTGTTGGATTTCTGAATAACCAATCCTTTAGGGATTTCTTGATATCTTCACTAAGTACTCCATAATCTTCATCTAAAGCATCTTTAAGGCCTTTAGAATTAACTATATTTAGCTTTTCGCTCTGAGTAAGATATTGTTTGGAACGATACATATTTAGCCTACTAGAATCTGTTTTAGCACTACGGCTTTTGCTTTTTAATTTTCTAATTAAATCGGCTATTGGTTTTGTTGTAGATTCTTTTAATCGCTTTAAATCAGATGTATTTTGATAAATATTAGCTATTTGCTTATTTCTTTTAGCTGATTATTTGCTATACGGGTCATTCTTCTTAATTTTGCTTGTTGTGTTTTTAATATTTGTTTGATTTGTTTCAATTGTCATATTTTGAGTTTGGCTTGGGAATTCTTTAAAAGGTGGAGAATAGGAAAGGGTAAGTTTTTTTTGAAATCCTTCTTTAATTTCGTAATCAATATCGTAACTTTCAGCAAATGCTAATGAAGAGCGACATTCAACTTCAGTCAAAATAACTTTTTCATCAATTTTTTTATCAATTTCTTCATCAATTTCTTCATTAATGGACGAAGCGGTTCTACTTCTATGAATAGGCTCTTGTGAGTGGTTGCATGGATTGTTAAATCTGTTACTTTCAGTCAATATAGCTAAAATTTTGTTAATATTACCCCCCATAATAATAAGTAAGATTTTATTTGTCAAATAATTATTAGACTTTATTTTACTTTAGCAATACTTTATTATATTGGTTAAAATCTGCCTTAATTAAGTATTCTAACCTTAAATCGACTTTCATTTTTCTGGTTTTGAGGAGAAATTTGAGCTAAAGCCAATAAAATCAAAATTTAAAATTGACTAATATTTTTCTATAATTAGGCTTTTTGCTATTAAAATGAAGGTTTTTAATCGAATATTCTGCCCATTATTAAGCTAAAAGTTAAAGTGTCAAATATCAAAAATTGTAACATTAAAAATATTGTCACAACAAATATTGCCACAAAACTTGGCAACAATATCGGCGGCAACAATATCGACGGTGGCAAGAGCCAGAATATAGAAAGCTTCAAGCAAAAAGACTTAAATTTTAATTTAAACGATAAATCCGAGCATAATTCAATCGCTAATTTGCCGTTAAATCGTCGCCAATTTTTGCAAAAATCTGCCGAAGCTTGTACTGGAGCCTTTGCTTTAGCTTTTGCAACATTTTCTCTGGGAAAGTTTTCTTTGGGCAAGTTTTCTTTGGACAACAATGCTTTTGCTGGTTCATTATTGGGTAAAAAATCAATTTCTGGCTTTGATGGCAAAAAACCATCAAAAACCACTTCTCTAACTAATAAAAACAACAATATGACTATTACTTTACCGCCTCTTCCTTATGAAAAAAATGCCCTGGCACCGCATATCTCGGAAAATACCCTTAATTTTCATTATGGCAAGCACCATCAAGGCTATGTTAATAATTTAAATAATCTTATTAAAGATGGCGAATTTGCTAATCTAAGCCTCGAAGAAATTATTAAGAAATCGGCAAATGACAGCTCGAAAGTAGCAATTTTCAACAATTCTGCCCAAATCTGGAATCATACATTTTATTGGAATTCGATGAAGCCAAATGGCGGTGGTAAGCCAGAAGGTAAATTGCTAGAATTAATTAATAATAGCTTTGGTTCTTTTGAGGAAATGTTAAATCAATTCAAAAATGCTGCCGCAACTCAATTTGGTTCTGGCTGGGCTTGGCTAGTGCTCGAAGGGGAAAAGCTAAAAATCGTTAAAACTGCTAATGCCGAAACTCCGCTTACTAATCACAATCAAAAACCTCTATTAACAATAGATGTTTGGGAACATGCCTACTACCTAGACTTCCAAAATGCCAGACCAAATTATATCGATGTTTTCTTCAATAATTTAGTTAATTGGCAATTTGCTAGCAAAAATTTATAGCTAAATTTATCGGTAAATATAGTAATATTAATCAAGATTATGTCACGAACTGCTAAAATTAGTCGCAAAACCAAGGAAACCAACATTGCAATATCGGTAAATCTCGATGGGGTTGGCGATGGAGCTGGTTCTTATAAAATCAAAACAGGGCTATTTTTCTTCGACCATATGTTAGAGCAACTTAGCCACCATAGTGGCATCGATATGGAAATCGATGCCAAGGGCGATCTTGCTATCGACAGCCACCACACAGTCGAAGATGTTGCAATTACTCTTGCCTCGGCAATTAAAGAGGCTGTTGGCAACAAAAAAGGGATCAATCGCTTTGGCTTCGCCTATATTCCAATGGACGAGGCATTAACCCGAGTGGTTGTCGACCTATCTGGCCGTCCCTATACGGTCTTTAAGTGCAATTTTACTGTCGATAAAATTGGCGATGTCGACAGCGAAATGTTCCGCGAATTTTTTATTGCTTTTGCTAATAATCTGGGTTGTAATTTACATATCGAGAATCTCTACGGAATCAATAACCATCATATTATCGAATCTTGTTTTAAAGGGCTTGCTAAGGCGATAAAAACGGCAATTGCCATAAGAGACAACAGTAATAACCTTGCTTCTACTAAGGGTTTGTTATAATTTAAAAATATGACTGCAATTTACCTTGTTTCGCCACCAAAAATAGATGAAAAAACTTTCTACAATCAGCTAGAAGAGCTCCTTAGCACGGGGCTTGTTGCCAATTTTCAACTACGGCTTAAAGATAGCAACAATAATCAGCCAAGCAATATTGCAATAGCTAAAATATTAACAAAAATTTTGCCTATTTGTAGAAAAAACAATGTTTGTCTAACCTTAAATGACAATATTGAATTAGCCTTAGAATTAACAGAAGGATTAGCCTGCGACGGCTTAAATTCTAAGATTTTGCATTTCGGGGTGCATTTAGGCGGGGAAGATTTACAGCAGTTGGTAATGGCTAGCAACAGCAAAGAAAGCCCTAAATATCTGCATTGCAACAACATTATTAAAAATCTAAAAGAAAAAATTGCGATTGGCAATATCAAATTGGGAGTTAGTTGTTACGATTCGCAAGAACTGGCACATTTTGCCAATAGTTTTGGTGCAGAAATTATCTCTTTTGGGGCATTCTTCCTTACTCAAACCAAAGTTGCTAAAGCAAAACCGCATCCGAGCATTATTTCTTGGGCGAAGCAACAATTTCCAACGAAAAAAATTACAGCAATTGGCGGAATAGATGCTAATAATATTTCTTTGCTACCTTGCCACGATCTCGATTATGTAGCAATAATTGGGGCAATTTGGCAAGCAGAATCGCCATTGCAATCACTAATCACAATTAGCAAATCTCTCAAAAAGAATTAGCTAATAATTTGGTTAATAAAAGCATCCTCTCATGTTGCCCTGCAACTTCGCCTTCATCTTCGCACGAAAATTGCAGGGACTTAAGCAAAAATATATTCTGCATTGTCACTTACTACTTCTTCCTCCATCCTTATCTAATCAAGACTTAAATTGATTTCATTAACACCTGAATCAACTACTACTTGACTGTTTGACAGAGGTTAAGTGAGTGGCTGACGAAGGTTTGCCTTTTTACAAAAGGATACCATCGCAACCCATTACTGAAAACAAAATGACACTTCCTAATGCTCCCAGGGGCGGGATTGTCCATGTCGAATCTTGCTCGGCATCTTTAGAATTAATAGAAGATGCAATATTGGAAGATGTAGTATGTTAACGAAAAGCTAACCCTTTTGAGCTTTGATTCAATGGAGCTGCATCAGCGTTGATAATCAAATTTGCAACCTGATCTTGTGGCTGAATTCTGAATGCCTGATTTTGCAATGCCTGATTTTGCAATGCCTGATTTTCCAATGCCGGATTTCTAGCTTCTATTATGACTGCCAGATTTTCCAATGCCTGATTTTCCAATGCCGGATTTCTAGCTTCTATTATGACTGCCGGATTTTCAGCTGGTCTATCTTGCGATGCCCTTCTGCGTTCTTTAATAAGTTGCGCGAGTTTGTGGCTGGCTGCGTACACAATGCCTAATAACACAAGAGAACCACACAATTCCAAGCCAAAAATAACAGCATCATAATTGCCGTTATCGCGTTCTATTGTTTTAACATCTTCAAAATTAAGTCCAATATTAGGAAAATTTTTCTCCCCGAGGTCTTTAACATTTGTATTTTTCAAAAATATCGGGTTGTAATTCTCTGAATTTTTACCAACAATACGAATTGAAACCTCGGAACCATATTGCTTAATTGTCACTTTCTTCTGATGATCGATAAGGTTTCCTTCTTTATCACCTTCTATTACTTCAATTTTGTCTATCTTGGGATCAAAATTTTCTATCTCTTGCGGAATTTCTTCTTCGCCTTTTCTCAGTGTAAATTTATAAGTCTCATGTTTCTCCTCAAGACTTCTTTGTGTTATTGACTGCCTTTCTTCTTCATCCCATGGGTGTCCTTTGCTTTTGAGAATTGTTTCGTCAATTTCCATATCATTAGACTTTTCCTGAAATGACGACAATCCTTCCTGAAATGACAAAAATCTAAAGTTGCTAATATTATCCAGAGGTTTGCTTTGATAACTAATCGGAGATGGCTGTATATCGATGCTGTTTTCTTTAATAGGTTTCATTTTATTATATTTATTATTTGACAATGCTAGATCTGATTAAATCTAACATTGTCAAGTACCTTAAAAGTTATTTTTTTTTTTGCAAGAGCCTTGAGTAAATTTATTAAACTACCTCGTAAAACAACCAAAAGATTTGCCAATACAGCCAGTTGACTTCTCTATTAATTTCGCCCCATTTTTGGCAAGATAGTTATAGCAGTTGCTAATTTTTTGCACCGCTTTTAATTTGGTTAATTCAGGGCAATGGACATGAGTGGGCAGTGGCAAGGCAAGTATCTTTTTAGTTTCTGCCGTCTTCGTTTGGGGATCAGGGGGCAGCAAGGTAAGTTCGTCTTCTTTAAGAATGTTGACACTGGCTAAGTTTGTAAATTTTACTTTATCTGTCGATATTTCTTCGCCAAGATTGTGTTCACAATTCTTATTGAAATAGCGATTTTGCCAATTGTGGCTATGTTTATGATCTTTACAATTTTTGTGATTAGGGTGTTCATGTTTATTATGATTGGAGTCGTGTTCGCCACTTTTTTCGTGATGAGGGTGTTCATGTTCATTATGATTGGAGTTGTGTTCGCCACTTTTTTCGTGATGAGGGTGTTCATGTTCATTATGATTGGAGTTGTGTTCGCCACTTTTTTCGTGATGATGGTGTTCATGTTCATTATGATTGGAGTTGTGTTCGCCACTTTTTTCGTGATGAGGGTGTTCATGTTCATTATGATTGGAGTTGTGTTCGCCACTTTTTTCGTGATGATGGTGTTCATGAATTTTCTTGCTTTGTGGACCGAGATATTCATAAAACTTTCTTAGCTCTTCTTTTCCCTCATCTGGGCTAGTTTTTAGCTCAAGATTTTGCATTTGCTCAGTTGTTTTTATTTGTAAATAATCTCTATAAATTTTAAAAATATCTTCAAAGACCAAGTCGAGTTTTTGTGCTGCCTCAGTCGCTTTTTCATTACGAAGATTGTGCGACTTCTTATAAAGACAACCGCCTATTACTTCGCTACTAAGCAATGTTCCAGTTAAGGCAATGCCAACGGGCAGGGCAATAATACTGCCAGCAAAACTAGCAATGCCCACTCCGATTCTGGCACCGCTTAGAGCATTGCTTAAACCTTGTCGAAAAGCTTGAGCCGACCATTTGTAATAAAAGGGCTCGGGGTCGTAATGAGCAAGGTTAAATTCTTGTAAATTTTGCAAAACATTTTTTAAAATATCTTCGGCATTTTCTTTAGAGATTTCACTTGTATCTGGCAAGCTTTCGATTCTTTTTGCAACATCGCAAATTAACATGATTGCAACATTTTCGAGATATTTTAACAAATAGCCCCTACCCTCTAAATAGGCATTAAGATCGACCCCATTTTTTACCTTATGAACAAAATTCACCACTGCTGGAAGGATGGAAATACCAGCAAGCCACGGCAATGCCACCCCGCCACTGGCAACAAGACCGTAATTTGTTAGATTTGCCGTTGCACCAATTGTTGTCGATCCAGCACTAAATATTAAATTTTGATTACTTGCTTTGGTTATTTCTTCGTTAGATTCTTTAATAATTTCTGAGATATTTTTAAAATCTCTATCTTTAGTTTTATTGGCAAATTTATCTAAATAAGGAAATTTTGTATCGTGCGGAATTTTTGCTGCATTATCAAGAATTGATTTAACCATCAAGTCAAAAAAATATTCTGCTGGCAAAACCTCTTCAACTTTTTGCTCCTCTTCAATGATTATTTGTCCTGCAGGGCTGTCAACTTCTGGGGGTTGCGATTTTACTGATTCTTCTGTTCTCATGCTAATAGCAGGATCGCCATTGGGAATATTTATTTGAATGGCTTGAGGCATGTTGTTTATTTTCATAGAGTATTTAGTTAAAATTTGGGTAGGGAAAGGCAATAACTAAATATTGCCTAAACCTTAGGGGATTTTAGAGGTAAGTAGAAGTCAAAATGGTTAAATTCTTAGTTTCTAGTCTTGGTTTTTTAGAAAGATTTGCTTGTTGTTAAATAAAAGCTTCGACCAACCTGATATTGCGGGGCACCAATGCCAATACCAGAGCCATCCCTGATTTGATAACGATTGTTAAAAATATTTACCACGGCAACTCTTGTTTGTAAATTGCCAAATTTTGCCCAATCCTTGGAAATCGCCGAATTAAATTGCCAATGTGATTTATTTTTATTTTCGTTAGCAAAGCCTTTTCTAAGCCCAGAGCCAAAAAGAGCATCGGCACTCATTAGATAACCGCGATAGTCGTAGCTTGTACCAAAAGCAGAAGTGTAAGATTGATCGTGGTCAACATGGACAAATTTGCTGGCGATGTATTCTAATTCGTCGTTTTCATGCATATATTGACTAGAAGTAATATCTTTGGCTTTCATTTTCTGGGCAGAAAAATTGGCAAAAGCCCGCAATTTATCTTTTTGATAATCTAGGGTAAATTCTGCACCATGTGCCTTAGCAACTCGATAGTTAAATGGTGAATAAATTAACGAACTACCAAACTGCCCCTCGTCAAGCAAGTTGTCGACATCTTTGTAATAGGTGTCTATTGCCAGTGAAAGGTTTTTGTTAATTTTATGACTAATGCCAAGATCGTAATAATGGGTTCTTTCGGCTCTTATTTTGTCATTTTTATCGTTAAAAACTGCCTGATTGGTTGTGTTGGCAAAGTTATCGATATTGGTTGAGGCTAATAATTCTGCACGAGGCGGGGTAATATAACGAGCATAGCCAGAATGAACTGTGGTTTTGTCGTTAAATTTATAATTAGCACCAACTCTTGGCGATAATTGTTTTTCATCGTTATCGGCATTGATTTGGTCGTATCTACCGCCAATATTAAGCGATAATTTTTCATTAGGTTTAAATTCGTTTTGCAGATATAGCCCTAATGTCTGCATCGTTTTTTTTGAACCATTAGCAATAGCAAAAGGAATATCACTATCTTGATTGCCATCGACATCGGCACTAAAAGTTAGGCTGTGTTGACGATTCTTCGTTGTTTCGTTGCTGGCAAATCCACCAAAACGAAGCTGATTTTTGCTGTTTAAAGCAAAGCCAGTATCGAATTGCAAGCCGTTAACATTAGATTGACGACGAATATTCGAGGCAACTCCGTTAAATACCAGTTCGCCAATTTGATCGGGATCGTAGTTATTATTGCTAAAACGACTAAATAATGCTAATTGGTAATCGATATTTGCTTCGCTAATACCATTTATGCTCGCAATAGCAAAATTATTATTCTCACTTTGTTTTTGGCGAAGTTTTAACGAGTTAATCGAATTATTGTCTACACCCTGCAAATTAAATTCGGGGCTTTGATTTGGATTATTGGGAATTTTGAAAATATTGTTTGAGCTGGCTAAAATTAAATTAATTTTTTGCGATGGCGAAATAAGGTGAGAAAAATTGGCAAAAATTCGGTGTTCTCGCCCTTTATTTTGCTTAGCATTATTATTTTTTGTTGTCGATTCTATTGCTCTTTCGCTTTCAAGGAAATTAGCATTAAGGTAATAGCTAGTATTATTAGCATTGCCACCAAATTGTTGATTAAAAGCTAAAGTGTTGTAACTTCCTATCATTGCTGAAGATCGATTAAAACTACCCTTCTCGCCACTTTTAGGGGTAATTTCTATTACTCCAGAGGTTCTATAGCCATATTGAGCAGGCAGTGCCCCTGTTAGCAATTCGACATTATCAACAAATTGAGTGTCAATTAGCTGTCCAAATCCGCTAATACCTTCGGGAATCATAACTCCATTAATGCGATATTGCACCCCGCTATGATCTGCGCGAATGCGAACCTGGCCAAATGAATCTTGAGTAACTCCGGGGGCTCTTGCAATTACTTTATCAATAGAGGTAAAGCTAGCAAGAGGCAATGATTTTATTGCTTGTTCATTAAAATTATATGCACTACCTCCCGTTTTCACCGATAAATTATTGCGGGCCTGATCGAGTTTTTTAACCAAAATGTCATAATTTTCGGCGGTTGAATCTAGACTGTTTTTAATAATTTTTTGCCCATCGGAGATGGAGGTATTTTGTTTTATTTTGAGGCTCTGTTTTTTCTGAGCTTTTGCTAAAGCATTTTTAGAATTAAATAAGCTGGTAAAGCTTAGGTTTAAAGCTAAAAGTAACAGGGTTAATGCGATGTATTTAGCATTAATCGTTAATTTATATTTCATTGAAAAGATTGATTTGTTTAATATCGAATTTAGTAAGGTAAAGGATTTTCAATGTTTAAACAAGTCCAAGAACAATAAAACCTAGGGGTAATAAATCTGGTGCCAATAAGCTTGGAGTCTTTTAAAAGATTTAGGCTAAGAGTCTTTAGACTTTAGCTAACTTGCTTGTCCTTTAAACATTGAAAATATTAAGATATTAAACAAATTGGGGGAGCGGTCGAGAAGTAGTTATTTTTGATAATTTTGTGCCAATAAGCTAGAGGCAGTAAAATCAATAGCGTAATAAAGTTTTTTAACTCTAAATTTTCTAGCGAAAAGCTAAAATACAAGATCTGGCTAAAAAGATCGCAGATATCGCAAGGAGAATGCAGGGTTGTAGCCTCGGCAGTAGAATAATATTTTGCCTCTTTTTCTTGCCACTTTCCTTTTATTAGTAATTTGCTGTCGGGTGTTGCATTTTCTAAGGTTTTATTTGCTAATAAAGATGGCGATAGATTAATTAGCTGATGTGAAAAATAGTGAAAACTAGCACAGATTTTTAAGACCAGAAATAACAAAATTGTCGCCAAGAAAAACCTCGACGACAATTTGTTAGTTTTGCTAGAGCCAACAAGGGCTAATTGATTAGATTTTTTATGTTTGAAAATAAATTCTTTTAACATAATTGTTAATTAGTCTTGCTTTTTTACCTCTTCGAACTCGGCATCAACAACTTTTTCTTTATTATTGCTGTCGCTAGTTTCGTTGCTAGCTGTTGCCGATGCAGAATTATTAGCAGAGTTTTGTTGTGCTTTATAAATTGCTTCGCCCATCTTCATCGATGCCTCGATAAGATTCTGGGTTGCAGTTTTCAGTTCCTCGGCTGTTGCATCTGCCTTAGCATGAACCTCTTTTAAAGCTGTTAATTTTTCTTCGATAGCATTTTTTGTTGCTTCGTCGATTTTGTCTTGATGCTCTTTAAGATTTTTTTCGGTTTCATATATTGCGGAATCGGCTTGATTCTTTGCCTCGATAGACTCTTTCTTTTCTTTGTCGGCAGAGGCATTTGCTTCGGCATCTTTTATCATTTTCTTAATTTCCTCTTCCGATAAACCGCCAGAAGACTGAATGCGAATCTGCTGTTCTTTGTTTGTTCCTTTATCTTTTGCCGAAACTTTTACCACACCATTGGCATCGATATCGAAAATAACTTCGATTTGCGGAATTCCTCTTGGAGAAGGAGCGATGCCTTCAAGATTAAATTCGCCAAGCAATTTGTTATGCACAGCTAAGTCTCTTTCGCCCTGAAAAACCTTAATGGTAACCGCAGTTTGATTGTCGGCGGCCGTAGAAAAAACCTGACTTTTATTGGTAGGAATCGTGCTGTTTCTCTCGATTAGCCTTGTAAATACTCCGCCAGCAGTCTCAATTCCTAGCGATAAAGGAGTAACATCAAGAAGAAGAATGTCTTTAACATCGCCTTGCAATACTCCAGCCTGAATTGCCGCACCAATAGCAACAACTTCATCGGGGTTCACCCCGCGATTAGGCTCTTTATTAAAGAGTTTTTTGACAGTTTCAAAAACTTTTGGCATTCTAGTCATGCCACCTACCAATACCACCTCGTCGATTTCGCTAGTTTTTAGCCCGGCATCCTGCAAAGCATTTTCGCAAGGCTTAATGGTTCTGCTAATTAGATCGTCTACTAATTGTTCGAGTTTTGCCCTTGTTAATTTAATATTTAAGTGTTTAGGGCCACTAGCATCTGCGGTAATGTAAGGTAAGTTGATATCGGTTTCTAAGGTAGAAGAAAGCTCTATTTTAGCTTTTTCTGCCGATTCTTTAAGTCTTTGTAAAGCAAGAGGATCTTTAGATAAATCGACCCCGTTTTCTTTTTTGAATTCGTCGCAAATAAATTGCAAAATTCTCATGTCGAAATCTTCTCCGCCTAAGAAAGTGTCGCCATTGGTTGATTTTACTTCAAAAACTCCGTCGCTAATTTCAAGAATCGAAACATCGAAAGTTCCGCCTCCTAAGTCGTAAACCGCAATAGTTTGTGAACCCTTTTTGTCGAAACCATATGCTAAAGCGGCCGCAGTTGGCTCGTTAATAATTCTTAACACCTCTAGCCCGGCAATTCTGCCAGCATCTTTTGTTGCTTGCCTTTGGGCATCGTTAAAATAAGCAGGAACGGTAATTACCGCTTTCTCTACCTTTTCGCCCAAATAACTTTCGGCGGTTTCCTTCATTTTCATTAAGGTAAAGGCAGAAACTTGGCTTGGCGAATATTTTTCGCTTCGAGCCTCGACCCAGGCATCGCCACTGGCGGCAGCAATGATTTTATAAGGAACTAGCCCCATATCTTTTTTAGTAAGAGGGTCGTCGAATCTTCTACCAATTAATCTTTTGATTCCAAAAATGGTATTTTGCGAGTTAGTAACCGCTTGTCTTTTAGCTGGAGCTCCAACAACTCTTTCACCGTTTTGGGTAAAGGCAACAATCGAAGGTGTGGTGCGGGCACCTTCAGCATTTTCAATAACTTTTGCAGTGCCGTTTTCTAAGATTGCAACACAAGAATTGGTTGTTCCCAGATCTATTCCTATAACTTTAGACATAATGTAATTAATAAATTGTTAAAATATAATGTGACTCTTTGAGGATTTAGCTAACTAAATATTAGTTAGAAAAAATTATAACCCTTATTTAATAGCTATTAAAAAAAATACAAGGGGCTAGCTAAAAATAAAATTATTATTTATTGACTTATGAAAACGATTGTTTTAGTAATATCGATTCCCATGCTTCAAATCAATAAAATGGTTTTGTTGATAAATTTTTAAAAACAAAGCCTTATATTGTAAGGCGAAGCTCTTGAGATATTTTTTCCAACAAATTCTAAAAAATGATGTAGCTAAGATATAACTAGTTTCATTAGCTTTAAACATGGGAAGCGATATGTATCGCAAATTAAAAAACAACAAATTTAAATTAAATTATGGAAGAAGTTATCAATACAAGTAGCCGTAAAAATGAAAATGAAAGCCAGGATTTTAAAGAAATACTAATCGAAGCTTTAATAAAAATTAAAGAAGATACAGGGGGTAATCAATATATCGCCTCAATATTTAATAAAGGAGAAACACCAGACGAGACACAGATAAACGGAGTTAACACCGCAGTCAGAGGTTTAATTGACAGTCAACAGCTAGAATTAGCAGAATTAAAAGATAGGATTGCCGATATTCTAATACAAAACCCTTGGCTAGAATTTATGGTTAAAATTGATGAGACTGTAAAAGGCGACGAAGCTGTTGCAAGTGTCTTATCGAACAATGAAAAAATATTGCAGATGGCAGATATAATTGAATTTCAAGGCAACGAACTAACAAAAATACCAGAGGAGCTAGCGCTTTTTACAAATTTAAAATCCCTAGGGTTTTATGGACAAAATATTAGTAATTTAGAAAATTTTTCACTACCTGAAAATCTAGAATCTTTTGTTATGAATGAAAGCGGTGTAATAAAGGTTGATTTTGCTGGTTTTGCTAATTGCAAAAAATTATTAACGATTGATTTAGATGGTAATAAAATCAAATCTCTGGAAAATCTTGGCTTGGTCGTTGAAGGAGTTGAAGCTTTAACCCTAATAACTTTATATGACAATTGTATTGCAGCTCTTCCTTCGCCAGAAACTATAAATTTAATAGAAAGCAGGGAAGGTCTTGAAGTACAAATGAGAGATAATCCTGTTGTTAAATCGCAGGAACAGGAGTATAATAATTTAGAAATTGATACAGAGCAAGGCGAGGATGATCAAGAGGAATTAGAAGGCGAGGATGATGAAGAGGAATTAGAAGGCGAGGATAATGAAGAGGAATACGAAGAAGAAGAGGGAATGCAAACTGAAGAACCGGAAGAAAGAGAATTTGCACAAGATGGGCATTCTCCACAATTTTCTGAGGGAGCTTTGTTTATTTGGCTAGGGAACTGGGGCGGTAAATCAATAAAAGGATCTGAATCTGAAAATGAAGAAGAGGTCAAACAGCAAGAAGAGGTAAAGAAGCAAGAAGTAAATTGTAAGAACTTTGCCAAAGTTTTAAAGGAAGAGTTGCAACAAGAAGTTAATGACGCGGAAGTGGCATTAATTAAAGATATTATCGAAAGCAAATGCATAGACAGCGAAGGTAATATTGCAAAAGCAGAAGCTGGTACTGAAATTGCAGAAATCGAAGCAAAAAACCAGCAAGAATATAATGAGGGAGTGATTAATTGCATTAAAACATCGCTTGAAAAGACAAGAATATCAGCACATCGCCAAAGAAGCGATCAGCAAAAAATTGAAAGTAATCTTGGGCAAGGAAATGATAATGTTGAAATCTGTCTAGCTATGATTGACAGCTACGAAAAAAGCAAAGCAAGACCAAATGTTAGTATTAATAATCAGAATATCGCAGATATTCAATTAGGCAAAAGACAAAGGGAATAACACAGCAAAAGCTTTGTAAAGCTTTGATTCTTAAGCAATTCTAAAACGATTAAATTTATTAGCAAAACTAGGAAATTCTTAGTTTTGCTAATAGGTCACTTCCCGCCTTTAAAAGCCTATGTTTTAAAATGAGAAGCGGTATTATTATTAAGATTGCCTTTTCTTTTGGATATGTCTTTTTTCTAGCTCCTTAAGAACTTCTGTTAAATCTATCTCTTTAGCAGCTAATAGCATCAGAACATGATAAAATAAATCGGCAACTTCGCTAATTAGCTTGCCATAATTATCGCCAGAATTGTTTTCGTGATGTTGCATTGCGGCAATTACCACTTCTGTCGCCTCTTCACCAACCTTTTGTGCTATTCTACCGATTCCTTCTTGATAAAGTTTTACGGTGTAAGATGCCGACTTTTCTTCACTTGGGCTTGTGTTTGCTTCGCTAATTCTTTCATGTATAATTTCTAGCAAAGTTTCTAGGTCGAAAGATTTGGCTTTAGGATAAGGTTTGTCAAAAGGCCTTCTGTTGCCACTAGCCACATTGCCTGCACGATCTGGACCGCGGTTCTGGAAACTTCTTGAATCGACCCTGTTGCCAGGTCTTTCGCGACCAGAAAAACTCTTTTCTTTATTGCGAAAAGAATTCGTAGACCTAGAAGAGCCAGATGGCGATTTAGATTCACCATAGCTTAGAAATTCGGCAAGGCGATTTTCATTTTTCAAATTAGGGTTATTTCTTTGAGTTCTCTCTCCAGAGTCTTCCCACGGCTTGTTAGCTCTTGGACCAGATTTATTTTCTGAGTTATTTCTTTGAGTTCTCTCTCCAGAGTCTTCCCACGGCTTGTTAGCTCTTGGACCAGATTTATTCTCGAATCGTCGATCTTTGGTTCCCCCTTGTTTGTGGTTAAAATTACCACCATTAACAAAATTATAACCTTCTTGGCTTTTTCGTTGTTTATTATTGGTGCCTCTTGTTGTTCTTTTCATGTGATTAAGTTTAGATATAATTAAGTTTAAATAATTGCAAAAGTGTAATATTAGCTAAAATAGATTATATAATTTCCCGTTAGTATAATTTGTGTTAAATATAAGAAACGACATAATTTAACAAGCTTACACTAATGCAAAAACCTAAAGGTATTGTTAAGTTATCATCAATATCTAGCCCGATTTTGCAAGCTTCGATAAAGGTGATAAAAATTGTAGCAATAATAAAGATTATTAACAAAGACATAGAGCCATCAATGGCATAATGTCCCGCAATAGAAATTAAGACTGCGCTAATAAAAAAAGCCAAAGATCCTAGTCGGCTTTTAGCAAAAAATTTACCACTAGTAAATGATTTGCCAATAATTGCAGCATTGGCATCTGCTATTGCCAATATCACAAAGGCAATAACGGCTATTTTTGTATCAAAAAAAGCAAAGCAAATGATTGAAGCTGCAACTAAATAGGTTATGCCCAGTGGTTTCTTGCCAGAAATTTCTTCTGGTCGCATAATTGTTGTAAAAAAACCAAGGATTCTTTCGATAATTAGGCTTGCCTTGCTTCGATCTGCTCTATCTTGATTTCTCAGGATTTTGAAACGGAGAAATTCTACCAACAAAATCAATATAAAAAGCAAAGAAAATAGTGCCAAGGCATAAAATTTTTCAAGAAAAACAACTGTCGCAGGAAAAAATAGCGACAAAAGATGAAAAAGCTTTCTTTTTAATTCTTGTGAAATATTGCAAGGCATAATTTAATTGGCTTCTGGGTAGATAACAACTTCTTCTTTACCAGCATAGCCAAGTATTTTACGAGATTGCTCATCGAGAAGGTCGTAGTCCAGAGATTCTAGCTTTAAACCATTAACTAAAAGTTGCTGACCCTCTAATTTGCTAGAAAATTCTTGCAAAGCAATATCGCTTTTTTCGATCTGCATTTCCAATTGATGTAGATTTATCAAGCCCTTACGGCCAAAAATTGCAAAAAAACTAAAATAGGCAATTAGCACAAAAGAGACAAAGTAGCAGATAAAAAGATTCTGGGAAATTTGATATTTAGTGATAATTGAATGAATTTTTTTAATCATTAAGGCTGAAGACCATTTTATTTAATGCCGAATTATCTGTTGCAAAGCTTATAAGCAAGATCGAAAATATTATTTGCTTTTGGTAAAGCAAGTTTTTCAAGATTGGCAGCATAAGGCAATGGGCCATCTACCGAAGTTAATTTACTAACAGGAGCATCGAGATAATCAAAAGCCTCAACCATTAGCATCGATGCGATCTCGCTACCAATAGAGCAGAAGGGAAAACCCTCTTCAACAGTAATACAACGACCTGTTTTTTTGACAGAATCGATAATAGTTGCTTTATCTAGCGGGCGAATTGTTCTTAAATCGATCACCTCGGCATCAATACCAATTTTTGATAATTCTTCGGCAGCATCAAGTGCATATTTTACTACCAAAGAGAAGGCGATTATTGTAATATCTTTTCCTTCTTTTAATATTTTTGCTTTGCCGATTTCGACTAAATGCTCTTCTTCATATTCTTCTTCAAAACTAAAGCCATAGGTAATTTCGTTTTCCAAAAATATTACTGGGTTAGGATCTTTGATTGCGGCCTTTAACAAGCCTTTAGCATCGGCAGCACTATAAGGGGCAATAACTTTAAGCCCCGGAATAGATGAATACCAAGCGGCATAACATTGAGAATGTTGGGCACCAACTCTTGATGCGGCTCCATTAGGCCCACGAAACACTATCGGGCATCTTACTTGGCCACCAGACATATAATTGGTTTTGGCAGCAGAGTTGATTATTTGATCTATCGCCTGCATTGCAAAGTTAAAGGTCATAAATTCTACTATTGGCTTAAGCCCAGCAAAAGCCGCCCCAATAGCAATACCGGTAAAGCCATGTTCAGTAATTGGGGTGTCGATAACTCTTTTAGAGCCAAATTCTGCAAGCAAACCTTGAGTTACTTTATATGCACCATTATATTCTGCAACCTCTTCACCCATAACAAAAACTCTTTCATCGCAATGCATTTCCTCTACCATCGCTTCTCGTAAAGCTTCTCGAACTGTAATTTTTCTAATAGTCATTTTTACTAGTTTTTCGGTTAAACATATATTTCGGTTAGTAGCTCATTTTCCAAAGGTTCAGGGCTATTTTTCGAGAAATCAACGATTTCAGCAATTTCTTTTTTAACTGACAACTCAATAGCTTCAAAATCTTCCTCGGAGTAAGCATTGCTAGACAAGATTTTCTCACGAAGATTTTCTATAGGATCTTCGGCCTTTTTACCGCTAACTTCTTCCTTGCTACGATATGTTGCAGGGTCGGACATTGAATGACCGCGATAGCGATAGGTGTCCATTTCTAAGATTATTGGACCATTGCCAGATCGCACAAATTCTGCGGCCTTAGCACCCTCTTCCATAACAGCGAAGATATCCATGCCGTTAACTTTCTTACCAGGAATGTTAAAGCCTATTCCTCTTTTATAAAGTTCGTCAATCGAGGAGGAGCGAGCAACAGAGGTTCCCATTGCATAATGATTATTTTCAATAATGAAAATAACTGGCAAATTCCATAACTTTGCCATATTAAATGTTTCATAGACCTGACCTTGATGAGCGGCGCCATCGCCAAAATAGCAATATGTTATATTGTTATTTCCAAGATATTTATCGGCAAAAGCAAGCCCGGCACCAATTGGAACAGATGCCCCAACTATTCCGTGCCCACCGTAAAAATGTCTTTCTAGGTCAAATAGATGCATTGAACCACCTTTTCCTTTAGAGGAGCCGTCTGCCCTTCCCATTAATTCTGCCATTATTCTTTTAGGATCGGAACCTAAAACTAACAAATGACCATGATCTCGGTATGTTGTAATAACTTTATCGCCTTCGATCATTGTTTGATGCATACCGCTGGCAATAGCTTCTTGACCGATATATAAATGACAAAAACCTGCTATTAGACCCATGCCATAAAGTTGCCCAGCTTTTTCTTCGAATCTTCTAACCAAAAGCATTTCGCGATACAAAGCAATCAAGTTGGCATTGGTAAGTTTTTTTGCTGATAACTTTACCATAATTTATTTGATTTAGTTTTATTAAGTGTTTTACAATAGACTAACTATAAGTCGACGAATCTTCTTTTAACAACTCTTGAGGTTGTTTAATTTAAAAAAATGGGTGATTAATTAATCAATATAATATCTAAAACTATGTTTTTAATTCGATAAAAAATAATAGTCAATAATAAATATAAATCAACTAACAATTAGCAATTAAATCTAAAGCAGAAAAACGAACTTTAGCAAGGTTCTGATATTTATCTTCCACACTGCGATAACCTAAGGCACAAACACAAACAGCATTATAAGACGAGTCAATCTTTAAAATTTTTTCGTAGGCCACTTGCTCAAAACCTTCTATCGGGCAGGAATCAATTTTCAGCAACGAAGCAGTAGTCATAAGATTAGCTAAAGCAATGTAGGACTGCCTCGACGACCATTCTAGAATATTTTTTTCGCTATTAATTAGATTTTCTACCATCATCTTACGGTAAAAAGCAAGGCTTGAAATGTTAATATTTCTGGTTTCGGCCATGATTTTAAGAAATTTATCGATATATTCTTCATCTATCTGATTAAGAGCAAGAAAAACAACCAAGAGGTCTGCCTGTTCTATTTGCACCTGATTCCAAGAATGCGGGGTTAATTGTTTTCTTAAGTCTAAAGATTCGACAAAAAGAAATTTATAGGGCTGTAGACCAAAAGATGAAGGGCTTAGTATCAATGATTTCTTTAAAATCTCTAGATTTTCACTGCCGATCTTCTTTTCTGGGTCGAATATCTTTGTTGCATATCGCCAATTCATTGCTTGATTCAATATCTCTTGACGATCTAGTTCTGGCATATCGTTTTTCATTTATTAAAGTTGTGGTTGCTGGTTATAATTTTTAAAAATAATTTGACTCGATAATTAAAAACTTAAGAATTTTATTGTCTAGTAATATTTAATGTTATAATTTTCTTTAAAACAATTATGTTATTAATTAGCAATCTGTGCGACTTGTTATAGCATCACCATTTAAATCTAGCTCTAAAGTTGTTTTACAAATTTATTAACTAGTAATATGGCTAATTAATAAATCGGTTACCCAATAAATATTAAGTAAAAAACTAAAGTTTTCTTTAACAAATGCAAGATTTAATAAAAATAAAATTTCTGGTCGTGTTGATAGTGTTAGCATTAACCTTCTTTTATCTGCTAAAACTAATAATTAATAAAAAAAAGCCCAAATCTTCTAAAAACAACGAAGATCTAGCGAAAGATTTTGTCAATACCAATAAGTTATCATTTAATATTTTTGCAAAAAAAGAAGATCTGACAATGGAAAATAACCGCAACAGCAACAATTCCAAAGAAGCACAAGCTATAACCCCAAAAATAGATCATGTTAGAACTCTAGACAATGAGCACGGAGGGCTAGAGTTAGAAACAGCGAAAATAAGCAAAGAAGAGCAAAAAGATGCCTGGGACGACAGATCGGAAGAAGTAGACAAAATGGGTTCGGTAGATAGTTTTAACAGCACGGGGATACGGTCTTTTATCGCAAGAAATAAAAGAGACCGAATTAGGGCAAAAAAATTAATGGAAATGGTTGCCGATGGCTTATTGTCTAATAAAGATTTAGAAAAAATCGTTAAAAAGGAGCCGAATTTAAAAAGCCACCTTCCTCAATTTCAAAGCAATATTTCAGTATTTCAGGCTAGGTCCGAAGGTAAATCAAATGGATTTTTTCGATAAATCATTAGTAACATTTCCATGTTTAAAGATAATTATGGCATGATATTTTAAAAAATTTACTTGATTTTTAGATTGAACCTTAGAAAATCCTAGCATTAAATTAACCCCTACTAAATTCAAGCGGGTTTTTGCAAGTTGTTTCTGGTGCAAGGGTTTCCATTGCACCAGAGCATAAAATAATCGATTAGTTAAAATGCAAAACAACATTACAATTTTTGTTAATGGCGAAAAAATGGAAATCTCTAGGTTAAAAAGCTTGCAAGAATTATTAGCAGAGCTAAAAATAGATCCAAACAAAGTGGCAATAGAGAAAGATTTATCAATAATTCACCGGCAAGATTTAGCAAAAACTTTTTTAGAGCAAAATTGCTCAATTGAAATTGTTCACTTTATTGGCGGAGGCTAATAGATTTTCTTACTATTTACAACGAATGGCAATACCGCAATCTATAACTATTAACTATGTACGAACATCACAATCAAAGAATCTATGCCACCACTATTATTGCAGTTAAAAAAGCAGGACAAGTGGCAATTGGTGGTGACGGTCAAGTTTCTTTTGGTAGCTCTATCATGAAATCTAATGCCAAAAAAATTCGCAAAATTGGCGATGGCTCAATAATTGCTGGCTTTGCTGGAGCAACGGCAGATGCCTTTACTTTGTTTGAAAGGCTAGAATCAAAGCTCGAGCAATACCCGAAACAGCTAATGCGGGCCTGTGTTGAATTAGCAAAAGACTGGCGAACAGACAAATACCTTCGCCGACTTGAAGCAATGCTTATAGTTGTCGATAAAGAAAAAATGCTTGTCCTTACCGGCAGTGGAGATGTTGTTGAGCCAGAAGGAGATATTGCTGCCATTGGGTCTGGCGGTAATTTTGCCCTAGCTGCCGCTAAAGCGATGATTGAAATCAACGATCTCGATGCTAAAACAATAGTCAATAAATCATTGCAAATCGCTGCCGATCTTTGTGTCTATACTAACAACAACATTACAATTGAAATGTTGTAAATAAAACTTAGAAATGATTTTTTTCAAAAATAACACTTATTGCAAAATAAAAACCTTAGCAAATCTAGTAATTTTATTAGCAATAATTCTTTCGCCTTTGTCAATATTGGCAAAACCAACACTAATATCAATCAAACAAGATACAAAAAATAAAGAAAATCTAATTTTTGTTGGCTTTGAGAATCTAGATCCAGCAACAAATCAGCAAGTAGAAAATATATTCCGTCAAATTATCTACAACCTAGGATCAACCAACTTATTTAGTTTTAGTAACTATCAGCAAAGTAGCGAAAAATCCCCTCTTGATTTTATTGAAGATGTTAGCCTGTCTGTTAAAAATGCAATTTCGACTCAGTTTATCAATGTCGAAACAATGCCAAAGTTCGACAATTTAAGCAAGGCTAACATTAATAGTCTTATTGTTGTAGAGGCAAAAAACAACGAAAAAGGAATATTGGAAATAAAATTAAGGCTCTGGGATGTTTTAGATCAGAAACAAGTTATTGGTAAATTTTACTCGGCACCAATTTCGAGTCATAAAAAAATGTCAAATATAATCGCTAACGATATATATAAAGCTCTAACAGGAGAACAATCTGGTCATTTTGATTCTAAAATTGCCTATATATCAGAAACTGGGTCGGCAAAAAATCGCACAAAAAGAATTAGCATTATCGACTTCGATGGCAAGAACCGCCATATTCTCACAAGCGGATCGGATCTAGTCTTAACCCCAAATTTTACTTTTGATGCTAGTCAAATATTTTACTTACGATATCATGACTACCGTCCACAAGTCTTCCGAATCAACCTCGGCAATTTGTTAAACGAGAAAATTGGTGGCTTTGCGGGAACCACTTTTGCCGCCTACCCTCATCCTACCAACAGCAATATTGTGTTATTATCGGTAATTCTAGAGGAAAATAGCGATATATACGAACTTAACATTAGCAAAAACACTGCAAGAAGGCTCACAACACATCCTTCAATCGATACAACACCGTCATTTTCACCCGACGGCAAAACTATAGCATTTTCTTCAGATCGCGACGGTGGTCAGCAAATTTATTTAATAAATAGCGACGGTGGCAACTTAAGAAGAATTAGCTACGGCGGAGGCTCTTATTCTAAGCCAATATGGTCTCCAGATGGCAAAATGATTGCCTTTACTAAGGTGAAAAACAATCAGTTTTCAATTGGTGTAATGTTTAGCGATGGTAAGAATGAAAAAACAGTAACAAGTGCTCATGTTGTCGAGGGGGCAAAATGGTCTCCAAATGGCAGATATCTAATCTATTCTAAAAAGCTAGAGCAATTTGGTTTTAACAGTATTCCAAAGCTCTATATTATCGATATAGTAACAGGTCATGAATTTAAAATAAACACTCCAGAAAACGAAGGAGCAACAGATCCGGACTGGCATTGATATTTAGACTCTTCCCGTGTTTAAAAGCAATTATAATAAATATTTTTGAGATAAAATTTTTAAAAAACGAAGCTATTAGTCATGGTCTGCAATCTTTTCGAAGATTTTTACCTCAAAAATTTTAGAAATAGATGTGGCTAGAATTTATTTGTATCAATGTAACTTTAATATAGTAAATTGTATCATAACCCAACAACCTAAAATAAACCAATATGACAGAGAAGTCGTCTATTATCGAACAGATGTGCAAAGAAAAAGGAATAAGGCTAACGGAGCATCGTCGCCTAATTGCTAAAGTGATATCCGAAAGCAACAACCACCCCGATGTAGAAGAAGTCTATCGTCAGGCATCAAGCCTTAATAATGCAATAGGAATTGCAACTGTATATCGCACAATTAAATTATTTGAAGAACTCGGAGTTATCACTAAGCACGATTTCCAAAGCAAAGGCAAAGCGAGATACGAGGTGCAACAAGAGCTAGAGCATCACGATCACTTGGTAAATATTATCAATGGCGAAGTAATAGAATTTTTTAATCAAGAATTAGAAGATTTAAAAGAAAAAATTGCTAAAAATTACGGTTTCGAGCTTATCGGTCATCGCCTAGAATTATATTGTAAACCAATAGAGGAATAAAGCCAAATGGCGGATAATATAAAGCAAAAAGCATTGCTAGGAAAAATTGAAAATCTAAAATTTGATAGTCGTGGTCTAATCCCGGTAATTGCTCAAGATCACAAAACAAAGCAGGTCCTAATGTTGGCTTGGGCAAATTTACAAAGCTTAGAATTGTCGCTCAATAGTGGCTATGCCACTTATTTTTCTAGATCTCGCAACGAAATCTGGCAAAAAGGTAAAACATCGGGTAATTTACAAGAAATCGTTGAAATTTATAGCGATTGCGATCAAGATAGTTTAATTTTCATAGTTAATCAACTTGGCCCAGCATGTCACACTGGCGAAAAAAGTTGCTTTTTTCATAAAATAACCCTTTTTAAGTAATGTCGTTTTTCATGTTTAAAGTAAATAATAACAAAGTATTTTTAGCCCCAAAGAGAATAAAAAACGATCTAGTTACAATTTGGCTAATTCAATGTAAGTTAAGCATGAGAAATATTACAATCTTCAACAAATAAAACCAAAAAATTAATGTTTAGTAATCGTTTCTTTGATATTAGGTCTGAGGCAAGCCTAGAAGACCTTGCCGACATAACCGAAACAAAAATTGGCATAACAAATTCCAAGAAAAAAATAGTTAAAAATCTCTCTACTCTAGAATTGGCAACAAGCGATGAATTATCTTTTATACATTCGTCGCTATATTTGCCTCATTTATCAAAAACTAATGCTGGCTTTTGCATTATTTCTAAGGATTTTCTATCGCACTTACCAGAAAATACAGTTCCATTAATTAGTGACAACCCATATTTTTCCTATTCTAAAGCTGCATCATATTTCTATCAGCCAAAAAAAATTATAGAAAGTAACAAAAAGAGCATCATCGGCAAAGATTGTCAAATTTCATACACCGCTTATATTGGTAATAATGTCACAATTGGCGAAAGAACAACAATTATGCCGGGTGCGGTTATATTAGATAACTGCGAAGTAGGTTCCGATTGCTATATTGGGGCTAATTCGGTAATATCTTTTGCAAAAATTGGCAATCAGACAGAGATTTTTAACGGTTGTCAAATTGGTCAGGAAGGCTTCGGATTTGTTAATTCATCCGGTATTAATTATAAAATCCCGCAAATTGGGGCGGTGATAATTGGCAATCAAGTTACTGTTGGCGCTAATACTTGTATCGATCGAGGCACTATTGGCGACACGATTATTGGAAATAATGTTAAAATCGACAATTTGGTACAAATTGCCCATAATGTTATTATCGATCAGGGTTCGATAATAACTGGCTGTGTTGCAATTGCTGGCAGTACCAAGATTGGTAAATTTGTTCAAATTGGCGGTAATAGCAGTATCGCAGGTCATTTAAAAATTGGCGATTTTGTTAAAATTGCTGGAATGAGTGGAATAATGCGAGATATAGAGTCGGGAGAAGCTGTTGGCGGTATTCCTGCAGTGAAAATAAAAGATTTTCATCGAATCACGGCGACTCTAAAAAAATTAATTCAAAAGCAATCTTAAAATTTTTAAAATATATGAAAATCGGAGTCTCTGGCATAACCGGAAAAATGGGGCAAAATATTGCCACTACAGTATTGGAAAATAACATTGTTGAACTTTCTTCGTTGTTAGTTCGCTCAAAACACAATTTCGACAATAGGTTGCTTTTTAGCATTAATCCAAATCTAAAACCAGAATTGATTCAAGAAAACATTGCAGAATTTGTTAAAAATTGTGATGCGGTAATAGATTTTTCTTCGCCAATATTAAGCCTTGAAATTGCCAAAGAATGTGCGATTCAACAAAAAATTCTTGTCTGCGGAACCACGGGATTCAATGAAGATGAAATAAACATTCTTCAAGAAAGTGCTCAAAATACTCAAATCATTTGGTCGGCAAATATGTCGATAGGAATAAATATTCTTCTTGAAACGGTATCAAAGGTTGCAAGAAGCCTCTACGATTTCGACATAGAAATTCTTGAAATGCATCACAATAAGAAGATCGATGCCCCATCTGGAACCGCACTAATGATAGGTAATAAAATTGCTACAGCCCGCAATGTCAGTCTTGCCGAAACAGGAAAAATGTCTCGTTTTGGCAATAATTGTAAAAGGGAACCGGGGGAAATTGGTTTTGCTACTTTAAGAGGTGGTGATGTCGTTGGAGACCACAAAATAATCTTTGCTGGCCAAGGAGAAAGGTTAGAATTTAGTCACAAAGCTTCTAATAGAAATATTTTTGCTAATGGGGCACTAAGAGCGGTAATTTGGGCAAGTAATAAAGATGCAGGAAGGTTATATTCTATGACAGATGTTTTGGCATTGGGTACTGGCGAGTAATGGAGTTAGGAAGCGGAGAATCTTTTGTAAATATTGTTGTTGCAAAGGTTTGGCATCAAAGATTTGCAATTAAAAAGAACTTTTTTACCTATAAAGTATTTTATTTATTAATAGATCTGGGCTCGAAGAAGCAGAGTAGCCTAAAATCATTTAGTGTTAATAAGTTTAACTTTTTTAGTTTTTACAGCAAAGAATATGGAAAATCGAAAATTACTACTCCTGCCACATATCAAAATCACGAAAAAAATACCACCAATAATCACAAAAACCTAGAAGAGCTTTATTTATGGGGAGAGAACATTATTAAAGAGGCTGGATATTCAAATTTTAAAGGAAAAATAAAGATCCTAACTCATCCAAAGATTTTGGGTTTTGGCTTTAATCCTGTAAATTTTTGGTTCTTTTTTAATGAAGATGGGTTGATTATTGCCATTATTGCAGAAGTTAATAATACCTTCAAAGAAAATCACTGCTATTTAATAAAAAATAACGATTGGCAACCAATAAAACAACAGCAAACATTTATTTGCGATAAAGACTTCTTTGTTTCGCCGTTTTTTGAAAGAAAAGGAGAATATATTTTTAATTTTGCTATAAAAAACAATAAAATTAATATCAAGATTGACTATTTGCAGAATAAAATTCTTAATCTATCAACCGGAATAAGCGGAAAAATGCAAGATATTAGCGATTTTAAACTGTTTAAAGCGACAATTTTTAGCTTAATGATGGTTAGCAAAGTATTAATTTTGATACATTGGCAGGCTCTTAAGTTGATTTTAAAAAAAATTAATCACTTTAAAAAGCCAACAATTCAAAGCCACAAATTAACATCGGCAATAATAATAACTAAAAAACCAAAATAAATGAAGTTACTTGAAAGGATAATTCCAGCTTTTGAGAATATAGAATTTGGTTCAATTAATATTGAACTGCCAAATAAAGAATTAAAATATTTCAAAGCAAAAGATGGTCAAAACTTTATTAAAGATATTCCTAATGCACCGGATGCTGAAATAAAGATTTATGATTGGTCTGTTATCGAGAGTTGTCTCCAAAAAGGCGATATAGGGCTAGGGGAATCATATATTAATAATTACTGGGACAGTAGCAATATTTCCTCCTTATTGCTATTTTTTACCTTAAATGCTAAGGTTTTTGAGAAGTTCTTTCATGCTAAGCCGATTAATGCTATTATTCTTGGTTTGCAATCGCTTTTAAAGAAAAATACCAAAAAAGGTAGCAAGAAAAATATCTATGCACATTACGATCTGGGTAATGGTTTTTACAAATTATGGCTAGATCGGTCGATGACATATTCTAGTGGAATTTTTTCAGAAGATATAAAGAGCCAGCCAGATAAAGAAAGTCTTTTAAAATCTCAGATCAATAAATACCAAAGAATTATTGAAAAAATTGGTTTAGATAACGATGTTTTAGAAATAGGATGCGGCTGGGGAGGTTTTTTAAATTATGCGACCAAGAGTCAAAAGCATATAACTAGCCTAACTATCTCTCATGAGCAAGAGAATTTCGCCAGAAGTTTAATTGCTGAAAACAACTTGCAGGATAAGGCAAAGGTTGTTATTTGCGATTACCGCGACTGCACCGGTCAATTTGATGCCGTTGTGTCAATTGAAATGTTCGAAGCTGTTGGCAGAGAATATTGGGCAACTTATTTTAAGCAAATTTATAAATGTCTCAGGCCAAAAGGTATAGCGGTAATACAAACAATAACTATCGATAACGAAATTTTTAATAAATACAAGAAGAGAACAGATTTTATTCAAAAATATATTTTTCCTGGCGGTGTCTTGCCATCTAAAAAAATATTTAAAAATATGGCGGAAAAGTGTGGGCTAAGAGTTGTTGAAGAATATTGCTTTGGATTTGACTATTATTTAACCATAAAAATATGGCTAGATAACTTTGATAAGTCGCTAGTTTTAATTAATGAACTTGGGTTCTCTGATAATTTTATTAGAAAATGGCGATTTTATTTAGCATATTGCATGGCGGGTTTTGCTAGCAAAAGAACTGATGTTGTTCAATTTACTTTAGTAAAGGATCAATAGTTTTAATGTTTCATATGAAACATTTAGTAGCCTTTTCCATATTTAAGACTGCTTTAGCTGGTATTTTGCAATAAATATTTAGAGAATGAAAGCTTCCTCTCCACAAGCCTCTCCCCAAGATTTTACCTATGTGGCCTAGGTTTTTTTAAAGCTTTTTAGCCAAAAGCCGAGTTGTAAAGTAAGGATTACAGCCAATTCATTATTTAGTGGAATTGACATTAGAATTTTATTAGCTCAATATGAGTTTAAGAATAAAAATACCCCGATACTACTAACAAACTACTTGCAAAATAAATACAAACAATAACAATAATTTTATCATTATTTATTAATTAAAGTAAGCATTATGGGTTCAGTTATTGCAATTGCAAATCAAAAGGGCGGGGTTGGGAAAACCACAACTGCAATAAATCTTGCCGCCTCACTAGCTAAAAGTAAAAAAAAGGTTTTATTGATAGATGGCGACCCTCAGGGAAATAGCAGTACCAGCTTTAATATTGCTACTCATCAAAGACAAAAAACAATTTACGAAGCAATCAACAACGAATTCTCTCTAGAAGAGGCAATTATTCCAACCAGAATTAAAGATTTGCACATTATTACCGCAACTGTAGAATTGGCGGCTGCAGAAATCGATATTTCCCAACAAGAAGATAGAGAGTTTATTGTTAAAGAGCTCATATCTAAAATAAAAGATAACTACGACTTTATTATTATCGACTGCCCACCTTCACTAGGTCTGCTAACGGTAAATTATTTAAGTGCCTGCGACTCCGTCTTAATTCCGATGCAGTGCGAATTTTTTGCTTTAGAGGGGTTGAGTCATCTCTTAAATACTATCGAGGCAATTCACAATAATCTTAATAATAATTTATCAATTTGTGGAATATTACTAACAATGCACGATCGCAGAAACAAATTAACCGAGCAGGTTGAAAGCGATGTCCGAAATTTTTTGCAAAATGCTGTTTTTAAAACTACAATACCCCGCAATGTTAAGCTCTCGGAAGCCCCCTCTCACGGAGTCCCGGGTATTATATATGATAGCAGATGCTCTGGATCTTTGGCATATGTTGAGTTAGCAAAAGAACTTATCGTTCGGGAAAAAGAAAAACAAAGGAAGTAAGGTGTTGTATTTACCTCATTGGCCAATTCCCGACACAATAGGAAAAAGGCAAATTGACTTTGAGACTGTTTTTTCTAGAGCGGGACGGGTATTGGAAAATTTAGGAAATCCTCATCTGGCTTTGCCACCAATTATTCATATTACTGGCACTAATGGCAAAGGCTCCGTTGCATCAACTTTAGCAAAGATACTTAATTCTGCAGGATTTAGTGCAAGTTTATACACCTCTCCACACCTTCATTATTGTAATGAAAGAATCAAGATTGCTAAAAATGGCGATTTAATGCCAATAGAAGATGGATATTTATATTATTTAGCCGAGAAGACTAGGTTGGCATCGAATAATATTCCATTAACATTTTTTGAGGCTTTTTCTATTATGGCATTTATTGCATTTGCGGAAAATAAATCGGATATCGTGGTAATGGAAGTGGGAATGGGTGGAAGGATTGACATTACCAATATTATTGATAACAAAATAGCCACAATCATAACCCCTATAAGTTTAGATCATGTTGAATATCTTGGGGATAATGTAGGTAAAATAGCCCTAGAAAAAGCTTTAATCGCAAGGAAAGATGTTCCTCTTGTTGTTGGTCCACAGCCAGAATTAGCCGAAGAAATTATTAAGATAATTGCTAAGGACCGCAATGCCCCAGCATTATTTTATAATCAAGATTTCACTGCCACTAAAATTAATCAAACCGAGAATGGATTCGAAATTCTAGAACTCAAAAAAGATTTAAGTCTAAGTTTCGATCCAGATTTCGCAGTTGAATTTTTGAAGCCGTTAGATAATGGCAATGATTTCTGTGTATTTTTGCCAAAACCCAAGCTAATTGGCGATCATCAATATATTAATAGTGCGATTGCCGTGGCAACGATAAAGGCAATATCAGATAAATTTCCTATTCATAACAATGTTATCGCTAAAGCAATTGCTAATGTTGAGTGGCAAGGTAGATTAGAGCGGCATCCGTTTTTAGTAAGAAAGTTTTTAGGAAATAACAGTCATAGTGAAATATGGTTTGATGGAGCTCATAATATTGACGGAGCTATTGCTCTAAAAAATTGGCTTATAGAAGAGCAAAAATATAAAAAATGCCAAAATTTTATTATTTTTGGTTGTAGTAGAGGTAAATTTAAGCCAGAGTTTTTAGAGAATTTTACAGAAATTGCTAATTTAATAGCAATAAGGGTTAATGGCGAACCTTACCCAGAAGATCCAGAAAAAATCATTGAAATTGCAACGATAAAAACAGGGTCAAAAAATACAAAAATATCGTTATGTAGCAACCTAGAAAATGCTCTAACAACAGTTAACGGCAATCATGACAATGCAGAAATAAGGATTATAATCTGTGGCTCGTTGCATCTTGCAAGAGATATTAAATTGCTATATAGCAATAATTAAATTGAAAAGAAAAAATATATTATAATCTGCCGATCTTGCGACTTCGCAGCGAGGATGGCGGCTGTGGGGAGTGTCGTTATTAACTAAGGATCTTCGCACAGAAGCTTGTGATCTATGCTTCCACCGTAGTCACCCTGCACGAAGTTGCGAAGATCCAAAGCAACAAAATCAATATTAAACAGCACTTCGCTAAAATGTATTTAGGAATCTATGGATCCTGCAACTTCGCTTCGCTTGTGCAAAGGTGACGACGGAGGGAATCTGTGGATCTTCGCGAACTTCGCGCGGAAGATAACAAGGTGGGCGATTTTACGGCAACAACAAAGCCCGCTTTTGACCCCGTCTTTTGACACCGCTTTTGACCTTGTTGCAAATCTAGATCTCTAGTTTTTATCAATGTTTATTGCCTTTGCACCCAAAGCGAGCTTGTTTGTCGGCGACTCTTATTTATTGATGTTTTTGCTTTTATTTTCTGCAAGAAAGCGATTGTTAAACTTCTCCAGACCCTCGGCAATTGCTTTGTCTCTTTCGCTCCAAAGATGAATTTTACTTACCAATTGGCTAGAATCAACGAGGGTAAAGATTTCTCTAATCAAGCCCCCTTGGTTTAATTTTTGTTTTAGTTGCTCGCGAACAGAATTGAAGATTGAGGCTAAATTATTAGTTTCGATGCTTTGTCTTAATCTTCCAAGCCTTAATCTTCCAAGCGGGCTACGATCTGCGGTTTTGTCCATTAAAGAAAAATCACAAAATATTTTTGCCAGAATTTTTTATAAGCCCAGCAAAGTCGATGATTGCAAGAAGTTTTTGGCAAAAGCTGATCTGTTTTTAGCAGATAGTTAAGATTGGCTATTTCTATTTGCATTACACCAGACTAAATTTGTTAAAATAACTTTTTTACAAAACCTTGTTAGAAGTATATAAACAAAAGCTTCAGCTAGTTATTCTTTTAAATAAACTAGGTTAATTAACAAGGAATTCCTGAATATTTTTTAAGAT
>CAMAYG010000001.1 GCA_945862535.1 Rickettsia typhi | reverse complement strand
CCATTTAAGTCGATAACCAATGGGTCTTTTGGGGTTGAGGAGTTTAGAACTACTTGCAGTGAGCCATAAATTAGCGCAATTGCAGGGTTCGCAACCGCCATAACACCTAAAGATGCTGGCAAAAAGCCATTTAATATTTCTTCGATAGCCTCTTTGCTAATGTCGATACCTTTAGATCGGTATATTTCAAAGATATTTAAAGTATCTGGTGAAATAAGTGAATTAAATCCGTTATAATTACTATAGTCAACTTTAAGTATTACGTCTTGACCTGTGATGTAAAATACGAAAAAAACTGACTAGCATTGTTAATAAGATCTATGCAACCTCTCGATCCAGGTGTTGCAAAAAGCAGTCCGCCATGTATCGAAAAGTTGTCACGGCCATATGTGTTTGTACTTGGGTCTGGATCTAACCAAACACGCTCATTGCCCCATGCAGTAATAGATCCTGGCCATTCTCCACGATTAGCATATCCGGCAAAAGTATTAAGTAAGTCGATTTCTTGATACTCATCTTGTTTTACGTGATATATTCCCTGTGGCAACATGCCTTCATTTGTAATGGTTTGAGATATGTCTGGCTGACTTTGGTGGTCAATACCTCCAGATATCGCAGGTATTTTTATTAAATTACCGTTAGAATCAATATAAGAAAGGTAATTTCCATCGAAGGTAATGATTATTTGGTTAGACATGTTGTTAGCTAGTAAGGTTAATTAGAGTTATGAAATAATTTGAAGCAAAAACTGATATTAAAATAGCTAATACCAATAATAAACATTTAAAAACGCATCTAATTTTAGGAGTATTGGTAAGTAATAAGCTGATTGCAATTGTAATAAATGAAAAGATGCAGCAAAAAATTTTCGTAATTTTCGTTTTGTAGCAATTGGCGCAACCATCATAACCTAATGGAAAATCAAGAAAAGTTTTAGATCTACTAACATTTACAATATCCCATAAATCACCTACCATTAATATAATGCAAAATATCGCTAATGTTAAATAGATTATTTTAGGTGATTTTGCACCGAGACAATGTTCTTTTGTTGTGTTTTTTAGGTAAGAAAAATTTATCATACAATTAAACCCCAGGTATAAAAAACCTTAACAGGGTCTTCTTCGCCTCGCCAAGTCTTCTTTGCGGAATTGATAATGTTTGTGATAATGGTCATTTAACTATAATGATTCTGGGTTATTTGAGGTAGTTTTACCTATTTTAGCTTGCGTTATCTTCGTGCGAAGTTGCGGGATCTAGAAAAATAAGGGTGATCTTAATATTAAAGAGAAATTTTGAACGGATATTTTGTTAATAATGCTGATTATTGTTATATTTTTTGCCACTTGCCATTATTTTGCTCGAAGTGATTAATGTTGCTAGTAATTGTTTTTAGCTGGTTAATGATTTTTAAGTGTGAATTGTCGAGTTGTGGGCGGTAAAAATAGCAAATTTTACGAAATCCTTTAGCGAAATTGCTAGAAAAATTTGCAGTGATTATTAGGCAATCTGAGTTGTTTAGATTTTCTTCCTTGTTGCTTATGAAAATCGGCTGTCTTTGTGGCTGAAACTCTTTGTCGAATATCGATGAATGGGGAAGAAACTTAATTTTGCTAAATGTCCATAGACCGTCGTCGATTTCTTTGTTTTGCTCCATTGCTCTTTTTTCGTCGAAAATGTCGATAAGAATTATTGCTCTAGATTTCTCGTCAAGAATTTTAGTGCATAATAAGGCAATGGGCTTATAAATTAACTCTTCGCACCTATAACAGTTTATTTCCACCTTCTGGCTAATTAGTTAAATTTAGCACGGGGTTTTCTATGTAGTATCGCAATGCTTTTAGAAATTCTGCAGCAACCGCTCCATCAACAACTCGATGATCGCAAGATAGAGTAATGTTCATTATGTCGGCAATGGTAATTTGACCATTATGTGCTACTATTGGTTTTCTAACTGCTCTAGAAACTGCTAAAATACAGCTTTGAGGGGGGTTAATGATTGCAGAAAAATTATCTATTCCATACATTCCAAGGTTAGATATGCTAAAAGAACCGCCTTGAAATTCTTCTGGTTGTAATTTGCCATCTCGAGCCTTTTTTGCTAATTGCTTCATTTCGTTGGAAATATCGACAATGTTTTTTTGATCGGCATTTTTTATGATTGGGGTAATTAGCCCGCCGTCAATTGCTACAGCAACCGAGATATCGATATTGTTATATAGAATTATAGATTCTTCTGTCCATGAAGAATTGGCATTTGGCACCTTTTTTAATGCTAAAGCGCAAGCTTTGATAATAAAATCGTTGACGGATATTTTATAATTGGCATAATTTTGCTCGGCATCTTTATTTAGAATAGAGCGAATTTCGAGCATTTTAGTAATGTCTAGCTCGCAAGAAAGGTAAAAATGCGGAACATTTTGTTTAGATTCAAGAAGTCTTTTCGCTATTACTTTACGAATGTTGTTATTTTTTATTATTGTAGTTTCTTGTGGGTTGCGAGAGATGTTATTGCCAGCAAAATTCTTATTGTTGTTGTTAGCAAATAGCAATATGTCGTCTTTAACAATTCTTCCGTTAGGCCCCGATCCTATTTTGGCATTAACGAGTTGCTGTAAAGAAATATTTTTTTCGCTAGCAATTCTTTTAGCAAGTGGACTAGCCTTAATTTTGTAGTCTTGAGTATGTTCGGTGTTAATAAATTCTTTCTTAACTGGCTCGAGATCTTGCCCTAGATTTTGCCCCAGATCTTGTTTTTGCAACGGTTCTTTTGCAGGGTTTTCGGCGAAAGTTTGAATTTTCTTGCTATCGATACCCTTGTAATTGTCGAGAATTGCTTTATCTTCGCCGTTTTCAAGTATTAGGGCGATTAAAGAGTTCACGGCAACATTTTCGGTACCTTCTTGGATAATAATTTTGCCTAATATTCCAGCATCTACCGCTTCGACTTCCATTGTTGCTTTATCGGTTTCTATTTCGGCAATAACTTCTCCGGCCTTGATTTTGTCCCCTTCCTTTTTTACCCATTTGGCAAGATTGCCTTCCTTCATAGTCGGGGATAGTGCTGGCATTAAAATTTCTATAGGCATATGATTATTGGTTAAGATTTATTAATTTGCAAAATAACACAATTTTTAAAATAGAAAAAATTATTTGCAAGTGTAATTAGCTATTCTGCTATTTTATTTGTTTCAGATCGATTATTGCAAGACCCTCGCCAAAGTTTTTATTAAAATGAAAATATAGGTTATCTTTTAAAATATTTGGGCTAAATATGTTATTAAAACCTGTTGTGTAATATTTCGACACCTTCTCTAGTGTTGATTTTGTTGATATAATATTGCCTTTGTTATCAAAAATTAATAAATTATTGTGATAAGGTAGGATTTTCTTGTAAATAATTCTGCCGTTTTTCTTTTTTAAAAATTTTGGTAGCTGTATTTCGTTGATAATATTGCCGTCGCTAATGTTAATAGATAATAGGCGGTTATGATTATCTATTGCGAATATCTTGCTTTCCAATATGATAAAATCTACGATTGTAGCAATATTTAGTTTCCAAACGATATTGCTATCTGCAATTTTAATTGCAATCATTCTACCGCTATTGCTAACGGCATAAATATTTTGATTGTCGGTAATGATATTTGAATCGATATCGTTTAAGTAATATTCGGAGCTGTAGATATTGTCTTTATTAAGGTTTTTGCTAAATAGTATCTCGCCGTTGCTTTGTTTGAGGAAATATATTTCGCCGTTGGAATAGCCTGTGGCAATAAAATTTTGTTCTTGATTTTGATTGATGTTTGCTATTGCTATTGGTGTTGTTGATCCTGCTATGGCGACATTATTTGCAACTGCCTCGTGGCTCCAAATGGTGTTGCCGTCTTTAGTGTCTAGGTAGTAGGTCTTGTTGTCGTTTGTTAGTATTATAAGGTGCTGTTTTTCCTGCAAAATTGTGCTGTCTATCTTATTTTGACTGCTTGTGATGTTAATTGATACCGGAATCGACAAGAAATTCTTTTGCCAAATGATTTTTTTACTATTGGTATCTGTTGCAATAACCTGATTGGTGCCAATGATTGTAAAAACAATGTCTTTTAAATTAACAATTTGTGGAGAAATGTATTTTTGGTTATTTGGTAAATGAAAGATTTTAACCTTCCATTCTTCGGTAAATTTTGATGTATTGGGGGTTTGTTTTATTGATTTAAGCCAACCGTTGCTGGTTAGAAATATTATATTATTTTTCTGACTAATGTTAGATTGGTTAAAATCTAGCAACATTCTATTGCCTTTGTCGACAAAAGAAGAGAAGTAAGAAAAGTTGCGGTTTATTGTTTTTGTTGATAGTTTTGACGATTCCCAATCGCTATATGTTGGTGTTTCGATGGCTTGCTTAGTGCCGTTTTCTAGATTTTTAGTTTTTGATGTTTTTTTAACACCGCAACATACTGCAGTTAATGTTGCTGTAATTAGTAGCAGTGTTAAAAAAAACTTTCTCATTAATCGATATTTTAGCTGTTAATTTTTTGCAAAGATTCTTCAGCTTGCTTTTTTGTTGCTGGGTTAGCATCTTCGGTGGTAATTATTTTATTTAAAGCTTCTTTTGCTAATTGGATGTTATTGTTTTCGATTGCCACTTCTGCTAATATAAGATGAAGTTCTTCGCTAAATATCTTACTTTCTTTTGCCGATTTTTCTAGATTGGTTAGTAGATTTTTGTCTTTAGCATTGGCTTTAACTGATAGTTGATAATAAAGCAAAGTAGCAAATTCTTTTGTTATCGAGTTGCAACCAAGGCAATTGCGAACTATTTGGTAATGCTCTTGAGCCTTTTCTATTTTATTGGTGCTAATGAAGATTTTTGCTAAATTTAGGTTGGCAATTGCCGCAACAGATGGCGGAGCATTTTTAGCAATAGATTTTAGGTCTAATTCGGCATCCGCTAATTCTTGTTTATTTATTTTTTCTATTGCAAGAGCTAGTTTTTCTGAATAGGTGTTAATTTGATTTTTACGATAATTTATATAAAACGGTGCAACAATTGATGAAATAATTAAAACCGCTATCAAGCCAATAAAAACATACTTATATTGACTTTTTTTAGCTAAATAATTATTGATATCACCAATATTATTACCAAGATTTTTACTTTTTTTATTGCCGAACATATTTGATGGGGTTTAGGTTGAAGATTTATTTTGTTGTTAAATTGCTATTTGCAATTATTTGCTGATAGCATTGCATAGTATTTTTTAGTAGGCAAGCAATGGTCATAGGGCCAACACCACCTGGGACAGGAGTTATTGCTGAAGAAACTTTGCTTACAGAAGCAAAATCGACATCGCCAACTATTGCAGTTTTTCCATTTTCAATTTGAATGCGATTAATGCCAACATCAATAATTATCGTGCCCTCGTTTATCATATCTGCTTTTAACAGCTTGGGCGAGCCTGCGGCAACAATTATTGCTTCGGCATTAAGGCAGGCAGATTTTAAATCTTTGGTTGATCTGTTAGCGATTGTAATTGTGCATCCGTTAGCAAGCAACATTCTTGCTACTGGAAGCCCGACAATATTAGAAGCACCAATTACCAATACTTTTAAACCTACAAGTGAGTTGATTTTTTGAGAATTGTTGCAATTAGCAATTATGTGTTTAAGGATTTCTATGCAAGCAAGAGCTGTGCAAGGAACGATTGCGGTTTTGTCGCCAATTGTTAACTTGCCAACATTATTTATGTGAAAACCATCGACATCTTTATTTGGATCTATTGCAGATATTACCGCTAAGCTGTTGATATGTGCTGGGAGCGGTAATTGAACTAATATGCCATGAATATTAGAGTCGTTGTTAAGTTTTTTAATTTTTTCGAGCAATTCTTCTTCGCTTGTTTCTGCGGTAAATTTAAATTGCAAAGAATTCATTCCCACTAAATGAGCCGTAGTCTCTTTGTTGCGGACATAAACTTCGCTTGCAGGATCGCTTCCTACTAATATTACCGCCAAAGTTGGAGTAATGTGACTTTGCTGTTTTGCTTGTGAAATAAGGCTTGCTGTCTGTTTGTTAAGATCGGCGGCTAATTTTTTTCCGTCTATGATATTGGTTTGCATTTTATTTAGTTTTTTGATTGTTTTCCTGCTCTATTTTAAAAGATTTGCCAGATTTTAGCTCGTCAATTATTTTAGTAAATTTTTCAACATCAAGATCTTCAAAGTAGTCGTCGTTAATTTGAACGACGGGAGCATTTATGCAAGCTCCTAAGCACTCGACTTCCTTTATTGTGAAGAGGTTATCGATTGTTGTTTCGTCTATCTCGATATTGAGTTGATTTTTACAAGATTCTATTATTTTGTCTGCGCCTCTGAGCATGCAAGGTGTGGTTTTGCAAATTTGCAACAGATATTTACCAACGGGCTTTAGGTTATACATTGTGTAAAAACTTGCCACTTCATAGACTTTAATTTCTGGAGTTTCGACTATTTTGGCGATTGTGGCTATTATTTCCTTGGAAATCCAGTTGTTGTTCTGTCTCTGAGCAAGATCTAGCAATGGCATAATAGCAGATTTTTTGCGATTAGGAGGGTATTTTGCTAATATTTTTGCAATATTTTGTTGATTCTCTGTGGAAAAAACAAATTCTGTTAAGTTATTTTGATTCATAGTTTCTATTTCACTTGTTGCCAAACCGCTTTCTTGGCTGCTAATGCAATTACTAACATTATTCCAAGAAAAGACATTGCTCTTATTCCCATTTTTTTTCTTTTTTCCATTTCTGGCTCGGAAACCCATTGTAAAAAATTAACAATATCTACTGCCATTTGTTCTTTGGCAGAAAATGTGCCGTCTTGGTATTCGATTTGACCGCCTTCTGTAAGTGGTGCGGGCATAGATATTTGTCGGCCTTCGAAATATGGATTATAATTTTTACCTTCAGTCATTGGAAAATCTTCGGGTGCATCTTGATAGCCTGTAAGCAGAGAATAGACATAATTGGCACCGTCGTGGCGAGATTTTATGATTAAAGATAGGTCTGGGGGTAGGGCTCCGCCATTAGCAGAACGGGCGGCATTTTCATTTGGATAAGGTGGCACAAGGTGATCGGAAGGAAGGCCGGGGCGGTCGAACATATCTCCGTCTTCGTTCGGACCGTCTGAAACAAGGTATTCGCTTGCTATTTGCTTAATTTCTTTTTCCTCGAAGCCAATTGAGGCAAGATTCCTGTAAGCAACAAGATTAATGCTGTGGCAAGCAGAACAGACTTCTTTATATATTTGGAAACCTCGCTGAGCAGATTGTTTGTCTACAGTGCCAAAGAAGCCGTCAAAATTCCATTTTTGTTGTTTTGGATGAAGGGCAGAGGTTGATAATGCAGAATCTTCTTGTGATGAACTATTTGCCAGACCTTGATTAATATAGCAAAAAAGACTAAATATCGTGAGAAATATCGAGGTAATGAGAATCTTATAAGGTTTTTTAAAGATCATTTGGAAAACGGTAAATTTGTTGATTAATATTAGCGATTTTGTTGTTTTTAATAATTATACCTTCCTGTTTCAATAGGGAAATTTTTTCTTCTACACCGCGAGCATAATTGCCAATTCCCCCGCTACTAAGCACCACTCGATGACAAGGAATCTGAATTAAATTTTGATTCTTGCCGATAATTGTTGCTACTGCTCTAATGGCATTACTGCTAATTTTTTGACGGTTTCTTAAAGTGTTGGTAATAATTTTATAAGTAGTAACAAAGCCCAGAGGAATCTCTGTAAGAATTTTATAGACCTCTTGACGGTTTATTTTTGCTTGATTATTGATTTCTTTTATTGTTTTTGTCATTTTATCGTTTTATCGATCGATTAACTAAATTTTGGCTTTAAAGGAAATTATTAACAAATAAAAATTGTTAATTTACTTAAATATTGCCTATATTTGCAAGAGTAGACATTAACAAATAATTAAGCTAATTTTTTACTAAGTTTTTCTTTTAAGTCAAGATTTTCTTTTGATTTTCTTGTCGTATTTGTGTTGACGAAATATTAATTTGTTTTGTGCGATAAAGCCTAATTGCTGGCAAAATAAGGTTGCTAACTTCTTGTCGATTTTTTTGAGGCTCTTTATTTTGCAAAATTTGTTTTGTTTTTTTATATTTAAGATGCTGTGAAGATAGATAAATAGGGCTTTTACTCGCTTTGAAGATTAAATTATCTCTATCAAAAACTGCAATAGGAATTTTGCGGATTAATTGCTTTGAGTGATGCCAGAGGTGCATTTTTATTAGTGAATCGGCACCCATAACCCAGATAAAATTAATTTTCGGATATTGTTTTTTTAATTCTTTAATAAGCAAAAAACTCTTAATTTGTGGTTTATTTATTATTTTTATTTGATGGCGATAGGGCTTGGTTATCGTTTGGCAATCTTTTAATCTTTGCTTGTGGCAACAATAAATATTTGGGTTCTTAAAGTTGTTATATAATGTTGGAATCCACCATAATTGCTTAAGTTTTAGGGTTTTTATTGCCAATTTACTCAAATGCAAGTGACCATAGTGCGGAGGGTTGAAACTACCGCCTAAAATGCCAATTTTCATATAGCAAAATTTGCAAAAATCATAAGATATAAAAACCCAATGATTTGCTGTTTGCTAAAGGCTTTACTACATTCTTGAGAGTTGGTAAAATCTAGCTTGCGAATTATGGAGCTCGAATAAGTAATGGCAAAGAGAATCGGGGCAAAATAAAATAAAGACAGATTGACCGTTGTTAAATAATAAGGCAGAATTAGTAAAATCAACCATTGTAGAAAGTTAAGAATTAATAATATTGGTTTTTGATAGGGGTAGATTTTTATCGTTAAGGATTTTACATTGTTTTTGATGTCGTCTTGTAAGTCTTGAAAGGCATAGATTGTATCGTAGACTGTTGTCCATATTGCAAGCGATAAATAGCAAAAAAAATGAATAAAATTAATATTAACTTCGCTGGCGGTTAAAGCCAATAAAAAAGGGCTATTAAACACAATAGCAAGAAATATTTGCGGATAAAAAGTGACTCTTTTAGCAAGTGGGTAGATTGCAATCATTGGCATAACTAAAAGCGATGCATAAATTATTGTTTTTATATTGAGTTGTAGCAATAATAAAAGCCCCAAACTAAGCAATAGCAACAACAATATTAATGCAGTTTTATTTGTGATTGCCTTTTTAGCTAGTGGTCTGTTTTGTGCTCGAGTAGTTTCTTTGTCGAATTTTTGGTCTAGTAGATCGTTAATAATGCAACCAGAGCTTCGCATTATTATTGCCCCAAGGAAAAATACTAGCCAAATATTGCCATTATAATTATTGGCGACAATCAGCCCGCCAAAAGCAGGAATTAGCAATAATATTATGCCGATTGGCTTATTTATTCTGGTTAATTTTAATAAATTTACAATTAGCGAGTTAAAATTTTGCATTATTTTTCATTTATGAATTATAGATATTGATTATAATTTTATTTAACGATCGAGTTGCGATTATGCTAGAAATCTATTTGCTAGTCGCCAATTAGGTTGCTAATTTTTTTACCAGCAATTAAATGAATATGAAAATGCTCGACACTTTGCCCAACTCCAGTGCCATTATTACTAATAATTCTAAAATCACAATCGAATTTACTGGCAATTTTATTGGCAACAACAAAAAAATGAGCTATTTCTGTTGCTTCTGCTTTATTGGTAAAATCAAGAAAATTGCAATATTGTCCCTTAGGAATAAGCAAAATATGGTGCGGTGCCACAGGATTTATATCGTAAAAGGCAAGAGTTAGTTCGTCTTCATAGATAATTTTTGCTGGCAATTCTTTGCGAAGAATTCTGGCAAAAATATTGTTATTATTATAACTAAAGCTAGGATTTGATGCTGTCATTGTTGATTGTGGGTTAAATTATAGCATTAATATTGTTTTTTGAGCAATTTAATTGCTGGATCGAGTGCCGAATAAAAAAGATCTAAATTATTACAAAAAAAGTCGATTATTTTTGCTTTATCGGCATTTTCGTAAAAATTTACACCATCTAACTGGTTTTTTATTCTACTCATTTTGGCTTCCTTTAACTCTTCCCAGATTAATTGCGAGCCAAATCTTGATTCTATTTCATCTTTCTTATTTGCAATTTCACGAAAAATATTTTTATTTTGTAATGTTTCAGCTTTGCCAATTTTCAATTCAATGGCAACATAATAACTCGTAACCACAAAAACATAAGACAAACCGCTAATTCCAGCCCCAGTAGCAAGCCAAAAATCTTTGGTTGGGTTAACATTTTTAAACAATATTTGATGTTTAATTAATGGTAAAAGCTCGGTCCAAAAACTTCTTCTTCTATCGAATTTTTGTTGTTTTGAGTTATTGTTTGTTGTTTCATTAGTATTTAGGTTGTATTTTATCATCAAGTCACCTTCTTCAACCCTGAATAATTTTAATATTTTCTTAAGATTGCTAAATTTTGTTGCACTATCAATGTTAATTTCCACAAAATAGCCATAAATCAATTCTGCAGGGGTGCGAAAATCTGATTGACTTTGAGAAATTTTGATAATATCGGATTTTATTAATAATTCGGGGTTTCTGTCATATAATTTTCGCAGGACATAAAGATACATTGATGCAATAAATTTTTCTTCCACTTTAGTGCCTTCAAAAATAAAATATTCTAAATCTTTATTAGTTGGCAGTTCTGCATCGAAAATACTTTGCTCCCAACTGTCTTCATCTTCATTTTTATCGAGTGCAACCTCGGGATATTGCCAAATTTTTAAAAATCGCTCATAAATAATTGTTAATCTCTCGTTGTATTTTGCAATATTCCAGCAATCTTGTTGTTTTAAATAGTCGTTTAACCATAAGCGAGAGTAGCGATATCCTTGCTCTTGATTGTCACGATTCATATCTCTTTTTTCAGCAAAAGGCCGATTCCCCAAAGCGCTATTATTGCCCGAAAGGGTTAAATTAGCAATGGTGTGCAGTTTGTTGCTTTGAAAGTCTTCGTAATCTTCATTGCTAAGGTCTTGCTTCCATTGTTTATCTGGGTTAATAGGAAAAATGTGCTCGATAGTTATTGAATCATTTGCGGTATCGACATATTCTCTATTGTTGTAATTTTCTAACATCTTAAAGAAGTAATTCTTATTCTTTTTAGCGGAATCATAAAGATTTAGGTTTTCTAAGTTTCGCTTAACTTCTTGATTATTGGGAAATTTACCGCTACCTCCCTTTCTTAATAAAGCAATGCAAAGCGAGTCGTAGTAATTCTCTTGGTCTATTTCGTCATATAAAGACATAAAAATCTTATTTAAAGCATTTGTCGGCAAGTTAACAACAAATCTTCGCCAAACAAAACTCTGAACCAATCGTAAAATCTTTATCAAAATTTCCTTGTCGATCAGCCTATCTTCATAATCATCAAGAATCTGCAATAAAAATGGATTAGCAACCCCAATTTCTAGTTCTCTAATATTCTCAAGCTCCATTCTTATTTCAATATCATCAACTGTTTTTGGGTTTGGGTTAATTAATTTACGATAATGGATTGAAAATGCTTTAATATTTTCGAGTTCTTGCTTATATGAGTCATCTTTTTTATTGCTATAAAGCTTCTTAAAATCTTGATAAACCCTATCTTTTTTAGAAATTTGCTTTGTTTTAAGAGTTAAATAGTCGCGAATGAAGTCTGGTGCCTTCGATTCTGAGCTATTTGGATCTTTTGTATTTTCTTCGATAGGATTCCAGATTTGATGATAAATTGCATCTTGCTCTTTTTGCTTTAAATCCATTAAAATAAAGTTTCTTATGAGATCGGATTGCGATAAATCAAGCCCTGTAGAATTTAGGCTTTCAAATATTCTTTGCGGGTCATCCTTGTCTCGCTCTAACGAAATTTCAACAAAAAATAACCTTTTTAAGCCGTTGTAAATATTGAAAAAAGTGTTAATATCTATTTTTTTATAAAAAAATTCAAAATTAGTGATAATATTGGAATATTGTTGCTTTTGTTTTAGATTATCTTCTGTATTGTTAAGAATCGCCTTAAAAGCCTCTTCATTGTTTTCTGCCTGCTTTAATTTTAGTTTATTTTCGTCTTTTTCAACATATTGATTAGTAAGGATTTGGTTATAGATAAAGTCGGCTTCTTTTAAATTATTATTTTTAGCAAAACGATATAGGGCAACATATAAGATGTTAATAGTTGTTAGCCTTTGCTGACCGTCGATAATCGTTAATTCATTGGTATCTGCATCGATGCTTTTATGAGAGCCGCAGAAAACATAAACAATGCTACCAATAAAATGAATGGTTTTCTTTTCCCTGGTGCTTTGTGTCTCGGTAAAAATTATATCATCTAACAAGGTTTGGCAATTAGGAATTTGCCAATTATAATTTCGCTGATATATCGGAATAATGAATTGTTTATTTTGCTCTTGTAGAAAATTAATTATTTGCCTCTCTTGTGCTTGCATATATGTAATTTTGCTAAATTATTAAAAGAATTGATTTTAAATTTTTGTCTTTTAAATGCAATATTATTTATTGATCTTATTTCTGTAGATCCTGCAACTTCGTGCAGGATGACGAGAGAGATCGTGCGAAGATGAAGGCTGTTTCCAACCCGCCCCCAAGATTTTATTTAGATTTTATTTAGATTTTATTTAGATTTTATTTTCTGGGGGATGGTTGAATAGCCAATAAATTGGCTCTTCGAAGGCGGGGTAATTAATATTTTCAACAACATTAGGTATGGAGTTATAACTAGCTTTCTGACCCCTCCCCGAAGGCTTTGCCTTCGACCCTCCCTCAAGGGTAGGGTTGTTAGATCGAGCTTTTATTGCCGTAAAACCGCCCACCTTGCCATCCTGCACAAAGTCGCAAACATGACGGATTAGGAAGTTTTCGGCAACAGACTGTTTTAACCCCTTGCGGTGATACATAGTCGGGCTACTTATATCTAGTTTCGTTGCACTAATTTTTACTGCCTTTTTTGTTGTCGATCTCTTTCGTCCGTCATCGTGACGAGACAAGGGGTTGAAACCCCTTGTTGCCGGAATGAAGAGTCGGTTGAATGAATAAGGTTTTTATTGCTGTAAAAACGCCCCCCGTTGTCATCCTGCGCGAAGTCGCAGGATCCAGAGTTAATAATGGCACTTGCTTCCTTGTCACCTCCGCAAAAGTTGCAGGATCTATAGAAAGTAAATAGATTTTAGCGGAAGCGATACTTTTATAGATATTTCTTATAATCTTTGTTAATATAATTTTCGACAATTAGTTGTTGTGAGACCTTAGAAAGTGAAATTGGCGGTATTTTATTGATTTGATCTTGCTGTTTTAATTTTTTTATTTCTTTATAGATTTCTCTAAAAATAGGCACTATTTTTAGAGAATTGTCAGCTATTATTCCATAGCCATTTTGTGTTTTTTTACCCATCTTAGTGAGAATATGAAAACCTTTTAAACCTTGCTGAAATTCATTCTCTAATGTATTATCTTCTGAATAGTTAATTAAATCTACCGTCCACTGTCTTGTATTGTTATTTTGATTAATAGATATAATAAATTTATTAGAATCAGAATGGTCTTTAATACAAAATCTTAGATTGATTTGTTCTAATAAACTTCTTTTATTGGTAAGTTCTTTAAGAGTTTCTTCAAAATATGGGTGATCAGCACCGTAACGCTTAATCCAATTATGACAGTCTTCCTCTATTGTTTCCTTTGTATTTTCAATTACTCTTGCTCTATATGCATTATCGGAAGTATTAAAATGTTCATATAAAATACCGCAGTTGTTATGTAAATTGTCATAATCTATGGGGTCGAAGATTCTGTAGATTGTAAGAGCTAAGATCTCGGCAGGGCAATATTTAGTATCCTTACCTGATTTTGCCTGATAAATTCGATAGATGATATTAAAATGATTGCAAATATTATTGGCAATGCGGAAATCAACAATTTCGTTCTTGCAAAGAATCTTGGTGACTTCTAATAAATTTACTCTTTTTTCACTCTCAATTTGATTTACCTCAGCTATTTGGTTAACGATAATATAAGGAAGATTATGATTATTATAAGATTTGACTACTGGAATAATAACATCGAAAAATTTACCAATATCAACAACATGATTTTTTTTGCCTAAATCGGGAGTTTGTTTTGTTGTGTTTGGTTGGTTATCTGTTGGTTTATTTGATTGATCTACAAAAATCTGCGATCTTAGAGCATAAAGAAAAACTAATTTATTTTTTTCCAGGCTTCTGTTAAGCAAAATGGCAATTTCTCTAATTTCGGTAAATATATCGAGCGAATCAAAGCGATCGAGGTCTTCAACTATTACTAAAGCCGATTTTTTGGCGGTTAATTGCTGAACAATATAGATAATTTCTCGTAAATGCTTATGAAACGGCATTTTTGTTAGCTCGGTTTCGGCCTCCACTTCGGCTATTTTTAATTTGAACTTGCCATAATCGATATTTGTAAGAAAAGTTAAAAATTGCATTAGGTAATAATAACAAGTGCTCAACAAAAAAGACACCGCAATAATAAAAACAGCTAATATTGCAAAAATTGATTTTTTATCATCGCTAATTTCTTTTAAAAACCAATGATTACTAGGGTTGTCTTGAAAAATAAAAAAAGTGCTAACTATTGCCAATAGCGCTGAAAATAACCAATTAAAACGCTCCGAAAAGGAAAAAACTTTCTTAAAAGAACCGTTAGGAACCGTTACTTTTGCTTGAAAAAACAATAATTCGAGGATTTTTTCTTGAATAGTTTTTTTCCAAGTCTCGTCACCATCTTTGTTGTTAATTTTTAAATCGCCAATTTTTGCCAAAGATAAATAAATCGCCTTGTGCTTGTTTTTGGAATTTTTAAGATAATTTTCGATAATCGTGCTTTTACCCGAAGAATAATCGCCAACCAGCCCAACATTAATAAATTTCTGCTCAATAGCATCTTCAATTGCCGAAAAATATGGTTCTAATTTGTTGTTATCGTCGTAATTTGCTCCTAGTGGATATAATTTTTGCTGTTTAAGGCAAGGCTTTATTTTCTTAGCAAATCTAAGAAATTTTTCTATTATCGATTTGAATTTACTCATGATTTGCTAAAAATCTGGTTGATGATGTTTTTAATTGCGGTGGTTAGTTGTTTTAGTTCGCTTTTGGTTATTACTAGTGGGGGCATTAAATAGACAACATTAGCAAATGGCCGTAGGAAAACATTGTGTTTTATTGCTTCGGTGCGGAAAAGCAAAATTTCGTCCCATGATATTTGATGAAATTCGACCACGGCAATTAAGCCCATAACTCGCACATCTTTTACTTTAGGGTGTTTTTCAAGAATTTTTAGCTCTTTAGCTAATAGTTGCTGATCTTGTAGGATTTTTTCTTGATAATTATTTTGGTTAAAAATTTCGAGCGAGGCATTGGCAATTGAGCAAGCGAGAGGGTTGCCCATAAAGGTTGGGCCGTGCATTAGGGCAAGATCGAGGCCTTCACCCTTAAAACTGTTAAAAATTTCTGCAGTGGTTAAGGTGCCAGCAATTGTGGTAAAGCCTCCGCTTAGAGCCTTGCCAACAACCAAAATGTCTGGAGCAATGTGGCAGTGGTGAAAAGCAAATTTTTTGCCAGTGCGATAGAACCCCGTAGCACATTCATCGGCGATTAATAAGATATGATATTTTTTTGCTAAATCGGCAATTTCCTTGATGATTATTGGGTTAGAAAATTTCATTCCCCCGGCACATTGGACTATGGGTTCAAGAAAAATTCCAGCAATTTCTTGCTGATTTTTTTTAATAAAATCTGCTAATTGATTTAGATCGTTAAGGCTTTGAGGCATTGCTAAATTATGATGCTGTAGCAATAAATGGCTAAATTTATGATGCATACCGCTAGTTAAATCGGCAAGGGACATTGCCCCCGTAGTGTCGCCATGATAACTGTTTTTGAAGGAAATAAATTTAGTTTTTTGGTAATTTTTGATGTTGATATAATATTGCCAAGCAATTTTCATGGCAACTTCGATAGCGGTAGAGCCAGAGTCCGAGAAAAAAACATGGTCAAAATTGGTAAAATCGCAAAGATTTTTTGCTAATTTATAGGTCGCTTCATTGGCAAAGCCAGCAAGCATAATGTGGCTTAATTGCTTGAGTTGTTTGACTGCGGTTTTAACAATATAAGGATGCTGATAGCCATGAGCAACTGCCCACCAAGAAGCAATGCCATCGACAATTTTAGTGCCGTCGGCAAGGTAAATTTTGCTACCTTTTGCTCCAATTACTGGCAGTTGCGGTAGGTGGTTCGCCATCTGGCAATAGGGCAACCACAAATGTTTTGCTCCTTCGGTAATATTTTGATAATTAAAGTTAATTGGGTGAGGTTTTTTCATAATATAACAAGTTAAAATGAAGTAAAATTATGAAATATTTAAAATTTTATGTATTTGTAACGAAAGAAAATAGCCATTTTCAAGGCAAATTTTAGTTGCCAGCTGTTGATTAGCAAGGTTTTTACTTGGCTGATATTCATCAATAGGCTGAAGGTAAATTGGCACTTTTACTTCGGCGATAAAATCGGGAAGATTTTGATAATTTGGGTTGGAAGCGGAAATTAAAAATTTAAAAGCATCGATTTTTTTAAGTAAATCAGGGCGAATATGGAAATAGGTGCCGTTAATGTTTTTGGGCGAGCAGATAATTTTAACTTCCTCTGGTAATTCTTGAAACAAAGTGCCATTTGTTTCGATTTGCACATTAAAACCATTGGCGATTAATTGATTGCAGAGTAAGAAAATTGGCTGTCGCATTGGTTCGCCACCTGTAATAACGGCAAGGCGGTGTTGTGGCTGATGATTTATTGCAAGCTTCTTGGCGGTTTCGATAATTTCTGTTAGGGCTATTTCTTTAAAAGAATCGAATTCGGTATCGCAAAAATCGCAGGCCAAATTACAACCACCCAAGCGAATGAAAACCGCAGGACGACCAGCGAAAGGACCTTCTCCTTGCAGGGTGGCAAAAATTTCTTGAATTTTAAGATAATCGCCAGAATGTTGTTCGGGTTTAAGGATTGGATTATTGCCAAACATTGCTATTTTACGAAATTATTAGCGAAATTTAGGCGATGCAAACTAAGATCTTTGCCAATAATTGCTAGATTTTCAAAAATTCCGCCACTTGATTGATGCGAGCCAGTAATTGCAAGGCGAATTATCGGGCCAAAATCTTTGATTTTATAGCCGGTAATAGTGCTAAATTCTTTAAATTGTTCTTTAATGTTGTTGCAGGTGAAATCGTTTATTGTGTTAATTTTACTAATGATTAAGCTAATAATTTCCTTGCTTGCTAAGATTTCTTCTTTTTCTTGATTGCTGAAAGTGAAATGGTTATTTTCGCAGTAAATCGTGGTAATTGGCAAAATAAAATCGTTAAGATTTGTTGCTTTTTCTTTAAGGAAATCTAAGGCTTGTAGTGTCCGACTTTCTTCATTAGAGTTAATTTGGCGATTAATATTATTTTCGATATTGTTTTTAATTAAATCGAGAATTTTTTGATTATTTAGGGCTTTGAGGTAATGTTTATTGAGGTGATTTAGTTTGTCGAAATCGAATCTGGCAGGTGATTTACCAATATTTTCTAGGTTAAACCAATTAATTGCTTGTTCGTCGCTAATTATTTCGTCGTTATTATGCGACCAGCCAAGCCTTAATAGATAGTTGCGAATTGCTTGTGGCAAATAGCCCATATTTTTGTAGTCGATAACCGATGTTGCACCGTGTCTTTTCGACATCTTGGTGCCGTCATTGCCGTAAATTAGCGGAATATGGGCAAATTCTGGCACTTGCCAATCTAGAGCACTAAAGATAATTTTTTGACGGAAAGCATTGGTAAGGTGGTCGTCACCCCTAATTATGTGGCTAATTTCCATATCGTGGTCGTCTACCACAACTGCTAACATATAGGTTGGGGTATCGTCGGAGCGAAGCATTATAAGGTCGTCTAGTTCTTGGTTGTTAACGGTAATTGCTCCTTGGATTAAGTCTGTTATGGTTGTGGCTCCTTCTTCCGGGGCTTTGATGCGAATTACTGGTTTTGTTTGTGAGCTTTGCGACATCGATTTATTTCGCCATGGGCTTTTAAAGCGAAAAACTTCGCCTTTTGCCTCGGCTTTTTGCCTTTCTTCGGCTAATTCTTCGGCGGTAGTATAACAATAATAAGCCCGACCTTTTTCAAGAAGCTGATAAGCAATTTGGCGGTGACGATTAAGGTTGCGAGATTGTAAAATTGCTGGTTCTTCGTAATTTATCCCGAGCCATTCTAGACCCCGATAAATTGCATCTATTGCTTCCTTGGTCGATCTTTTGCTGTCGGTATCTTCGATTCTTAGTAAGAATTTACCGCCAAAACTTTTTGCAAAAAGATAATTAAATAATGCGGTTCTTGCTCCGCCAATATGTAAATAGCCAGTAGGCGAGGGAGCAAAACGAACAATAGGCTTGGTCATGATAATTCGTTAAATATATTGTGGGTTAAATTTTTTTTGAAACAGCAATTGCTATTTTGGTAATGTTGCTAATTGCCATTCTTAACGGTTGAAAAATTTTTGATTTTTTGGCATGATGCAAATAGCCAAGGTCTCGATGCTCACATTCTTCTTGCTGAAATTCTTTGATTTTTATTGCTAATTCGCTATTTTCTAGCTGTTGACTTTTGAGATTCTGCAACTGTTCTTCGTAATGATTTTCTATTACCTCTTCTACTGCCACGGTGCAAGTCATTGCAACCTTGCTACTTATCATTGCCGTTACAAAACCAAGGGCAAAGCCACCAAAATGCCAAATTGGTTGCAATTTGGTAGGGGAGGTTCTTGTTTTAAGGCTTAATTCGTTAAAATATTGGCAGTGTTTTTGTTCTTGTTGCAACATTTCTTGAACTAATTTTAGATTAGTTAAGTCTTTTTTAAGTTTTAGAGCAGTAATTTGTCCTTGATAAATTCTAATTGCCCCAGCTTCGCCTGCCTGATTAACTCGAATCATCGATTTACCATTTTGTGATTTAAGAAATTGCTCCACTTGATATTAATTTATTTTATTGCCATTATTATAAAGATTTAACAAGTTTATTATTAATCTTATAAGGATCTTGTCGAGAATTACAATATGATTTTGATTTATTTTGTCAATATTATTGTTTTGAGTTAATGTTATTAAGCATTTCAATTAGCGAAGTAGCGATATGATAGCCCAAATTTACAGGAACGGCATTACCAATTTGTTTATATTTTGCAGAGATTGATCCTTGAAAATCCCAGTTGTCAGGAAAGGTTTGTATTCTTGCATATTCTCTAATGTTTAAAGGTCTTGTTTCGCTAGGGTGACATCTTTCGGTTTGTTTTTGAGCTGGGCTACAAGTTAGTGTTAAAGATGGTTCACTCCATGAAAGTCTGCGCGCAATACCTGTTCTTCCGCCAGTATGATAAAAACTTTTTTGCATATATTCCTTTTGCAATTCAAGGGGAAGATCTCGCCAATATCCACCCTCGGGAATTAAAGCAAGAATATCTTTTTTCTTTTGAGGATATGATGCACCTTCTGAAGGGGGGCAGTTTTTTATGGCATCGCCAAGAGTAAGAATATAATCATTCTCTTTAGGAAAAATAAAATTTGCTTTGAGATCTTTTCTTATACCAAAAATTACTAACCTCTCTCTTTTTTGTGGAACATCAAAATATTGAGATTTAAGAATCTTATATTCTGCTTTATAACCAAGATCTGTTAAGGTTTTTAACATCGTTGTAAGTGTTCTACCTTGATCATGGTTAAGTAACCCTTTAACATTTTCACCAATGGCAATTTTTGGCATTACCTCTTTAACCGCTCTAGCGAATTCAAAAAATAATGTCCCTCTTGTGTCTTCAAAACCTTTGCCTTGACCTGCGTAGCTAAAGGCTTGGCAAGGAAAGCCAGCTTGAATAATATCTACCTTATTTTTATAGCTTGTAAAACTAAGATTTTTAACATCCTCACAAACAACATTTACGGCTGGAAAGTTTTTTTTCAGGGTATTGCAAGCATCTTTATTTATTTCATTAAGTAGAATGTGATTTAATCCTGCATTTTCAAAGCCAAGAGCCATACCGCCAGCCCCTGCAAATAGCTCGATAACTGAATAATCTGTTTTTCTTTGTGATTTTAGAATTTGATAGATATTTTTTTGATTATCAAGAGTTTTAACCTTTGCTAAGTTATTAATTTTGGAAAAATTAAAAAGTTCCATATCGTGATCCTTGTTATAATATTTTGGCGATAAATTTCTTTTCCTAAACTGATTTGCTAAAATTGATGATTTTTTGGTGGTGTTGGTGACTTTAAATAACATATGATTTGATGTTTCTTTGGCGATTTATAATAGTCTGAAAGATTTTTTGAATAAATCAATAAATAAAGGATCTTTTACAATTTAATTGGTATTGTTTCCTGCGATATCCGATAGGATGTAGGGAAGTATATGATATAGATCTGCAATCGCATTCTCCTGTCCTGTTGCTATTTGATAAAATGTTGCTCCGTCAGCATTTCTAATTTTTTCATTTTTTGGCCTTTTCATTTTTGTTTTATTATCCGATGGGGTAAAAGGTTGATTAAATTGCTTTTTATCAATGATTGAGACATAGTATCCAGTGTAACTAGGATAATTTTTTGTTATCTCATGTTCTATATCATCATATATCATTGTTTTATGATTTCCTTTGGTTGTGTTGAATTTATTTTTTATTTCTGCAACTATCTTGAGTTTATGATTAATTATATCTAATACCTTTCCTGTTTCAAGATTACTCCATCCATTTATTTTCCCTAGAACTTTTTGATGAAAATTGCCAATTTCATTCTGAAAAGATTTTTGAATTTGTCGAGCCTTTTCCATTTCAATCCATTGTGTTAGTGAAATTTTGTGGAAAGAAGCTTCAAAAATTGCAGAAAATGGGTCTATGATATTTTTATGGAGTGTTTTATTTGCATCTATTGTCGATTTGTTAATTGATTCAATAACTGTTTTACATACTGCAAATAGATCTTCATATGAAATAAATCGTAGATTATAGTTTTTAATCATTTTATTATGATTTAATTTGCTTTGATTTAGTTTTCGATAATTTGTAAACTATCTCTATAAAACCCCGATTTCTCGAAGGAAGGCATTGTCTAGGCTAGTGCTTTGATGTTTGCTCTTAAAATCTGGGATATTGCCACAATAGCTAATTTTTTGATTATGAATAATGGCAATGCGGTTGCATATTTCGTCTATATCGACTAAAATATGCGAACTGAAGAAGATGGTTTTTCCTTGCTTGTTATATTCGATCATTTGTTTTTTAAGGGCAATTCTAGCTTTTGGATCTAGCCCGCTCATAGGCTCGTCAAGAATTATTAGGTCGCTGTTGCTTAAGAAAGTAGCAATAAGCCCAAGTTTTTGCCCCATTCCTTTAGAATATTGATTAGTGGTTTTTTTAAGATCGTCGAAATTAAATTCGAGGTTGTCGCAAATTTCTTTTAAGGTAAAAGCACTATATTGATGATTGTAGAAACTAGTGGCAAATTTAATAAATTCGCTACCTGTTAAATTGGAAGGTGGAGAGAATTTTTCTGGTAAGTAACATAAGCGATTACGAGATTCTGGCAGTAGGTTGCTAATGTTAAAAATTTCTACCGCACCTTGGTCTTGAGAAAGTAAATCGAGAGCGATTTTGATTAATGTCGTTTTGCCAATGCCGTTAAGGCCAATAAAACCGAATAGATCGTTGGAATATATTTCGAGGCTGATATCGTCTAATACTTTCTTTTGCTGAAAATTTTTAGAGATATTGCTAAATTTAAGGATAGAATTTTCTTTCATATTAGATTCTTAATTAACTTTGATTATTTGAAATAAGTTCTTTTATTGCTAATAATGCAATTTGGTAGCCATCTGCACCCAATCCACTAATAACAGCATCTACAACCGCAGAAATAGTGGAATGTTGGCGGAAAGCTTCTCTTTTATATATATTCGACAGATGTAGCTCTATTTTTGGTTTGTTAAAAATTTCTAGGGCATCGCGAATTGCAATTGAACTATGGCTATAAGCTGCGGCATTGATGATGATACCGCTATAATCTTCTATTGCTTGCTGAATGTAGTCGATAATCTCTCCTTCGTGATTGCTTTGCTTGAAATCTACTGCTATTGCTAGTTGTTGAGCTAGCTTATGGCACTGCTCCGATATTTTTGCAAGAGAGGTGTCACCATATATTTTTTTATCTCTTTTTTCTAGTAAATTAAGATTCGGCCCGTTGATAACTAAGATTCTCATTTGTTTTAATTGTTAGTTATTAGATTTAACTTTTAATGCTTTAGTATTTAATTCGATTTTAAAAAAGAAGAAAATTGAAACTGGAATTGTGGCAAGATAGACAAATCCAATTGAAATTAATGTTAGCCACGGCTCTATTATTAGCCCTATAATTAAGGCACATAATAAGATAAAAGTTATCGATAGAAACTCGCTTCTGATGTTGATTTTTTTAATTGAAATTGTTGGGATTCTGCTTGCCATAAGTATTGCAATAGCAGAAGAGTAAGTAGCAATATTTGATGCTTCGTCGTAAAAACCTTCACCAAATTCGAAATGAAGAAATATTGGCAATAATGAAAGTAGGGCACCGACAGGCGATGGAATACCTTTGAAAAAATATTTGTCGAGAACGGGATTATTATTATTTTGTAAATCTGCATTAAATCTAGCGAGTCTTATGGCACAACAAACCGCAAAGAACATTACCAATGCCCAGTCTAATCCTTTGATGTCATAAAAAGAATTCATCCAGAAATATAGCACAAAACCAGGAGCGATGCCAAAATTAGCAAAATCTGCAAGAGAATCGAGCTGGGCACCGAAGTCGCTAGTTGCCTTTAAAAGCCTAGCAATTCTGCCATCTATGCCATCTAATATCGCCGCCCCAATTATTAACGATGTAGCAACAATAAAATTACCATGAAAAGCATAGCGAATCGATGATAATCCTAGGCACAAGCTACTTAAAGTGATAAGATTGGGAAGAAGAAAATAAATAGGAAAAGTTTTTTGATTTCCCCTGAGTTTTTTTCTGTTATTGCTATTTGCAATTGTTCTGAGGCGGTTAAAATTGTGCTTTCGAGACATATGTTTTGATTTATATTTCTATTTGTCGATAATCAATAAAATCGATTATCATCTGCTGAAAATGAAGAAGAATTTGAATTCGATTTTGCCTTAATTTTTCGTTTTCGTCGTTAATTAAGACATTTTCAAAGAAGTTTTCTAAATTTTCAACAAATAATAGTAGAATTTTGGTAATTGTTAAAAAATCTTGATCTTTAATTGCCTTCTGATAGTGCTTTTTTTCTTGTTTGATTTTGCGATATATTGCTTTTTCTGTATCATTTGCAAGTAGGAATCGTGATATTTTGCTAATTGATAAAAATTCTTGTGGCTGGTTTTGCAAGATATTGCCAATTCTTTTCGCTATAATAAAAATCTGTTTTAACTTTTCGTCTTGCAAAGCTGTGTTTATGAAGTCTATTTTACTAAAAACTGTGTTAATCTCTAATGTTTGCTTGTCTGAAGCTTTGAATTGTGAACTCATGACAGCATTTACTAATTCTGCCTTATATTTAAGCTGATCTTTTAGATAAAATTTTAATCTTTCGCTAAAAAACATTAATATTTCTGCTTGTAAGGTAGTTTTAATTGCAATAAGATTTTGATTTTGTAATTTTGATTGTTCTTTTAGGGTTTTTAAATGTAGATTAATTGCTTTACTAATAAGGTTATTAAAGGGCAATTTAAGTTTTTGATCTAGGCAAATTTTTATTATTGCAAGTGCCATTCTTCTGAGGGCGAACGGATCTTTAGAGCTAGTTGGTTTATCGCCTATAATAAAGAAACTAACTATTGAGTCGATTTTATCGGCTATTGAAATTGTTGTTCCTATTGCGGTTTTTGGCAGTTCCGAGTCATTTGCGGAAATTGGTAGATAATGCTCGGATATTGCTAGCGATATTTCTTCTTCATAACCTTCTTTTGTTGCATAAAAACCGCCAATTTTACCTTGTAATTCTGGCATTTCGGCAACCATTTTTGTCCCAAGGTCGTTTTTACATAGTTCACAAGCAATTTTTAAATTATGTAGATTTGACGACGGAATAAAAAAAGCAATAAATTTTGCAATTTGGTAAATTCTGGTAGTTTTTTCAAAAACGGAGCCAATTTTTTGATTAAATACAATATTTTTTAAATTTTCGTAGCGATGACTAAGTGGGGTTTTTAAATCTTCATTGATGAAAAACATTGCATCATTTAGCCTTGCCCTAACAAGCTTTTGATGATCTCTAGTGATTCTGTTGCAATTAGCAGGGATAGACAGTGCTAAATTGCTTATATCGTTAATAAAGATAAATTTTGCCGACAATTTGTGATTTTGGTCTTTTAAGCAAAAATATCTTTGGTTGTTTCTAAGGGTTTTAACTAATAATTCTTCTGGTAAATTAAGAAATTCTTGCGGTATTTCGGCAATTAAGGCATTAGGATTTTCACACATTCCAACAACTTCGTTTAATAATGAAGAATCTTCGTTGTCGATTGCGATTAGGTTATTTTCAGTAGTAATTTGCGATATTTGATTTGCGATAATTTGTTTTCTTTTTTTGTGATCTGCAATAACCTCGTGAGACTCTAGATTTTTAAAGTATTCACAGCTAGAATTAATGGTAATTTTCTGACGATTTAAAGCATTAGACAAGTTATTGGCAGTAAGTCCGAAATATTTAAAATCTATTATTTCTTTGTCGAGTAAAATACAAATATTGCGAACAGGCCTTATCCATTGCCAGTTGTGACCGCTTTCGTCTTGCCAGATCATTGTTTTTGGCCAAAGAACAACCGACTTTGCAAAGATACCACTAAGAGCTTTGGCGATGGCATCTTTGGTTGAAATGGTTTTTGATGAGATGTTAAGCGAATAAAACTCTTGTTTATTCTGTGTTACAATTGCTAATTGACTAATATTTGTTAATGAATTTGCCTTTAAAAAGCCGTCAATGGCACTTTGATTGCTGTTGATTTTTGGACCGATTTTGACTGTTGCATTGGTACTGTAGGACGAAGAAAGAGATTTAACAAAAAAAGACATTCTGCGATTGCTAACAAAATATTCGATTTGCTGTTTTTCTATTGTCAATTCTTCCTTTAGGAATTGTTCGTAGATAATCTGCGATATATTTTCTGCCACCCTGACTTGCATCAAAGCAGGAACTTCTTCCGTTAAGATTTCGATTAAAAGAGATTTCTTATTAGAATCTGTTGGTTGTAAATTTTGCATTGTTGAGGTTTCTGCGAGCATCGATAAACGATATTAATGATTAATAAAACCTATAATTGCCACTATTTAGCATTAATTTTTCTTTCTTTTTCATTGCTTACTAGGTTAAAAAAATCTTGAAATAGATAATAGCTATCGGAAGGTCCGGGAGAGCTTTCTGGGTGGTATTGCACAGAAAAAGCTGGTGCATTTTTTAATTTAATTCCTTCGATGGTTTTGTCGAATAATGAGATATGAGTAATTTCTATATGACTTGGCAATGAAGATGGATCTATTGCGAAGCCATGATTTTGGCTGGTTATTTCGACTTTTTTACTATGAAGATTCTGCACGGGATGATTTGCCCCGCGATGACCTTGAAACATTTTAAAAGTTGTTGCACCACTGGCGAGGGCAAGTAATTGATGACCTAAGCAAATGCCAAAAATAGGAATTTGTTTCTCTAATATTGTTAATATTGTTTCCTTGCTGTATTTGATTGTTTCTGCTGGGTCTCCAGGGCCATTTGAAAGAAAAACTCCGTCTGGATTAAGAGCGATAATTTCTTGAGCAGTTGCTTTGGACCCTACAACTTCTACATCGAAACCAACTTCGGTTAAACAGCGAAGAATATTGAGTTTTGCACCGTAATCTATTGCTACAACTTTATGACGATTGCCAGATTTATGATTATTGTGCTGATTGATTGATTGTTGCCATTTTCCTTCTTTTTCCCATTTGAATTGAAGATTTTGGCTTGCTTCATTTGCCAACTCTTTGCCACTAAGGTGATTCTTGCTTTTTAGTTCTGCTACTATTGCATCAAAATCGATATTATTAAAATCTAGTGGATTTGCCACTGTTATAATTGCAACAAAGCTCGCTCCTGTGGTGCGAACCATTTGAGTTATAAGCCGAGTATCGATTGTTGTAATGCCATTAATTTGCTGTTCTATCAGCCAATGGTTAAAGTTTTTATTGGCACGATAATTAGCTGGATTGGTAATGTCTTCGCGAATAATTAAGCCACTTGCTTTAATATTATTTCCTTCGTAATCATTAGAGTTGGTGCCAATATTGCCAATATGAGGGAAGGTAAAGTTGATGATTTGTCCGAGGTAGGATGGGTCTGTTAGTATTTCTTGATATCCTGTGATTGAGGTGTTAAAGCAAATTTCGCCAACCGAGATTTTCGTTGCTCCAATTTTTTTACCGCTAAAATATGTGCCATCGGCAAATATTAAAATAGCATCATCTAGATTTTCCGATAATTTTTGTTTGAGCGTATTATTTGGTAAGGCTCGATTATCTGAATCGTTCACAATTGTCATTTTATTTTAAGATAGAATTAGTGTTTTGTAAATTCTAGGTTGCTAGGCCGATTATTAAAGCCAGCCTAGCTTTGTGGATAATTTTACTATTCGACAATTTCGTATTTAGCAAAAAAGAAGGCAATTTCTGTTGCAGCATTTTCTAGGCTGTCGGAGCCATGAACTGAATTTGCTTCTATTGATAAGGCAAATTCTTTTCTTATAGTTCCGGCTTCGGCATTTGCAGGATTGGTTGCTCCCATAATTTCGCGGTTTTTTGCTACGGCATTATCGCCTTTTAAAACCTGAACCAAGACAGGGCCAGAAGTCATAAAACTAACAAGATCGTTAAAAAATGGGCGATCTTTATGGACGGAGTAGAAATCTCCAGCGATTTTTGTTGATAATAACATTCTTTTTTGAGCGACGATTTGCAAGCCAGCTTCTTCGAATTTGGTGTTAATTTTGCCAGTTAAGTTGCGAGAAGTGCCGTCGGGTTTTATTATCGATAAAGTGTATTGAGTGGACATTATTAATGGTTTTAATTGATTTATTTGGTTGCTAATTTTTGCGGTTAATGAAATATTGCAAATATTAGCAGAATATAGTAATAAAATTTTTAGTAAAATAGCAATAATTATAACATAATACTAGCATAATCTGTATCAATAATCTATATCATAATCTATGGCAAAGTTTTAGAAAAATTCAACTCGATTTTAATTGCGACTTTTTTAAATACAAGATTTAAAACAGCTACTATTTAATAAAATTAGCATCTTTTTGTAAAAAATATTTGTTTTAGAATTATCTTGCATTTAAAAGAAGTTATTTTATACATAAACCGCTAAAGTTAGTTGATTAGGTTAAAACATAGCCAGAGCTAAAATTATAATCCAAAACTAAATTCTAAGATGAATCCCAAATTAACCCTAAAATTAACCTAGTCGAGCAATGAAAAAAAGAGTCTTGTTTTCGGCAATAGTCGGCAATGCACTAGAGTGGTATGACTATCTGTTATATGCTTATTTTACCGAAATATTTGCAACATTATTTTTCCCTACAAATGACAAATATTTGTCTACAATGATAAGCTTTGCCGCTTTTGCTGTTGGCTTTATTGCTAGGCCTTTAGGGGGTATAATTTTTGGCTATATCGGCGATCGATTTGGTAGAAAAACATCTTTAACAACTTCTATCGTCTTAATTGCCGTCCCTACAACGATTATTGGATTTTTACCAACTTATTATCAAATTGGGGTTTTAGCTCCTATATTACTAATAATGATGAGGATTTTGCAAGGAATATCTCTTGGTGGAGAATTTTCGGCATCTTCAACATTTTTAGTTGAATCTGCACCAAAAAATCGTCAGGGTTTTTATGGTTCTTTTTCAACGGCCAGCATTGCCATAGGGATGATTGTTGCTTCTTCTGTTGTTGTCGCTTTACACAAATATTTCACCGCCGAACAAATAGAAAGTTTTGCTTGGAGAATTCCTTTTATTGCTAGCATTTTTATTGGTATAATTGGTGTTTATTTAAGGAGTCATCTTGAAGAAAGCGATGCTTTTAAACAGGCTAAATCGCAACATAAATTAATAAAAAAACCCTTAAAAACAATTATTACAAAGCATCGCGGTAGTTTTTTTATTTCTTGCGGTATATTTATGTCTATTACTATTCCTATCTACACTTTTGTTGTATTTTCTAAAACAATAATGAATTTATTTAACTACGATCCAATTGAGATCGAGAAGTTTCATACTGTAATATTGCTTGCCTTTATGTTTTCTACACCATTTTTTGGATATTTGGCCGACATCTTGAATCCGAAAAATATATTAATGCCTTCCGCAGCTTTAATTGCTGTTTTCACTCCATTTTTGTTACTAGCATTGATAGATGGTGGTCAAATCAATCTTTGGTTAGTCTTTATTATTGGTGGAATTTTACTTGGCACTTTTCAAGGAATGATGCCAAAAATAATTGTTAATAATTTCCCAATAGAGGTTCGCTCTTCTGGGGTTGGGCTTAGTTATAGCTTCACCGCCGCACTATTTGGTGGAACAGCACCGCTGATTCTAACTTTTCTTATAAAGAATTTTGGTTTATTTTCAATGTTTTATTATGTTTTATTTGGTTCTTTTGTTAGTATTATTGCCCTAATATTCTGGAGTAGGAAACAAAATTTAAGCAAATAAATTAGCTATAAAATGCAAAATTTCTTTGAATATTTCGATTTACCTTGCCAGTTTGTGGTTAATAAAAATCTTCTCGAGACCAAATATTACCAGCTACAAAACCAGCATCACCCAGATGGTTGTAGCGAAGTTAAAATAACAGATTTTCCAATAGAAAATCCAATAGAAAAAATTAACGAAGCTTATCAGATATTAAGTAACGACTTATCGAGAGCGGTCTATTTGTTAAAACTTAATAAAATCGATATTACCGCTGAAGATTGTTATGTTAAAGTTTCTGCAACCGAATTGGCTAATATATTTTTACTTCAAGAAGAGATTGAAGAAAACAAACAAGATGCAACTAAGCTAAAACAAATGCTGGCCGATATCGATAATGACATTAATAAATTAGTCGTTGAGTCGATGCAAATTTATCAAAGCAATATTGAAGAATCGGCACAAAAACTTATTATTGCTCGCTATTTTTTTAACAATAAGCAGAAAATAAAGCAATATATAGGTAAAATTTAATATATTGACTTGTTTTTTTTTGAATACCTATTTACCTTGTTATCAATTAAAGAAGTATTTATCAAATAAGTCTTTTGGCAAAGATTAAACTCCTTATCTCGACATTATTTTTAATAATCAATTAACTATTTAACAATCAAAAAGAAGTGGCACTTATTAAAATTGGCAAAGAAAATTCTTTGACATCACCAGAAACAAACGAAAAAATAGAGTTTGAGCCGATAGTTGGTATCGATTTTGGCACCACTAATTCCCTAGTTGCTATTGTGAATCAAGAAGATTTTGACCATAAATCTGACCAGAAAGAGTTTATTAAATTTTTTAACTCAAATCAATCATCTTCTTTTTTACATCAATCCTTAGTTGCTTTTAATCTCGAGGGCGATGTTGTTGCGGTTGGCAACGATGTTGCAATTAGCAAGATGAACAACGAAGATCTGATAATTATCAATTCAATCAAAAGATTCTTTGGTAAAAGCTATAAAGAAGCAAAAGAAATTGCAGTAAATTTTTCAAAAAAAATTAATATCGTTCAAAACAGCGAAAATCAAGGCTTCTACTTAGAAATTGGTAAAAATAAATATTCGCCAGAGTTGATCGCCTCTCAAATATTCTCTTATCTTAAACAAATTGCCGAGAAACGGCTAGAAAAAACAATAACTAAGGCAGTTGTTACGGTTCCTGCTTACTTCGACGATTCGGCAAAAAATGCTGTTAAATATGCTGCTGAAATTGCTGGCTTGCAAGTGGTTAGGTTGATTAATGAGCCTACAGCGGCGGCAATTAGCTTTAATATTAACGAACAAAAACCGGGAATTTATATTATATACGATCTTGGTGGCGGAACCTTCGATGCATCGATTGTAAAAATGGAAAAAGGGGTTTTTAGAGTTCTTGGTATCGCTGGAGATAATAACTTGGGAGGCGATGATTTTGACTATAATTTACAGCAATTCCTCCAGAAAAAATTTAATTTAACAATTACTTTTGAAGAGGCGAGGGAGCTTAAAAAACAACTAAGCGAGCTCAAAGAAATTGTTATTCATAACGACAACGAACAACAAGATTGGCAAAAAATAACGATAACCCAAGAAGATTTTGTAGAAATAAATAAAGAATTAATTAAAAAAACCATTAAAATTGTCAATCAACTGTTGCTAGATCTAGATCTAACAACAGAAAACATAGAATCTTTGTTGCTAGTTGGTGGCTCAACAAGAATTCCGGCAATAAAAGATTGGCTTGCCACAATAATAAAACAAGAAAAAATTCTTACCAACCTAGATCCGGACAAGGCGGTAGCAATTGGGGCTACAATTCAGGCAAATCAACTCAACCGAACTGTGGTCGATAAAAATAGACATTTGTTAATCGATGTCGTGCCTCTTTCCTTGGGGCTAGAAATGATGGGTGGTATCGTAGATAAAATTATCGAAAGAAACACTCCTGTCCCAATATCGAAAATTAAATATTTTACCACTTACACGGAAAAGCAAACCGCAATTATTTTTCATATCGTTCAAGGCGAAAGAGAAATTGCTAAAGATTGCCGATCTTTAGCCTATTTTAAAATCGACAATTTGCCACAATTGCCACCGGGGATAATCAAAGTTGCTGTTAGTTTTTCAATAGATGTCGATGGCTTACTTAGGGTTATTGCAACAGAAGAGAATCTAAATATCAAGCAGGAAATAGAGGTTAAGCCTAGCTTCGGCCTTAGTGCAGAAATTGTTAAACAAGAACTTCTTCAATCTCTCGATAATTCAAAAGCAGATATTGAAGCAAGATTATTAGCCGATTTAATCGTTAAAATCAACAAAGATCTTGAAATTGTGAAGGGCGATCTTGCTAATCTGGCAGTTGCAGATAGGCTTAAAAATAAATTAAAAATCGCAGAAAAAATATCCGAGATAGAAATCGCTCTGGAATTAAAGAATCGGCAAGATTTATCGCTGTTGCAAGCTCAATTCAACGATCTTTGTCAGGAATTGATAGATCTTAAAATAACGATTGCAACCACCGCCTCTCCTATCTTATCTAAAAAATAATATTTATCAAAATATGACTCAAAAGCACAATAAAATCAATAGATTGGCGAAAATCACTCAAAAAAACAGCAAAAACAATCTTCGTCACCACTTATTAAATTTCTGCTCAAAATACTTCTTTCTTACTATCTTCGTTGCTTTAATTATTACAATTGCCGATCTATCTACTAAAAAATTAATATTTAACTATTTAGCAACTCAGGAAGGGCTGACGAAAGAATTGTCGCCGTTTTTCTCTTTAGTTATGGTGGTAAATAAAGGCATTAGCTTTGGTATGTTTAATGATCTTGAAAATTCTATGCTCATATTTACAATAATTCAATTTACTATTGGGGTGATTATGATGATTTATGCATCTTTTCACAATAGCTATGGGGTCAATTTTTCATTAGGTTTAATTATTGGTGGGGCTTTTGGTAATGCGATAGACCGTGCTTTTAACGGTGGAGTTGCCGACTTTTTAGATTTTCATTGGCAACAATACCACTGGCCAGCCTTTAATTTGGCAGATAGTGCAATTTGTTGCGGGGTTTTTGTTTTTCTAATATTTGATTTAACAAAGAAAAAATTTTACAAATAATATTTTATCAGTTTTAACCCATCAAAAGATTTATCATAATGAAAAATAGTTTTTTTACCTTAATTTTATTGTTGATTTTATTAGGTGGCTGTAGTAAGAAAGTAGATTATAATCCGCTAATTATTCCGCCAAAATATCAAGAGATACCTACTGAAAATGAGAAAAATGTTTTTGACTATGAAAAATCAACAGAAATACCAAAAATATCGCCAGAAAATCTAGAATTGGCACAATAGCTATTTGTTGTTGCCGATTACCGAAATAATATTGCTGTAAAATTAGTAAGTTTTGAGCTACTCTTTTATTTACATCAAGCTAGAGTTGCATCAAACTAGCTAGGTTGCTAGCCCCCGTCGATAATTTTTGCGATAATTTTTGTCGATTCCTGACTTTGTTGAAATATATTTACAAGGTTTCGATAGTTGCAATAAGCTTCGCTAGTAAGGTTAGGATCTACTGCTATAATGTTTTTTGCCACTTCGCCACTGTAATTAAGTAAATCAAAGTCTTCACTAAGATTAGCAATTTTAAATTCTGGGAAACCGCTTTGCTTTGTTCCGCCAATGTCGCCACTACCTCGCATTTTCAAATCTTCTTCTGCGATATAAAAACCATCATTGCTATTTTTAAGAATTTCTAGTCTTTTTCTTGAATTAAGACCAATTTTGTTTTTGTGAATCAGGATGCAATAAGATTCTTTCGTGCCCCTTCCAACCCTTCCTCTTAATTGATGCAATTGGGCAAGTCCAAAGTTTTCGGCATTTTCAATTATCACAATTGTCGCATCGCTAACATCTATTCCTACCTCAATTACCGTGGTTGCAACTAATATTCTCGCTTTAGAATTTATGTCGGAAAAATTTTTCATAATTTCCTGCTTGTCCTTTTCTTTTATTTTGCCATGAATCATTGCAACTAAATCTGCCGAGAGGTATTTCTGCAGTTCTAAATATCGCGATTCAACATTAGCCATTTCTGAATATTGCGACTCCTCATTATAAAATAGTTCGCCCAAATCTTTATTGTTGTTAGTTTTTTTATTATTTTCACTATCGCTGTTGTCTGTTATTGCTGGGCATATCCAGTAAATTTTCTCACCTTTTTCAATGGCATTTCTTAGCGAATGACAAAGATTTTCAACTTTTGCTTTGCTAATAATTGAAGTTTTAATTTTTGGTCTGTTTTGTGGTTTTTCACTAAGAATCGATACATCTATATCCTGATAAAGTGCCATCATTAAACTTCGAGGTATAGGTGTAGCGCTAAGCAGTAAGCAAGAAACATCTGCACCCTTATTTGCTAGCCTAACCCGTTGCATTACCCCAAATCGATGCTGTTCATCGATTATTACCAAGCCGAGATTGTGGAACTTTACCGCATCTTCTAAAACCGCGTGTGTACCAATGACAATCGATATTTTGTTATTGATAAGCTGTTCCGTGGTTTCTAAATATTTTTTATTGGTTATGTTGCTTGTAAGTAAAGATATCGATTTGCTAGTTAGATTTTGTTTAAATGAAGGTAATTTATCGGCTATTTTGTCTTGCAAAAAATTAATGATTTTCTGAAAATATTGATAATGTTGATTTGCCAATACTGCAGTAGGAACCATTATCGCAACCTGTTTTTCTTGCAAAACGGCAATCAGAGTAGCAAAAATTGCCACGATGGTTTTTCCACTGCCGACATCGCCTTGCAGTAGTCTTAGTATTCTTTTTGAGGTTTTTAATTCTTCGGCAATTAGATGGCAAATCTCTTTTTGCTGTTTAGTAAGATTAAATGGCAAGTTATCGTCGAATAGCTTGATAAAAATATCTATATCGGGGTTATTTACCATTGATAAACCGCTCTTTTCTTCGTTATTTTTACGATTTTTGAGTAAATGTTTTGCTTGCAGGAAGCCTATTTGCCAAGCGCAAAGCTCATCAAATGCTAACCTTCTTTTGGCTAAATTAAAATTACTGCCAGTATTTTCAATTTCTTTATTGTTTCTTGGTTGATGCAAGTTTATTATTGCTTCTAGAAAGCTAGGAATTGATAATTTTCTTAAAATATGCTGATTATGCCATTCGAACGAGACCTTGTTTTGTGTCAATAAATATTGATATTGCTTAATTTTTTGCAGTAAAAAGCCTATTTGATTAAGTATAAATTGATTCGTTATTGTATTTGTTAGCGGATACAAACATTGTCTATCGATATTTTGATAGGTTGTGATGTTTTTTGCATCAACACCATTTACACTTGCATTTGTAGTGGCATTTGTAGTGGCATTTGTATTGACATTTGTATTGGCATTTTTCTCGATAGTAATTTTTTTTGGATGCACCATCTGGTTTTCATTGTATTTCTTATTAACCACTCCCGTTATCAAGACATCATTTCCTACCGCTAATTGATTTATTTGGCTTGGAAATATTCTAAAGAAAACTAAACTTATATAACCGCTAAGATTGTAGCAAAGAATTTTGTAGGGTTGTTTTTTGTCGGAATTTTGCTCGTTAGGATAATGTTTTTCAACTCTAACTTTAATTGTTACAAGCTCTCCATTGGTTATTTCCGATAATTTTGGAAGGATTTTTACCTCTGCTACCTGAATCGGTTTATGCAACAACAGGTAAAAAAAAGTTTTTCCATTAACTAGGGTGGCAACTTTATCGCTAAAAAATTTGCCAACACCTTTCAAGTCGCTAATTTTTCTATTAAGAAAATTCGATAATTCTTCTTGTAGTGGCGATTGCATTTTGCTGTGATGATGTTTTATTAATTATTAATCGATAAACTATTCTTGATTTCGTTGCATTCTTCTTTTTTCTTCTCTTTCTTTAATTGAATGTCTTTTGTCATGTAATTTTTTGCCTTTGCCAATACCAAGCAGAACCTTGATGTAACCCTTGTTGTTAGAGTAAATTTTTAAAGGAACAACAACTGCACCTTCTTTATTAATTTTTCCAGAGATTTTGTCGATTTGTTTTTTGTTAAGAAGTAGTTTTCTTGGTCTTTTGACTAGGTGATTAAAGCGGTTCGCCCCAGGATATTCGCTAATGTGAGAATTTATCAAAAATATCTCTCCAGATTTTTCAGCAACATATGATTCGGCGATATTGGCACGAGAAAGCCTTAGCGACTTTACTTCACTGCCTTCTAACACTATTCCAGCTTCTAATTCTTCGTTTATGTCGTAATTGAATCTTGCTTTACGGTTAAGAATTTGCATATTTATTAGGTAGAATCTTGTTTTATTGTTAATTATGGCGATAACTCGCAATTTTATTTAATTGCTAATTTTGCAAGCGATTTATAGGTATAGCTTTAAGTGTTTATTGATTAAATAGCTTTATAAATAAATTATCAATTGTTATTTGTAATTTTTTTAAAAAAAAATATTGCCTTTTAAAAACAAAGCAATAAATTGATTGGCTATCAAATTGCAATATTGTTTGCATTTTTTTATTATATCAAACTTAAAATAAATAAAATCAATGCCTCTATACGAGACTGTTCTTATTACTAGACCTGATTTAACCCTTGAAGATGTCGATAATCTAGTTGTAAAATTAAGCAAAATCATTACAGATTTTGGTGGTAAAATCGTTAGTAAAGAATATTGGGGTCTTATTAATATCGCCTATCCAATCAAAAAAAATAGCAAGGGTCATTATGTCCTTCTTAATATAAATTCTGCCTATCCTGCAGTTCAAGAAATGGAAAGAATTGTAAAATACAACGAAGATATAGTTCGTAGCCGTGTTTTTAAAACAAAAAAACATGTTGCTAAATCTAAGTTATATGCTTCAACAAGTGCTACAGACTACCATAAGGAAAGAGAAAAAGCTAAAGATGAAGAATATACACCTAGCAAAACAGATCTATTGATAGAAAGAATGAACTTCGATAGCTATTAATCAACTAAATAATTTTTAAAATGAGCGAAATTCAAGAAAACAAGAACCAGCAACCAGAAGAATTTCTTCGAATATCTCTGGTTAACCAGTCTGTAATGCCAAAAAAACGTCGTTCTTGCCCATTGGTAGAAATAGACATATCGGAAATAGACTATAAAAACCTTAAATTGCTAAAAAAATTCATCAGCGAAAGAGGTAAGATAATATCAAGCCGTATTTCTAATGTTTCTCGTAAAAAACAAAATGCAATTAAGGTTTCAATAAAAAGAGCTCGTCAGCTTGGCTTAATATCACCAATCGGTCTCGATAACAATCAACAAAATTAATCAAATAATTAAAGATGTTAGTAATTTTAACAGCAAATGTAGTAAATATTGGCAAAATTGGTGAAATGGTAGAAGTGGCTAATGGCTATGCAAAAAACTATCTAATACCAAGAAAACTAGCAATACACTGCAACGACAACAATAAAAAAATCTTCGAAGCCAAGAAAAAGGAATTCGAAACCGAAAATCAAAAGTTAATAGATCATTCTCAATCTATTAAAGGTAAATTATTAGGCAAAAACATAGTCATAATCGAAAGTGCTTCCGACGATGGAAGATTATATGGTTCTGTTTCGTCAATAAAAATTGTAAATTCAATTTCAAGCCTAATTAAAGAAGATTCTATAGATCGCTCCGCTATTCGCTTAAGAAAGCCAATTAAAGAAATCGGTGTCTATGAAGTCGAGATAGCAATACACAGCGAATCTGTCTTTAATATATTGGTTGTGGTAACTCGTAGTGAATCGGAAACCGATCAGCTTTTAAAAGCTTATCGTAAAAATCAAAACAAAGACAAATCTACATCTTCATCAAAGGATTCAGATAACACAGAAGAAAATCAAATCGCATCAGAATAGCAATAAAATCAAAACGACACAATAAAAATATGTCGTTTTGATTTTATTACTCGCTACATTTAAATTTATTCTTCAGTCGATTTCTGTTTTATTTATTGCTATTCGTTAAATAAAATATTTGCTTTATTAAGAAAGATAAATATTTTTGTTTTATTGAAACTATTTTAGCCTAAACTATTACAAATATGACAGAAGAAACATCTCAGCAAAACAATACTAGCAAAGCCATAAATAAGATACCTGTCAATAAAAAACTTGGCTCCGGTCTATCTGCACTCTTAGGGGAAAGAAAAGGAGGTTTAAATAACTCTTTTTTATCTCAGCAAGATTCTAAAAACCTATTTAGCAATTCAATAGAAAATATCCCTGTAGTAAAAATTATTGCTGGTTTTTATCAGCCCCGTAAAAACTTTAATGAAGAAGAAATTATCGATCTTGCTAATTCAATTAAAGAACACGGGATTCTTCAGCCTCTAATCTTAAGAAGGGTAGAAGACGGTAAGCACTACGAAATTATAGCTGGTGAAAGACGTTTTAGAGCATCAAAATTACTATCTTTAGAATATGTTCCTGCTATTGTTAAAAAAATTAACAATCATCAAGCTTTAGAATTAGCAATCATTGAAAATGTTCAAAGGTCCGATCTTTCGCCAATTGAAGAGGCGGAGGGCTATAAACAGCTATTAGAAGAGTTTTCCTACACTCAAGAGCATCTTTCAAAGAAAATAGGTAAGAGTAGGGCTTATATAGCCAATACAATGCGACTACTTAATTTACCGCAAATTGCCCGTGAATTACTAGATAAAAAGTTAATTTCAACAAGTCATGCTAGGGCCTTGTTATCGGCAGAGTCCCCAGAGGAGCTTGCCAATAAGATAGTTGCTAACAAAATGAGTGTCCAAGATGTTGAAAAAGAGGTTCGTGATCAAAAAATTATTGCTAAAAATAAAATTAATAACGATGCAATAGTTAATGCTAGTGGCGATAAGCAAGCTTTTATATATACAAATGAAGGAACAAAATTTATTAGTTCTCAATACTTAGAGCAAATAAGTAAAGATATTGCAGATCTCACAGAATGCGAGGTAAAAATTAATTACAACAATAATAAGCAAAAGGGTAAAATTATAATAGATTTCGATGATATTTTTCACATAAAAAACTTAATTAGCAAAATTAATCATCTTTATCAACAGCAAAATGAAGAACAATAAATCGCTATTGCAACAACTTCCAGTTGCAAATAATTGCATTAATCAAATCAATAACTACATTCCGGGTAGCAGTAAAGCCAGTATAAACAAAGCTGTCATTAAACTCTCCTCGAATGAAAATGCTCTTGGTTGTAGTAAAAAAGCTGAAGAGGCATTCCTAAACCACAAAGACAAGCTTTTTCGTTATGCAGAAGCTAGTTGCCACGACCTAAGAGTTGCTATTGCTAATCGTCTAAATATCGAGGCTGAAAACATAGTTTGCGGTGCTGGTTCCGACGAGTTAATTTTTTTACTCACTTTGGCATTTGCCAATAAAGATAGCGAGGTGATAATTAGTGAATATGGCTTTTTGATGTATGAAATATCTGCACAAAAGATAGGGGCAAAAGTTATTAAAGCAAAAGAAGAGAACCTTAGAGCCAGTGCTAACAATATCTTGAATGCCATTACAGATAAAACAAAAATCATCTTTCTCGCTAACCCCAATAACCCCACAGGAACCTATTTAAATCAACGGGAACTATTAGATTTAGTATCAAAAATACCTTCCAATATTCTTGTAGTTCTAGATTGTGCCTATGAAGAATTTGCCACAAATGCAGATTACCCAGATCATCTTAATTTTGTTAAAAATTTTGCCAATGTTGTGGTGTTAAGAACTTTCTCTAAAATTTACGGCTTGGCATCTTTAAGAATTGGTTGGTGCTATTCTAGCAAAGAAATTGCCAATATTTTGCATAAAGTTAGAGGGCCGTTTAATGTTTCTGGAGCCGCTCAAGTTGCTGCTATTGCTGCCATTAACGATAACGATTTTCTATTAGAATCGAAGAATCATAATCAAGTTCAATTAAATCTTATTCAAAATATTCTTAAGGACTGTAAATCATTTTCAGCACTAAACTCATCGGGAAATTTTTTACTATTTAATTTTTTCTCAGAAAAAAATGCCGATATAGCTAATAATCACCTATTATCTCAAGGAATTATTGTTAGAGCGATGCAATCTTATAATTTATCGAATTATTTAAGAATAACAATTGGCACTGCTGAACAAAATGTTAGATTAGTTGAAGAGCTTAATAATGCCAATTCTTTGTTGATGAAAATTTAACAATATTAACACTTTATGAATAGCGAAAATGCCCCTTCGATAATTATTAGTATTGTTGTTTTGACAATGCTAATTGCAGGTCTTATTTCAAGAAAAGATATCGCTCTACGGCAAGTGGTTAAATATTGCATATTATGGCTTTTATTAGGGCTTTTTGTTATTGCTCTATATTCTTATCGTTTTGAGTTCAATGATTTTAAACAAAGAATTGCATCATCAATAAATCCTAGTAAGCCTATTTTAAACAAAGAGAATAAACAAATTATTATCAAAATATCCGACGACGGTCATTATTATTTACAAGCATTGGTTAATGGCCAGAAAATTACTTTTATGATCGATACTGGTGCAAGTTCTGTTGCTATTTCTCAGGGTGATGCAAGAAAAATTGGTATCGATACCAAAAAACTTAATTACAATCAACGATATCAAACCGCAAATGGCATTAGTTTTGGTGCTTCCGTTAACCTAGAATCAATAGATATTGATGGCTATAAGATAAGCAATGTCAAAGCCTCGGTCACTCCCAATCTTGCTGGTGCATCGCTTTTTGGAATGTCGGCATTAAAGAAGTTTTCTAGTTATCAATTTAACCAAGACACCCTAACTCTTTACTTACCTTAGCTAATAAATATTTAATTATGATAATAGGTTGCGATGAAGTTGGTAGAGGCTCTTTAGCCGGGCCAGTTGTTGCCGCTGTTGCCAGTTGGAGCCATAATTCTCTTAGTTGCGATGAAATACTACTCATCAAAGATTCAAAAAAACTTAGCAAAAAAAACCGCTATTTTATCAATAAAATCCTTGTAGAAAAAGTTAATTTTGCCATTGGCGAAGTCCCGCCCAGCATTATCGACAAAATCAACATTCTTGAAGCGACAAAATTAGCAATGCATTTGGCATATAAAAACTTTATTACCAAATACCAGATCTTTCCTACTACCATCTTGGTCGATGGCAATTTTATACCTTTCAAATTACAAGATAAAATTAGCGAAATAGTCCCAATTATTAAGGGCGATAACACAAATTACTTTATTGCCGCCTCCTCAATCATTGCTAAAGAGTTTCGCGATTCTTTAATGGCGAATTATCACAATCAATGGCCACAATATCATTTCCACAACAATTCTGGCTATGGCACTGCAAAACATTGTCAGGCAATAAAAACTAGTGGCTATTCGCCAATTCACCGCCTTAGTTTTAAAGTTAAGGGCTTGCAATAAAAACTTAACTAATTTTAACAATAATTTAACACAGCAATTTAATATGACGGAAGATAAAATTTACCTTAAAAAGATTGAAATAATCAAAAACTATAAAATGCTTCGCCAAGGCTTAAAATGGGAAGAAATCCCATCTTTTGCCGTAATTACCGGCATAAATGGTAGCGGAAAAAGCCAGTTACTAGAATTAATTGCAAATAAAATAGCCAATCCTAATGATTGCCACTCTTTAATGAATGACGATCCTGCTCCTACTGCTGTTCCTTTTATTTTTCACTCTCCCCATCCCAATGATTTCAATAAAGCATCTTCAGTTATCTTTTTGGACTGTTACCATAATCCAAATTTACTCGCAAACCACGTTAGCAATGCTCAATTGAATCAAGAGGTAGAGAGTGTAGCTAATACTATTAAGTACGGGCAACAAAATAATCAACTCCCAATACAAAACATTGTAAAAGAGATAGAAAGAATTACATCTAAAGAGATAAATACACTTAGTGATAAAGAAATAAGGGAAGTGTTAAGTAAAATGCCGATAGAAGCATCTACACAAAGCTTAAATAATCTAAAAATTGCTGAGATTTTTCTAAGGTATTACAAAGTAAAAGAAAAAAATTGGTCTATTGTTGGTAAAGAAGGCTTGCCTCGCGTTGAAGGGAATAAGAAAGTTTCTCAAGCAATGTTTAATTGTTTTAAAATTGACAAAGCACCCTGGGAATTAATAAACGATATTTTTGAGAAATATAATTTTAAACACAGAATTAATAAACCTGAAAGTGACGAATCTTACAATGTTAAATTCTTAGAAAATTTAGAAAATCAGGATGGTGAAACATTAGATTTTTCAAATCTATCATCTGGAGAAAAGGTGATAGTTCAGCTAATTTTATGGTCTTACGACAAAGGCAATGAAGGCATCGGCAACAATACCCGCATTTTATTGCTTGATGAATTCGATGCCCATCTTAATCCAACTATGTCAAAAATGTTTATAGAAATAATTGATGAGATATTGGTTAAAGTTTTTAATATTCAAGTAATAATGACAACTCATTCGCCATCTACTGCGGCCTATGTTCCAGAGGAAAATTTATTCTGGATGGAGAGTGGCAATATTCTGCAATGGCCGAACAAAAAGGATAAAATGGAAATAATTCACACTCTTGCAACTGGTTTTATTCAAGACAGTTGTCCTTTCTTGAGTTATCTTATAGACCCAACAAAGCCATATTATATTATCGTTGAAGGTTATACAGATGTATTGCATATTAAAACTGCCTGCAAGAAGCTTGGTGGCGATTATGAAAATATTTTAAAGAAATGCAATTTTATTAATTTAGGAGGAACAAAAGGGGTGTATTTAGAGGCTTTTATTAGTAATTTTGCTCATAATAAGCAAGTAATTACAGTCCTTGATAACGATAAAAGTGGTGTAGCTTTATTGGAATATATATTCGGCAACGATTACGATGGCGATAAGAAGGATAAAAGTATCAAGCAAGCTAGCAAAGATAATATTGGCATAATGTTAAAATCAGAAAATGTCACAGATTATCAAAAGCAAATCAAACTAGGATATATGACAATTGAACTAATGTATCCGAAATCAACAATAGATGACTTTAATAGAAATAATAATGGTTTGTTTTTAAGAAATATTAAAGATTATGAAGATGCTGATCGATTCTATTCTAATAGCAAGAAATTAACTAATGTTGAAGATTGTTTTGTGCTAGTCGCGAAAATGGAATTAAAATTAAAATTTGCTAATATGGCAAAAGATTTCGCCAAGGAAGATTTTGATGGCTTCAAACCAACATTGGATTTAATAGTGAAAGTAATTAAAAAATGGAGCGAGCATGAAAATAGCCAGTAAATAAGACGATCTGTTGTTGCTTATTAAAAACACTCGGTTAATTTAATTATATCTCGTTATTGTCTGTAACAAAATTATCCTATGTCTAAAAATATCTTTAAAATTATTATTTCCTTTATGCTTTGTTCTTTATTTGGCTGTAGTGTTTCTAGCCCAAAAATTTATCACGAAAATAAGCCTAATCTCGATATTCGTAAGTATTTCGATGGCAAAGTCGAGGCACATGGCATGGTTAAAGACTGGAAGGGCAAGGTTTCCCGCCGTTTTTCTGTTGAAATGAATGGTAAGTGGCAAGAAAATACTGGCACAATAAAAGAAAAATTTGTTTTTGATGACGGCGAAGTGCAATATAGAGATTGGCAATTCGATTTTATTGATGAAAATAACTTTTCTGGTAAGGCAAATGATACAACAATAGATGCTCGCGGACAGCAATTTGGCAATACGGTAAGAATGGACTACCAATTAAAGATTTATGTAGATAAGAAGCCAATAAAGGTTAATATCGAAGACTGGCTCTACTTGATAGACGATAAATATCTAATCAATGAATCAAAAATAAAGAAATTTGGCCTAACACTAGGTTATTTGAATATCTTTTTCATAAAGCAACAACAGCCCGCTAAATAAGATTCTAACAACGAAATACAGCTAAATTTAGCTAATTGTTTATTTTAATATGGGAAGTGTGGTACATAATAGCAACTAAAACACTAATTAAACAAAATGTCGCACTTTTATCAGGATAAAATTCTTAACTATTCTGCAGAAAAATTATATCAAATAATTATCGATGTCGAATCCTACCCAGAATTCTTACCTTGGTGTAAATTTGCTAAAATCACAAAATATATCGATATTAATCAATTTGAAGCAGATTTAACGGTTAATTTTAAGGCAGTTATGCAGAAATACACCTCATTAGTTGTTGGTGACTTTGATGCAGATAAGAAAAATTTTACCGTTACTGCCAAAGCAATTAGCGGACCTTTTAGAAAACTCGAAACAAAATGGCATATTATAGCAATAGATAGCGATGTTAGTAATGTTAGTTGCGAAATTAATTTTGAATTTTCTTCTCGTTTGATAGATAAAATGCTGTCTTCAGTTTTCACTATCGCCTCACAAAAAATGATCTCTGCTTTCGAAGAAAGGGCGAAAAATCTATTTGGGTAATATTTTATTTTTAGTTAATAAGGTCTTTAGCACTCGGATTATCTGCTAAAATTTTAGTTTTGGCAATAAAAAAGCTAGGATATTTTTTGTTAAAATACTCTTCCGCCATGTCTAAATTTTCCTTATTAGAGAAAATTCCAAAGCAACTAGAGCCACTTCCAGACATCATTGCTACTTCTGGTTTAAAAATATTCAAATCCGCAATAATATTATTGATTATTGGCAATAATTGTTTTGCTGGCTCTTCCAGATTATTGCCAATGTTTTTGGCAATTAAAAAAAGCTCCTCTGCGGTTATATTAAGGTTCTTTAAATGTTTAGACATCAGCTCCGTCTCGATAAATTGCTTTTCTTGACAATATGTTGAATTTTTATGCAAGTCGAATTCTTTAAAAACCTCTGCGGTAGAAAGAGGGATATTTGGATTAATTAATAAAATATCTTGTGGTGAAAAGTCGATATTTTTAATAATTTTTTCGCCACGGCTAGAGACCAAGCTAGCCTTTTCTTCCATAAAAAACGGCACATCGCAACCAAAAATGAAAGCAATCTTCTTTAACTCTTTTTTATCTAGCTTTAAGTTAGCAATTTTATTTATCATTAATATTAAGGTTGCCGCATTGCCAGAGCCTCCGCCAAGACCGGCCGCGATTGGAATATTTTTCTCTAGTTTTATTGATATGTTGGTATTAATTTTAAATTCTTTTGCAAAATACTCAACAACCTTAAATAATATATTTTTATCACCATCTATATCGAATAAATCCTTTCCCGCCCGATTTTTTTTGCCATTGTTTATCGATAATTTAAATTGATAGCTGTCGTTGCTTATTGTGATTTTGTCAGATAAATCAACAAATGCCATTAAAGAGGTTAGGTTATGATATTTTTCATTGCCAACAACTTCTTCAACATTTAAGAATAGATTAACTTTTGCAAGAGATTTAGATGTTAATAAAATGTCCTTCATATCTCTTTACTCTACCATCAAGCAATCCGAATTGCTCTTTTTGTTACTGCTAGCTAAATATTTGTTACAGAATTTTTCTGCCTCGATTTGATTGGCGAAAGATCCAACTTTTAATCGATAAAATAATCCCTTTGAGCCCAAATTTACTTCTTCAATTTTATAAGAAAGACCTTTGAAAAATTTTGGATTATTCTTGCTAATTTGCTTCCACATCTTCTCGGTATTAGATTTAGAAGACATTGCGGCAATTTGCACCATCATTCTCTTAGATTTTTTGTCGTTTTGTTTGTTTTGAAGATCTTCTTTTTGATTTTGCTGAGATTTTATTGGTTTTTGATTTCTGTTGTCTAAAATTAGTATCTCTTTGTTCTTAGCTTTGTTTTGCTCGTTAAAAATAATTATACCGCCACTGTTGTTTTTTGGCACCAGTAAATTCTTCTTCGATTCTTCTAAATCTTCATCTTTCTTTGATTGTTGCTTTAACTTTACCGTTTCTTCATTTTGCCCTGATTGATTTTTTTCGCCTTTTTCGCCTTTTTCGTCTTTTTTATTATGTTGTAAAATTGGGGTTATGATTTGCGACTTGCTTGGTGGTTGATTTAGGTGGAAAAGCAAACTTTGGTCTTTAACTTTGTTCTCAAGCTTACTAATAGCTGGTTCCAAGTTTCTTGAATCATGTTTTTCACTATGTTTTTCATTATCTTTTTCAGGGTTTTTACTGGAATTTTTTGTTATATCTTTGTTATTAGGTTTGTTGTCTTTTTTAGGATCGATTATTTCTTTTGCTGAAATATTTGTTATTTTTAAGTTGTTATTTGTTGTTTTTGAAACCGTCTCTGTATAACCTATTTGCTGTTCTAAATCATCTTCTTTAGCAAGATAACCCTCTGTTAACGGGATGTTTTTAGCTGGGGAAGGGGGTTCTGGTTGAGTAATTACAACGGTTTTGCCTATTTCTTCGTCAACTTTACGATCTCCAAAAATTTCTTCGTAAACCGCGCTAGTGTTAACATTTTCTAATTCATTGTGCTGTTGATTGTTAGCTACTTTCAGCGGGCCAGAGGGCGGAAGTATTGTTATGACTTTTTTATTATCTTTAAAAATACTTAAGTAATATGCCTCACCAGCAATAACCAAAAAGCCTGCGATAGAAATTATTAATAAAATCAAGACTAGGTATCGGCGATAATTGATTTTAGCTGTTAATTTTTTACTAGTTTTTTGGTAGCCAAAATCGTCCATATTTTATAAACTTTAATAAGTTAATTACATTGATTCTAATGGCTCTATGCTTAATATATCAAGAGCTGTGGCAATAATTTTTTTGACCGCTAATGCTAAAATTAAGCGAGCAATAGTTACTTCTTTTTGTTCTTTATTGATAAACTTTAATTGATGGTTTTCGTTACCACAATGCCATAATCGATGAAAATCCGAGGCTAAATCTTGTAAATAAAACGCTATACGATGAGGCTCTAAGTTGTTAATAACTATTTCAATTACCCTAGGAAAGTTGCTAATTTTTTTAATTAAAGATATTTCTTCTGGTTGAGTTAGATGATTTGATATTAAAGCTTCTAGATTTGAATGGCTTTTAATAACTTCTTCGAGATTGATATTCTCTAATTCTGCATTTCTCAAAATAGAACAACAGCGAGAATGGGCATATTGAACATAAAATACAGGATTATCTTTTGATTGCCGAACAACATTAGCTAGATCGAAGTCAAAAGGGGCATCGTTTTTCCTTGTTAACATGATAAACCTTAAAACATCGGCACCAATTTCATCGATAACTTCTTTGGCGGTAATAAAATTGCCAGCTCTTTTAGACATTTTTAACGGCTCGCCATTTTTAATAAATTTAACCATTTGACAAAGTATAACCTTTATTTTAGCTTCGTTATTAGTTAAAACTGCCGTTGCCGCTTCTAATCTCTTAATATATCCAGCATGATCGTATCCTAGTGGCATTATAAAAAGCTTTGCCCCTCTTTGATATTTGCTAAGAATATAGGCAAGATCTGCTGCAAAATAGGAATATTCGCCATTTGATTTTTTTACTACTCTATCCTGATCGTCGCCAAAATTAGTGCTACGAAATATAAGTTGCTGTTCTTGTTGTGCCGATTTATTATTGTTGGCAATAGTTTTTTCTGCTTTAGCAGGATCTTTTGGGTTTTCTACCGTTCCGTAATATAGGAGATCTTTTTTCTTTAAAATAGCTATCGCTTCTTCTATTTTATTGGTTTGATGCAGATTTTGATATTCGGAAAAGTAGCTGTTGTGAGTAATCTTTAAAGCTAGTAGGTCGCTTTTTATGATACACATCATTTCTTGCAAGACTAAATCTTGTATCAATAAAGAATATTCACCATAATTTTTATCTACTAAACTCGCGCCATGTTGATCCTGAATTTTTTTCGCAACAGGAATAAGATATTCTCCAGGATAGAAATCTTTTTCTAGGTCCTTTTTGATGCCGCAAAGCTGAAGATATCTGATAAATACAGATTCTAATAAGGTTTTAATTTGACTGCCAGCATCGTTTATATAATATTCTTTTAAAACCTCAAAACCGTTTAGGTGAAGAATTTTTGCCAAAACATCGCCATAAATTGCCCCTCTGCTATGCCCAACATGCATTGGCCCTGTAGGGTTAGGCGAGGCATATTCTAGATTAATTTTATAGGTCTCGCTAGCTTGTTCAAATAAAAACTTTTTATTATAAAAGTTATCGCTAAGGCTTGCTAAAACTTGTGCTAATATTTTGTTACCCAGTGTTATATTGATAAAACCAGGGCCTGCAACCGCTATTTTGCTGATGAAATCTTTATAAATATTTTTATCTAGAATTATTTTGTCAATAATTTTTTGTGCTAATGCTTGAGGCTTAATATCTTCGAATGTTTTTGAAAATATCATTGCAATATTACAAGCAAAGTCGCCATGATTCTCTTGTTTGCTTGGTTCCACTGTAAAGTATTGAATGTCATTTTGCAATACTTCTACCTGTTCATCTTTGGCTACTGCAAGTAATTTTTCTAGGAATATATTTTTTAGTAATTTGTTAATATTTAACATTTTATTTGTTGTTTAGGAATTTTTTATTATCAACAGTAAATTTATCATGAAATAATTTGTCTGTTTTTGATACACCGTTATATTTATCTACTATTGTTGCCTTAATAAAAATAACAGTTTCAATAGTTTGAGTGTTTTTAATCTTGTATCTAAATAAAGATCCGATAAAAGGTAGTCTAGAAATTAATGGAACCCCAACATAGTTATTTACTGAAGATTCGTTAAGCAAACCGCCTATTACCAAAACTTCTCCGCTTCTAATTTTTGCTGTAGTGTTAAGCGTTCTAGTTTTGATAATAGGTATTTTATTGTTTAGAGATAGACCAGTGCTGGGGTTGATTGATGGCTCTAAAACGTCGCCTACTTTTGTTGAGAGAGTTGGTTCAATTATTAGTGATATTTCCTTCTCCTCTATATTGATAGATGGAGTAATTTTAAGTTTTGTACCAATCGACTCTTCTTCTTTTTTATAAGTTAAAACAGTGCTGTTTTGAGATGGTCCTGTGTTGGCAGAAGAGGCGATTGTTGTTGATTGACTAGCTTCAACGGTAAAATAGATATATTTTTCTGAAAAATCTAAAGTTGATTGTTGGTTGTTCATGGCTCCTATCCTAGGGCTTGACAAAGCTCGCATAGTTCCAAATTGCTCCAAAAATCTCATTGTGAAATCTATATTTTGCTGATCTAGTGTCATCTGTAGGGTTAGTGCAGGTCGTGGTGCCGAATTGTAATAGTAGTTTGAGAAAATAGAATTTATAGGCGTTAATGGTGGTAATTTTGCGATATCTGAGATCCCTCCTCCGACCGCCGCTACCCCCGCTACTGTTTCATTTATTAATCGTCCTGGTAGTTCCGTTAACAATGTGCCAACTTTATTGCCAAGATAGTTCCAATTTACTCCTGTTTGAAAGTCTTTACCCAGATTAACTTCGACAACTTTAGCTTCAATTAAAACCTGAGAAGAAGAGCCTGCTAAGACATCTTCTAGGTATTTTTTTATATTTTGGTGCTGTTGGCTATTTGCAAAAACACTAATTAGCCCGGCATTTTTATTGATTTTAACACTACCGTTACTAGTGTTCTGATTTTTATCTTCAGCAACCTTTTCTGTAGCACTATTACTTATAATTTCTTTAATATTCTCTTCCACATTCTCCCAAATATTACTATTTGATAAAAAATCAACAAAGTAATTTTTATTAAAGTGTTTGTCTTGTTCAAAATACAACACTCCATTTTTGTAGGAATATATTATATTTGCTAAGCTTGCTACTCGGTCTAAAACCTCTGTTAACGGTCTATTTTTTGCATTTAAGATTATTCTTGCATCGATATTTTTGTCGATATCAATATCGATATTAGCAACTCTCCCGAGCTCTAATAGTGCATCCTTAAGTGGCACCTGATCTGTTGTTGAAAAAGATATCATTTTGTCTCCGCCTATTTTTGGAGGCGGTGGAGACACTATCATTCTTGAAAATTTTGGAATATTTACCGCCTGAACCTCGGGTGTTTTTTGATCTGTCTTTGGTAAATGTTTGTTATTTTTGGCAATATTTTTATTAAAAACCTTCTCGACATCGTTCTGTGTAAGATTCGCCTCATTGTCGAAATTCTGGTAATCGAATATGTTCTTTTTTTTAGTTTTATTGTCTTTTTTAAGTGCCGTGGAGCATGAAGATACAACTATTAACACCAAATTAGTAACTAGTAAAACTTTTAGAGCTAAAATTACCTTTTTGAATTTATTTTTGAAGTGTTGATTCTTGTTATTTTTTAACAATTTAGAAAGTTTTTTTATGAACATTTTTTAATTACTTAGTAAGTGAAGCTGTATTTGAGTGGCAATTTATTATATCATCAGCAAGAAAGTTTGTTTTATAGTCAAGAGAGATTGCTTGTTTACAATTAAAAGAAAAATCCTAGTAAAATAATTTATAAAATCTATTTATAAAAATAAGAAAATCAACAATAAAATTAAAATAAAGACTTGATTTTTTGATAATATCAATAATATATTGATTTGCTATTTTTTACAATAAAAACTTTATGCATTGAATAAGATTTAGCAACTAAATAAACCTTGTTATAATTTACAGTATCAATACAAAACACATAACAACAGATAAAATAAACTAAAACCAGAATTTTACATTATGATAAAAGAATCCGACAAGATATTTTCCAATCTTTCTGGTGTTAATTCATCAGACTTAGAATCTGCAAAAAATCGTGGTGATTGGTGTGGTACAAAAAATTTTCTAGACCTAGGATGTGAAGAAATAATTAAACAGGTTAAAGAATCTGGTCTTAGAGGTCGTGGCGGAGCTGGCTTTCCTACTGGAATGAAATGGTCTTTCATTCCCAAAAAAACTAGCGATAGTAAGCCCCATTATCTAGTTGTTAATGCCGATGAATCGGAGCCTGGAACCTGTAAAGATCGAGACATTATTCGTTACGAACCGCATAAATTAATCGAAGGATGTTTGATAGCATCAAGAGCAATAAATTCTAATGTTTGTTACATTTATATTCGTGGTGAATATTATAGAGAGGCTCAAATACTACAGCAAGCTATTGACGAGGCATATGAAGCTAATTTAATTGGCATTAATGCTTGTAATAGTGGTTGGAATCTCGATATTTTTATTCATCGTGGTGCTGGTGCCTATATTTGTGGCGAAGAAACGGCATTGTTAGAGAGTATCGAAGGAAATAAAGGTCAACCTCGTCTTAAGCCGCCTTTTCCTGCATTAATTGGCCTCTACGGCTGTCCTACTGTTGTTAATAATGTAGAGTCTATCGCTGTAGTTCCAACAATACTTCGTCGTGGACCGTCTTGGTTTGCATCGCTTGGTCGTGAAAAAAACACAGGAACCAAAATTTTCTGCATATCGGGTCATGTTAATAAACCTTGCAATGTTGAAGAGGAAATGGGTATTCCACTAAAAGAGTTAATAGAAAAACATTGCGGTGGTGTTATTGGTGGCTGGGAAAATCTTCTTGCTGTCATTCCTGGCGGTTCATCCGTTCCATTGTTAAAAAAAGATGTCTGTGATACTGTTTTGATGGATTTCGATTCTCTTAAGGCTGTGGGTTCTGGCCTTGGAACTGCTGGGGTGATAGTGATGAACAAAGACACCGATATTGTCAAGGCAATAGCCAGGCTATCTCACTTCTATAAACATGAATCTTGCGGTCAATGCACCCCTTGCAGAGAAGGAACTGGCTGGATAATGCGAATTATGGATAGAATGGTTCTGGGTAATGCTAAGGAAGAAGAAATCGATAAGTTGTATCAATTAACCAAACAAATAGAAGGACATACAATTTGTGCCTTAGGAGATGCTGCCGCTTGGCCAGTACAGGGGTTAATTAAGAATTTTAAGAATGAAATGGTCGACAGAATAAAAAGTTTTAATAATTAGCTTTATTTACAATCGACAATACTTGTTGTTAGGTGTATCGTTTTTAGATATAAAGAGAGCTATATCGGAGTTTTTTTGACAACTTTTATATAGTCTTGTAGCCATTTTACATTAATATTTCCAGAAAAAATATTATTTGCATTATTTGTCATAGATATCTTGTCCGCTATATTTCCGCTCCAGTTTATTTTTATATCTCCGCCCTTAAATCTTATTCTTAAGCTTTTTTTATCAACTATTTTGTGTCGAATTGCAACTGATGCCACGGCGCAAGCACCACTTCCACAAGCTAAAGTTTCGCCACAGCCCCTTTCCCAGACTCTTACCGCAATTTCTTCATCGTTGATAACTCGAGCAAATTCAACATTAATCTTTTTTGGAAAGTATTTATGTCTCTCAATTTCTGGGGCGATGCTAAAAAATTCGTTATCGCTTATTTCTTTGTCGATAAAGCAAATAAGATGGGGGTTGCCAACATTAACAGCAAAGAAATTATGGTTAAATATAGATATATTGTCGCTAGATGTTATATATTTTGTATCGATAGGAATTGATAGTGGTTGAAAATTTGGTTTTGTGAATAAAACAGAAACTCCTTCCAGAGCTTTTTTGCTATTTATAATTGGGGTGCAGATTAAAGAATCGACTACGGTATTAATTGTGATTGATTTTAGCTTGTTGTTAAAATCTGTTTCGACAATTGAATCGTTTATTTTGTTGGTAAATAAGTAGTGAGCAACCGCTATTGTTGCATTGCCACAAGCCTCAACTTCGCTACCATCGGCATTAAATATTTTCATCATTATATCATCTTCATCGCTGTTTTTATCGCTAGAGTTTTTTAGATTATTAGCGGTGCAATTGTGTTTTTTATGTTGGTTGTTGATAATTAAAAGCTGGTCACAGCCAATATTTGTTCTATGACACAGCTCTTTAATGATTAACGGATGAAAATCTACCCTTAATATATTCCAAACATCTTGTTGTTGTTGGCAATCAATCAGAATAAAATGATTACCAACAACACTAAGTTTTGTAAAGCTTATAGGTTTGTTAAAAAAAGATAAGTCAATCATTATTTATATTATAGCAATGCTAAAAATAAATTATTATAACTTATTAGAATTTTCCGATAAGTAAGAGGCTACGCCATCAGAACTAGCTTTCATTCCCGGTTTTCCAGAATTCCAGCCAGCTGGGCAAACTTCCCCGTGTTTTTGAAAGAATGTTAAGGCATCAATCATTCGAATTGCTTCGTCAACATTCCTGCCAAGAGGTAAATCATTTACTAGTTGATGTCTAACGATTCCATCTTGATCGATAATAAAAGTTCCTCTTAAAGCTACAGCTTCACCAAATAACACATCGTAATCTTTAGCGATAGATTTAGTTAAGTCAGAAACCATGGGAAACATAATTTTACCAATCCCGCCGTTATTAATTGGAGTGTTTTTCCAGGCAAGGTGAGTATATTTTGAGTCAACAGAAATAGCGATAACTTCGGCATTTCGTTTTTTAAACTCTTCGATTCTGTTGTTAAAAGCAATTATTTCTGAAGGGCATACGAAGGTAAAATCTAGTGGATAAAAAAACAATACCCCTATTTTTCCCTGAATATACTTTCTTAAATTAAAGGTTTCGTTAATCTCGTTATTTGGCATTATAGCGGCCGCAGTAAAATCTGGAGCTGATTTAGTAACTAGAACTGACATAGATTGTTTGATTTATTGATAATTTACAAAAAGCTAAGTTATTACATTAGCAAGATAGCAATATAATAGCTATTTTAATTAAAACAAGAGTTTAAGAATAAAATAATAAACAACCTTAATTGGATAATTCAAGAATTAGCATTAATTCGTCCCACTCCCTTTTGCTCAACCCTGAATTTTCTTGATCCACGGGCTGTTTATTGATTAATTTTTTTACAACTTCTATTGCTGGAGCTGAAAATTCTTTAGAATTTTTGCGATTCTTGATAAATGCTTCATATGTAGCAGGAACCCACTTCTTAACTAAATCTAGCATCACCTCTGCATAAACGCGAATTTCATATTGAGAATGTTTATCAGATCGTAAATGCAAGAAATGAAGAAGGTTGTGAAGATCTATTTTCCAATACCATTGAGTGTAGCAACTTAAGGGTAGGTTTATTCTTGCTAATTCTCGTGCCAAGCCCTCCTTTGAAGAATCTGTAATATTACCTTCTTGATCCTGATTGATCATTTTTAGATAATTTTGATAAGAGTTTTGAGAATCATTTTTGAGTATTTGCAACACCTCTTGCTGCTCTTCTTTATTTAAAATCTTTTCTTCATTCCTTCCTTGGTGGTTAATTTTGGATTGAGCAGCAAGAAAGCTAGCATTTGGTAGATAGAATTCGTCTTCTAAGATAGAATATCTGGCAGAATATTCATTAATTGAGGCGGTGCGATGCCTTATCCATTGTCGAGCAACAAAGATTGGCAACTTAATATGAAACTTAATTTCGCACATCTCAAATGGAGTGGTGTGCCTATGGGCGATTAAGTAATTAATTAAGGCCTTATCAGCACTGGTTTTTTTTGTCCCGCTCCCATAAGAAACTCTTGCGGCCTGAACTATTGCATCGTCATTTCCCATGTAATCAACAACTCGGATAAAACCATGATCTAGAACTTCGAATGGTTTATAAAGAACCTCTTCTAGGCTTTCTGATATAGGTCTGATTGTGGTCTTTTTTTGCTGTTGCAACTCTTGAATTTCAATTAATTGCTGATTGGATATTACCATATTAAGTTATTAAATTGTTAGATTATGAATGTTATAAAAACTGTTTTAAAAATTATTATAACAATCACCGAAGCAAATACTCCAGAAATTAAGTCGTCGAGCATTATTCCTAGTCCGCCCTTAATATTTCGGTCTATGAAACCAATTATTGAAGGTTTTACAATATCAAGAAAGCGGAAAGATATAAGGCATAAAAATATATGAACAGTGGCAACAGAAAAATAGATAGACTGGATATCTTGATATAAAAATATATACTCTTTTACAATGCTATAACTGGTAAATAGTGCAAATATTTGACCAACAAATTCGTCTATTACAACAGAAGGCGGGTCTTCTGTTTTTAAAAATTCTTCATAAAATGGGCAAATAAAAGTGCCATAAAAGAATACAATAGCCACGATTATAGTCCAAAAAACATTAACAAAAAGAGGTGTTTTGTTTTCAAGCACTAGATAATTAAATAAAAACCATATAAAGCAAGTAAATATACTTGCAACTGTTCCTGGGGCAAATTTAAAGAATCCACAGCCAAATAAACTAATTAGAAATTTGTGCTTTTCTATATCAATCTTCTTGTTTTTGATTGCTAATTTTACTATTCGTCTTTTGGCTTTCTCTGATTTAATATACTTGCTACGAGTGTTAATAAATTTAAAGTCCAACTTTTTGTTTAAATTTTTAATGTTAAAAAGTTTCATTGTTTTATTGCGGTGATTTTAAAAAGGAATTAAGACTAAAGTCTTCTAATATTTTTTCATAAATTTCACAAAGTAATGCAAGATCGGATATTGCTATATTTTCATCAATTTGATGTGCTGTTTTGTTGATTAAGCCAAATTCTATGACCTCATCTGCATAATTTTTAATAAATCTTGCATCAGATGTTCCTCCTGTAGTGCTGAAAACAGCTTTTTGACCATTTGTAAGAGATATGGCATTTTTTGCTATATTTGCTAATTCCTTCGGCTTGCTAAAGAAAGACTCTCCGCTTATCTTGTATTTTAGCTCTATCACAGCATTCATTGCCAAGGCATTTTTCTCTGATACAAATTTTATAAGCTCAACGATATCTTTGGAATTGTGAATATCGTTAAAGCGAATATTGAAATTTGCTCCAGACTCTTTTGGTATAACATTATTGCCAAAATTATCGGAGTAAATTGAAGTTACTTCTAGGTGGGTTGGATCAAAGAATTTATTGCCGTTATCGAATGTATGAATCTGCAATTGATGCAGAATATCGATTATTATCTTATTTGGATTAATTGCATTTTCTGGATAAGCAACATGACCTTGTTTACCAATAATTTTTAGATTAAAATTTATACTACCCCTTCTGCCCACTTTTATCATTTCGCCAATTTGGGAAGGGTTTGTTGGCTCTCCAACTATGCAAGAATTAATTTTATAACCTTCTTTGCTTAGCCATTTAAGCACTTTATTGGTTCCGTTTATACCGTCTGCCTCTTCATCATTGGTAATTAAAAAGCCTATACCAAAATCAATTTTATTGTGCTTTTTTAAAAAATTTTTTACTGCAACCATAAAGCAGGCAATAGCTCCCTTCATATCAACTGCACCTCTACCAAATATTTTATTATCGCTAATTGTTGCTTTAAAAGGTGGAAATGTCCATTTAGATTCGTCTCCTGTCGCTACAACATCGGTATGACCTGCAAAGTAGATATTTCTAGAGGTGTCTTTATTAAAAATACCCCATAAATTATTTACTTCATAAGAATCATCTCCACAAAACTCAACTTGCCTTGTTTCGAAGCCCAAATCTACTAAAAATTTTTCAATAAAGTTTAGGATCTCTATATGTTTACCGCTAAAAGATTTAAAGTTTATCAAATCTTCCGTTAGCTTTATAAGCTCTTGCTGTCGATTTGACTGATTATTTGACATTGCTTTGATAGGTTAAAACTTAAAAAGATGGTGTTTTTGGTAAAAAATAACCGTGATAATTTTAAAATCAATACAACTTCATTAATTTAATTTATTTTATATGAGAGTTATTGCATTTTTATTACCAGTACCCCAGTATCGCCATAAGACTTGATGCTAAAAATTTCTATTTTATAGATTAGATCTAGTGAAAGCAATAAATCTGTAAATTTTTTCTTAATTTTTTCTTCAATATCTTGATGGTGACTTTTTAATAACTTAAGATTTCTGATTATTTTTAATAAATCATAAGTTAGAAAGTTATCATTTTGAGTTGTAAATTCAACAATAAATAAAGAATCTTTTTGTAGCCAATTCTTTTTCGCAATCTCTGATATAATTTGCCAATAGTTAGCAGAGTAGGGCGGATCAAGGAAAATGATATCAAAATAATTGTTGTTGAGTGGCATATTGCAAAGATCTAGCTTTAAAAAAGAACATCTGTCGTAGATTTCTAGAGAACGGGCACTTTCTTTGGTAAATTCTAAATGTTTTGAATTATAATCAACAAGTGTGGCAAAAGACGGGAATCTTGATATCGCTTCAAAAGAGAATGCACCACTACCACATGCTAAATCTAACACCTTTATATTCGATTTAGTGGTAAGAATGGCATTTATTTCTGGTGTTAATATATTAAAAATAGCTTGCCTAGCCTTTTCTGTTGTTGGTCTGAAGCTTGTAAAATTATTTTTTTCAGCAAATTTTTGACCTTTTAATTTTCCAGCAACAATTCTCATATGTTCGATAGGATTAATTAATATTTAATCTGGTTTTATCGGCATAGTAACTGCCAAGAATTTTTATTTCATCGCTATGATTCGTTAAATTTTCTATAGCTTTTTTTACTTTCTCTTTTCTCAAGTCGCCATCTATTGAAATAAAGAATTTTGCTTGAGTTGAAAAGCCTCCAGGGATGTAGCTTTCTAGTTTAATTATGCTAACGTTATTGTTGGCGAAGCTACCAATGGCATCATATAATGCTCCAGCATAGTTTTTTATTGAAAATATTATCGATGTTATAGTATCTTGTTCTTTTTCTAATTTTAACGGCTCTCTAGCGATAGCAATAAATATTGTAATATTTTCATCTTTTGCATCTTGAAAGTTTTCGTCGATAATGGCTAAATCGTAAATTTTAGCAGCTTCTTTTGTGCAAATTGCAGCCTGAGTCTCGTTGTTATTGAATGCTACAAATTGTGCTGCGGCTGCGGTATTAGAAAATTCTACCGATTGTAGATTGAGCTCGCGAATACGGCTTTGACATTGCATTAAAGCATGCGGGTGTGAAAATACCTTATTTATTTTTTTAATATCGCTACCTTTTGTAGCGGCCAAATAATGCCTAACCCTAAAAAAATGCTCAGCAACAATAAAAATGTCGGTTTTTTGTAGTAGTCCGTGTATTTCAGCTACTCTGCCACTAAAAGAGTTTTCTAGTGGAATAATTGCAATATCAACAGTTTTGCTGATAACAGCATGAAAAGCATTGTAAAATGTTGGAAAGGCAAAATACTCGGCTTTCGGATAGAAAAGTTTAGCAACTAGGTTGGAGTTAGCCCCAACAACACCTTGGAAACCAATTCTTTGCAATGAGGCAGTCATATGTTGTTAATTAAGTATTAAGATTGCTAATTGCTCAATAAATAAGTTTTTAGACCTAAGGGGAATAATTTAGTTTTTAGAAACTAACTGTATTGTTAAAATTAAAAAAATAATTATCAAATAAAATTTATTTAAATATTCTTGACAAAAGAAAAGTTTTATTTACAACATTAAACTTTACTTCTCTGCTACTTTGGAGTATTGTTTTAAAGCAATTTAATAATCAACTAGGTAAAATTAATGTCAAAAGAAGATCTATTAACCATGAATGGAGTGGTTATTGAAGTTTTGCCAAATACAATTTTTCGTGTCGAACTAGAAAATAAACACATGATTATTGCCCATGCCTCGGGTAAAATTCGTAAAAACAAAATTCGCATTCTAAAAGGAGATAAAGTTGAGGTAGAAATGACAACATACGATTTAGCTAAAGGTAGAATAATTAAAAGATCAACCTAGTTTGCATTAAAATCTTTCCTATGATCTCAAAAATTATCAATCACAAGTATTTTCGTTTATTTGGGGTTCTTGGGTTGTTGTATTTTTTATTTACACATAATGGCAACAGCAATTTGTCAAATCAAAGTTTTAAAGACGGTATTAACGACTTTAAAAAACATCTTCATAACGTAGAGCACAAGATATATTTGGCAAAGAATCAAAATAAAGATTCGCATCAAGATTCTTCTGGTAAATATAATAATGATACATTGCAAAAAGAACACAGTCAGGAATTGTTAACTTCTAAGGAAAGACTTATTCCGGCTTCAAACCAATTAAATCAAGAGAGCGGTAGCTTATCTGACGAAGATAAACAATCAATTGAGTTTTTAAAAACTCAACAAAATATTGCTTTAAATAAAGCTAAGAACGAAATTCAGTACATAGATACCCCTATCAACGAATCATCATTTGATAAAAATCAAATAAAGTGCGGAGATGAGGTTAAAGTTTTAATTAGTGTAATTTCTTCTGCTGGCAAAGTTTTATCAAGGAACTTGGAACTTCGTTACATTTACGGGAGTAATGAAAACAAAATAATAGAAAGGATGCTTCTTAACTCAACTTTAAGTTCTATTAAGATAGCGCAAGTTCCTCAAAAAATAGCTTTAACAAATCCAGAATTTGCTGCTTTTGTGAAAAAGCAAGATACAGATTTGAATAGCTCTATGTTAATTATTTATGCTGAAATACAAGAACTTAAAAGTTTGAAAAGCTGTTAAATATGCTTTTTAACTTTTATTTCTAAAGGTTAAAAATAGTCTTGACAAATATTTTTGCTATTGCTAATTTTTATTTTGTGGTATCTTTTTAAAATAATGTATTTATTTGCATGTTTTAAAAATAAAGCTATTTTGGCTATATAATCATTTGGCAGGTGTAGCTCAGTTGGTTAGAGCATCAGGTTGTGGTTCTGAGGGTCGCGAGTTCGAGACTCGTCATCTGCCCCATTAAAATTACTAATTCACCCAATGATTATCGATATTGTTTTACTTGCAATTTTATCAGCAATTATTTTCTACAAACTAAATAACGAATTTGGTAAAATCGATGAAAAAGAAAAAGAAAATATTAAAGCTAAAATCAAAAATCAAAAATTAAATCCAAATTCAGCCTCTAGCAATGCTCACGACAATAATGCTCAGGACAATAAAGATCTAAACACAGAAACTCCCCAAGATGTTAAGCTAGTTGGTCAAAGCTCTACAGAGAAAGATCAAAGCTTTTCTCACGAATCTATTGCCAAATTACCATATATTCAAAAAAGACAAATAATCAATATATTCGAAGAGTTGAATATAGATTTAAGCTTTTTCTTATCTGCCTCTAAGGCAACATTTCAAATGATTATAAAGAGTTTTTCTGACAGCGATATGGACGATGTAAAGCATCTATGCTCAGAATCTGTTTTTACAAATCTAAGATATGCAAAACAAGAAAGAATTAATCAAAACAAAATACTTGTTAGTAAGATTATTGAAATAGATAGAGTTGAGATAGTTTCGGTTAATCAAACTGGTAACGAGATTAGAGTTTCGTTGCAATTTACAAGTAAGCAGATTAACTTTATAACTAATCTTAATAACGAGATTATCAAAGGCTCAGCCGATAAAGCAGAGCAAGTATTAGATAAATGGACTTTTTCATATGATATTGCTAAAAAATCTATTGACAATACTTGGTACCTAGTCGCAACCCATTAAAAAACATTTATGACAAAATTTATTAGTCCAGATATTTTAAAAACCTCAACCAAAGATTACAGATATTTTTCATTAAAAGAAATATCTAAGAAGCTTAATAAAAACCTTAGCTCTCTGCCTTTTAGCCTGAAGATTCTTTTAGAAAATTTAGCTAGAAATTTTAACGATAAAGAAATATCCGAAAAACACCTATTAGCCATTTTTGAATCAATAAAAGATAAAGAGCAAAGAATAGAAATATCCTTCTCTCCAGCAAGAGTTTTGATGCAAGATTTTACTGGGGTTCCTGCTGTTGTAGATTTGGCGGCAATGCGCGATGCCTGCTCCAAAAGAAACAAAGATCCAAAAAAAATTAACCCTCTCGTTCCTGTTGATTTGGTAATAGATCATTCTGTTCAGGTGGATTATTTCGGATCTAAAGACTCTCTGTTAAAAAATGTCGAGCTTGAATTTCAAAGAAATATAGAAAGATATAAATTTTTAAAATGGGCTCAGCAATCTTTTAATAATTTTAGAGTTGTTCCGCCAGGAACGGGAATTTGTCATCAGGTTAATTTGGAAAATTTAGCAAAAGTGGTGTGGCAAGACGATAGCAAGATTCCTCTTGCCTACCCAGATACCGTTGTTGGAACAGATAGTCACACAACAATGATTAACGGATTATCTGTTTTAGGTTGGGGTGTGGGTGGAATAGAAGCCGAGGCCGCGATGCTTGGTCAGCCAATATCAATGCTAATACCAGAAGTTATAGGTTTCAAACTAACTGGAAAACAAAGCGAAGGAACAACGGCTACAGATCTAGTGCTTACAATTACTAATATTTTGCGAAAAAAATCTGTTGTCGGTAAGTTTGTTGAGTTTTTTGGGCCAGCCTTAGAAAATATAACTTTAGCAGATAGGGCAACCATTGCAAATATGGCTCCAGAATATGGTGCAACTTGCGGAATATTTCCAATAGACAAAGAGACAATTAAATACCTAGAATTAACCGCTCGTACCAGTGAAAATATAGAGTTAGTTGAATATTATGCAAAAGCCCAAGAACTATTCATAGAAGATCATCAAAAATACAGCCCAGATTTTAGCGATCTTTTAGAATTAGATATTTCTACAATCAAACCAACTTTAGCTGGCCCAAAAAGACCTCAAGATAAGGTAAATCTTGTCGAATTACAAGGATCCTTTCTTAATTTTGCAAAAGAATTAAAAATAGAAGACAAACTGCTATTGAAGAAATATCAAGCAAAAGACAATGGCTGTTCTTTAAGCAATGGCGATATTGTTCTTGCGGCAATAACATCTTGCACCAACACTTCGAATCCTTATGTAATGGTTACTGCTGGACTGGTCGCAAAGAAAGCGATTGAAAAATCATTAAAAGTTAAACCTTACATCAAGACATCCTTAGCTCCAGGCTCTCAGGTTGTTAGTAGTTATCTAGAAAATTCTGGTCTGCAAAAATATCTCGATGAGCTTGGTTTTAATATAGTTGGATACGGTTGCACAACATGCATTGGTAATTCTGGATCTTTAAATCCCGAGGTTGAAGATTTAATTAAAGAAAACAACTTGGCTGTTAGCTCTATTTTGTCTGGTAACAGAAACTTTGAAGGAAGAATTCATCCGCTGATTAAAGCTAACTACCTAGCTTCTCCGCCTTTAGTTGTTGCTTTTGCAATTGCTGGAACTGTTATGATAGACCTAGAAACACAGCCACTCGGTGTTGACGAAAGTGGTAAGCAAGTATTTTTAAGAGATATTTGGCCAAGTCAAAACGAAATAAACGATATTGTTAATAAACACATAAATCGTCAACTTTTCAATGTAAAATATGCTAATTTATTCGATGGAGGGCAAGAATGGAAAAATGTTGATATTAAGCCATCGGAAACTTACAGCTGGGATAAAAATAGCTCTTATATTCGTCTGCCAAATTATTTCTCTGAAATTCGTAACAAAAATAACGAAGAATCAAATTTTAACATAAAAGAAGCAAAGATTTTAGCAATATTTGGCGACTCAATAACTACAGATCACATCTCTCCAGCTGGCAATATAAGTAGTAATTCTCCAGCAGCAGCTTATCTCAATTCTAAAAATGTTAAAGTTGCTGACTTTAATTCATATGGAGCAAGAAGAGGGAATCACGAGGTTATGGTTCGTGGTACTTTTGCCAATACCAGAATTAAAAATGAAATTTTACTAAATCAAGATGGAATTATTGCAAAAGAGGGTGGTTATACAAAAATAGCTAATTCCGAAGAAATTATTTCGATTTATGAGGCATCGGAGTATTACATTAGCAGAGAAACTCCCTTAGTCGTGTTCGCTGGAAAAGAATATGGCACAGGATCCTCAAGGGATTGGGCTGCCAAGGGAACAGTTCTACTTGGGGTAAAAGCCGTTATTGCCGAAAGTTTTGAAAGAATTCATCGTTCAAATTTAATCGGCATGGGTGTTTTGCCGTTAACTTTTGCCGAAGGTCAGAACCGTAAAAATCTAAATTTGTCTGGAAAAGAAACGATTGACATAGTTGGTCTTGACAAAAACATTATTACCAAACAAGATGTTGAATGTATAATTACATATCAAGATGGTAAAAAGGCAACTGTTCATTTACGGTGCAATATCGATACCGCTAATGAAGTTTCTTATTATAAGAATGGTGGTATTTTACAATTCGTTTTAGATATGATTTGCTCTATCTAAATAACCATTAATAACCAAAAGACAACTAAACATGGATATAAAAATTATCGGAACAAACATCGAGCTTGCTAAAGAAATTAAATCATATGCTGAAGAAGCCATATCAAAACTAGTAAGTAAATATTTCAAAGATGCAATTAGTGCCGATATAAGAATTGGCAAAACCCTTCACTTATTTAATGCCTCTGTCATAGTTAACGAAGGTGTTAGAAGTAAGCATCTAGTGGCAGTGGGAAAATCCGAGGCCGGAGATATATTTTCCGCAGTAAATGAGGCGCTAGAAAAACTATCTCGACAATTAAAAAAGCATAAAGAGAGAATAAAAAACTATCATCACACGGGTAAAGAGCAGAATTTTGACGATGTTAATATTCCTATTAATGCTCAGAAATACGTTGTTAACTTACCTTCAAACTACGATATATTTAAAGAATTCGAATCGCAAGAATCGGAAGATTTTATAAAATCAAATTCTTCGCTAAATATCATTAATGAAAAAACAACATCGATAGAAGAATTAAGAGTTGAAGATGCGATAATGAAGATGGATTTACAGAATCTTCCAGCTTTAGCTTTTATTAATCAAGATACCAAAAGAGTAAATTTTATCTATTATCGTCATGATGGAAATATTTCTTGGATTGATCCGCAATCTTAAAAATGTATCGAGTAAATTTAAAATTAATACTAAGAAAAATTTCTTACAGCAAAATATTTCAATCATTTATTGCTAATATTATAATTTGCTACATGTTTATTGTATACAAGACCTCAAAGAGAGAGTTTGTGAATCTGTATCGTTTTATCGAAAGAAGTGATGGTAGGCCTATAATAGCATTGTTTTGGCATAATAGGTTAATGATGATTCCTTTTATGCCTAGAAAACTCAGAAAACGCTATCCATCCCTTAAATTCATGACTCTAAGTTCGAGGCATGGAGACGGGGCATTTGTTGGTAAAGTAATGAATAAATTTAAATTTATTACAATTAATGGCTCCACAAGACGCTCTAGATCTAATTCTAAAAAAGGTATTGAAATTAGTGGAGTGCGTGCGATTTTATCTAACTTAAGTAATAAAGTTATATTTGGAATAACGCCAGACGGTCCAATAGGTCCAGCAAAAAAAATAAATGGAGAAATTATAAGTATCGCAAAAATGACTAATGCTAGGATTGTCGCGATCTCTTATAGTTCTTCGCGAAATATTGTTCTTAGAAAAACTTGGGATAAATTCTTTATTCCGTTACCATTTTCAAAAATAATATTTTATTGCGATGAAAAATTTTTTGATATCGATAGCCAAATAACTCCAGATATAGAAGACAAGATTAAGCAACAAATAATAGAAAGAATGAATTTTGTGGAGAGTGAGTCTCTTTTTTTAGCTAATGATATTTAAAAAATTAATAACAAAAATTTATACATAATTTTTCTAATCTATTATCAATTTAACATAATCATCATTATTTGATTATTTAAATAATGATTCGACAAATATGTTTATTTGGAATTGGTTGGAATTGAATTTACAAAGCGATGGCTATTTTTACTAAATTGCTTTTTAGCATCTCTGCATCTTCTGATCTAATTTTATGATTAGGCATGTTTTCTGCTTGATGCATTTGGCTTGAATGGTTTTTAGCGATTTCTTTTTTGATAAAGGATGTCGTTGTGATGATATTGGAAGATATTTCAATAATATCTTTATGTATTTTTTTCATGTTTTAATTTACTTATAATTTTTATAATATTACAAAATATTAATCTACATTATAGTTAAATATTTAATAATCAATTACTTAGTTCTTAATTGAAATAGTTTTTTGTAATTTTATTTTTGTCTTTGGCGATTTATGTATCTTTAATTTATTGTTTCGTTAGTAATTATTTGCTTATTTTTTATAATAATATCTATTGCGGATTGTAATTTCTTATTACGATATCGAAAAGCAATATCCTGAATTAACTTTAATTCTAATTTCTTAATATTTTTTAATAATAATAAATTATCGTCACTCTTGGTAATTAGCTTGATACATTTATCACAATTTGCTCTCACTGCCTGAATTATCACTGTTTCATTGTCTTTGTTTAGAATATAGGTATATGCACCCTTAAGCAAAAGAAGAGAAATTATCTTTAAATTTCCGCTGTTTGCAGCTCTCATCAAAGGAGTCCATCCTTCGCTATCTACAATATTAACATTTGCATTATTTTGCAGTAAAAGCAGGACTGAATCATAATTTTGTTGCCGACAAGCAATGTGCAGTGCCGTTGAACCCCCTAAATTTCTCTGATCAATTGAAGAAATGTTTGTTTTTAGTATAAATTTTATAGTTTCAAGATCGTTATATTGAGCGGCGGTCATTAATTGCGTTATGCCAAATAACTCATAAGAAGAGCCGCTTCCATGTATTGAGTTTATGGTATTAATTTCATTTTGAACATTGTTCTTAGGTGTTGTTATGGGTTTTGTTGTTAAAGTATTGGCAAAAGGCAGATTGTAATAACATTCTACACTTAAAAATGACACAAGAAAAATTGCTAAAAGTTTTTTTTTCATTTGTTAGTTTTTTATTTTTATTTTGCTATAAGTTTGCTAATCTTGCTATCTGATTATTGCAAATTTTTCTCTATACTTTTAATTTCCAGAAGAAGGTAATTTACTAAATCAAGTTTTTGTTGCAAAAGCTCTAAAGCATCGTTAGATTCTGCCTTGATTTTATCCAAGTCCTTCTTTATAAATTTTTTTGCTTGTAAAAAATTATACTTTGCAACTTTATAATTTTCTTTATTAAAAAAATAATAAGCAAGGTAGAAGAAGTAATTGTTTAAATCTTTTTTATAATAATAACTTAGGGCAAGTGTTTTAAATGGCTCAGCCCCAAGATCTTCCATGTGTTTTTTTGTAACTTTTATTCCATTTAGAGATGATATATTTTCATCCACAAGTTTTTTTATAAAACTATCACCCATCACATCTTCGCTTTGTATGATTTTTATATTGTTGTTAGCATTTTCAATGTTAAGTAAAAGTTCTAAACTAGGTGCGATTTTTGAGAATTCGCTAGCTTTAAAGCCATTTAAAGCTAGGTTGTAATATTTTTTTGCTTCAATAAAATTACCACTTTCAAAAAATATTTGACCAATTAACTCATCAATAAAAAATTTATTACTAGATAGTGTTTTTTTTATTAATTCTAGTTTATTTAACGATTCTTCTATCCTGCCAATTCGATAAAGCATTATAGACTCTTTGTACTCTTTAGGTATCGCTTCTTTTCTCGGCAATTCTTCTTGATTGCTAACCAAATAGCCTCCAGATAAATCAAGATGTTCAATCATTTGGCTGTTGAAGCTAAAAGCTTCCAACTTAGAAGATGCCATTTTTAGCAAAAAATTCATATCTTGATTACTGTTTTTTGCTGAATTGTCATGAAAATTTACTTTGTTTTTATGTTTTATAAATTCTATTCTTTTAATGCTAATTGGATGAGAATTTTGATACTGATAACGATACTGCTCTTGAGAGGTTGTTTGTTTTCTAAAATAATCTAGCAACATTAGTAATCCTTTTTTATCTATATTATTGCATGAAAGTAGGTCAATAGCTATGCTGTCAGCAGATTCTTCTTGAGATCTGGTATATTTTAAGTAGTTACTGGTAGCAAAATTTATACCAGATGATATTATTGCCTGACCTGCATCGCTAGAGCCACTTATTAATGCTCCAAGTCCAAGAAGGTAGCTGTAAAGAGCGATATTGTTGATATTTTTATTGTTTTCGTAGCTTTGTGTCAGATGCCCAGATTTTATATGTCCTATTTCATGGGCTATAACACCAGAAATCAATTCAAAGTCCGGAAACTTTTGAATTAATCCGCTGTTAATAAATATTTTTTCCCCGTCGGTAACAAAAGCATTCACCTCTGAATCTGCCACGATAAATATTTGAACTTCTTTGTTTATTTTGGCGGCTTCAAGTAAAGGCTGGGCTATTTTATAAATAACACTTTCAACTTCTATATCTCTAATTATTTTTATAGATGCAAAACATTGAGAAAAAGATACAAAAATTGCAAAAGATAGAAAAAAAATCAAAAAATAGGTGTCTTTTATGCGAAGCATAACCTTGATTTACCTAGAAGCTTTTAGATACATGGGAAATTGCTCTACTCGTAACAACCCTACCCCTTGGAGTTTTTTCAATAAAAGCAATTTGAATCAGGTAGCATTCTATCGTGTCCTCAACAGAATCCCTCTCCTCTCCTATTCCAGAAGATATAGTATCTATTCCAACCGGACCACCCCTATAGTTTTGGATAATAAAGTTTAGATATCTAAGATCTGCGGAATCTAGACCAATCGAATCTATTTCTAATTTATGAAGTGCAAAATTTACAACATCTAATGTTATAAAATTTTTACTTTGATTTATAGCAAAATCCCTTACTCTTTTAAGGAGTCTTATTGCAATTCTTGGGGTTCCACGGGATCTATTTGCAATCTCGCCAGCCGCAAGATCATCAATATCAATTTTTAATATAACAGAATCTCTTAGGATGATTTTTTGCAACTCATCTGGAGAGTAAAAATTAATTCTAATAGGTATGCCAAAACGATCTCTCAATGGACCAGCGACAAGACCAACTCTAGTTGTTGCGCCAACTAATGTAAAAGGAGGGAGATCTATTTTTATTGCTCTAGCAGAAGCTCCCTCTCCTATCATTATATCTAGTTTAAAATCCTCCATAGCGCTATATAGAATCTCTTCTATATTTTTATTAAGGCGATGAATCTCGTCAATAAATAAAACATCTCCCTCTTGTAAATTGGTTAATAAAGCAGCAAGATCTCCTATTTTTGTAATAATCGGAGCACTTGTTGATTTAAAATTTACACCCATTTCTGATGCAATAATCTGAGCTAGTGTTGTTTTTCCTAAGCCTGGTGGACCATAAAATATTGTATGATCTAGATTTACTTTTCTTGTTTTTGCAGAATTAATAAATATTTGTAGATTTTCTTTTAACTTTTCCTGACCAAGAAAATCGTGTAAAAAACTTGGTCTTAGGTTAAGCTCCTGAGAATCATCATCCATTCTCTCTGATTTTAAAAACGAACTCTGTGACATTATATAAACTTGTTTTTAGCTAAAATACGTAGACTCTCGGTGATTAAACCTTCTAAAGTTACTTGCTCCTTACTTTCGTAGTATTGTTTTACTATGTTTGCTACATCTTGCTTTTTGTATCCCAAATTTTCTAGGGCAGATATCGCATCATTAATAACTGAGGAGTTGGAGTTTTTTTCTTCTTTTTCGAATGTTTTATAATTTGCAAATTCCTCGGCTGGGATTTTTTTATAGCTATCTTTTAGTTCTATAATTATTCTGTTTGCAATTTTCGGACCAATTCCTGGAATTTGAAGAAAGAAATCTTTTTCTTGACTTTGTAAAGCTTTATAAATTGAAGAAATTGAAAAGTTTCCTAGTATTTTTAATGCAACCTTTGCCCCAACTCCCTGAACCTTATTAAGCTCTATAAACCATAATTTTTCTATACTATTAAGGAAGCCATATAGCTCTATAACACTCTCTTTGACGATAGTCTGAATAATGAGAGAGACTTTTTGATTGTCTAATTTTTGCTTAGAAAGATGATTTAAGGTGTAAGATGAGCAAAATATTTCCAACCCTAGCCCATTTAAATCAATAATCACCCTATCTTCAAAAATTTCATCTATAAAACCTTTAATTTTTCCAATCATAAATTTAATTTAAAACTTATTAATACTAAAAAACTTTCTTATTCTAAAAGAAGCAGAAGTTAATAGATCAAAATAAAATATCATAAGAGCTAGCATTAGCAATGTACTAAGAATAATAGGTAGAACAATATTTTGATATCTTTGATAAAAGGTAATATCTGGAGTTTTTAATATTTCTATATCTAATATTGCTGAAGTGTTTAACTTTGTTCTTTTGATAACCCTCCCTACACTGTCTATATGAGCGGTAATGCCAGTATTGGCAACCCTAGCAATAGGCTTGTTGTGCTCTATTGCTCTTAATCTAGCCATGGAAAGGTGTTGATAAGGTGCGCTAGTATCTCCAAACCAAGAATCATTGGTTAGTACAACAATTAAATCTGTTAAAGAATACTCTTCTTTATTACTCAATATATCATAGAAAAATATTGATTCGTAGCAAATAGCGGGTCTAAAGATGAATTTATTATTTTGAATAATATTTTCACCCTTCCCTAAAGAAAAATCAACAGATCCTCTGGTAATTTTTTTTACAAATGGAAGATGACTTTTAAATGGGACGAATTCTCCAAATGGAACGAGGTGCTTTTTGTCGTAAATTTTAGTTTCAAGGTTTTTGTCTAATTGCACTACGCTGTTCCATATTTTTATCAAATCTTTATTTTCATCAACTTCCCCAGTAACGGCCCCGAAGATTAAGACTCCCTCTTTTGGAATTATGCTTTGTAATTTTGATAAAAAGGAATTATTTAAATTTTTATCGTTTTTTAAGAATAGATATGGCATAGATGTTTCAGACCAGATTACAGCATCGAAGTCTTGAGAATTTTGACTATATTCTATGTGGCGAATAAAGTTTTCGGCATCGCTATTGAGGTTATTTTTATTATTAATATTGCCCTGAATTAGTCTTAATTTAATAAAATTACTAGAATTTTCCTTATTTAGCGATAGCTTTTTGTCAAATTTTTCTATATTTTTTTTACCAAAGTGATAGCTTGCAAGGAAAATAACGGCAACGAAACCAAGAAAAACCTTGCTTATTAAAGAATTATCTAGCGATAGAGTTATTTTTGTTTTGAAGTTTTTTACTTTTATTAACATTATTGGTAAAATTGAAAAAATCAACACCACTAATGATAATAAGTATATTCCTCCTAATGATGCAATTTGCGATATTTCAATACTAGGAATGGCTATATAGCCAAATAATGTCCATGGAAATCCTTGAGCAACGTTAGATCTTAAAAATTCTGAAAATATTGCAGAAAATATAAATAATATTACTAGTATGAATTTAAGCTGAGGATTTGAGTGATTTTTGCTATATTTTTTATTTGTAATAGATTTTAAAAAACCATATAATGCACCAAATATTAAGAAAAAAATTGAGTATATAGATGGTGCTAGTGTTAATGATAGTGGAATTAACCAGCCAAATTGAAACAGGTTGTTAAAAAGAGGCACAGATATCCAGTAAATATTTCCCAAAAAGAAACCAAATCCGTAAAAAAAGGTTATTTTGGAATGGGATAAAATATTATCTAATGTAGTGTTTTTATTATTTTTCTCTAAGATTAAGAATAAACCAGATATTGATAATGAGAATAGTAAAAATATATCGTAAGGAGCAAATGAAAACGATGCTAATAGGCCAAGAATGGTAATTAGCATCAATTCATTTTTTTTTACCAACCTAGCGAACTTTGATTCTTTTGATATCGTTAATGAAAGCATGTGTAGAGCAGTAAAGCAAAAATAAAAATTTTTGCACTAATTTTGCTATATTTTGGTCATTGAAGCAACTTCTTCTGCAAAATTATTTTCTTTTTTCTCTATGCCGTCTCCTAAGATAAACATCTCAAAAGCTTTTATCTTAACATCCTCGTTGTTATCTTTTTTAAACTGGGTAAGTAGATCTTTGACCTTTACAGTGTCGTCCATTACAAAAGACTGTTCCAGCAAAACAACTTCTTCGTAAAATTTTCTAATTCTCCCTTCAACCATTTTTTCAATTATAGAATCTGGCTTACCAGAGGTTTTTGATTGTTCTTTAAGAATTTCTATTTCACGAATTAATTTATCTTTGTTAACGGTTTCTATAGATAAAAATTCTGGTTTAGCAGCCGCAATATGCATCGCTATTTTTTTTCCTAGCTCCATAGATAAATTATCATTTGCATTGGTTTCAAGTGCAACCAAAACTCCAATTTTACCCATATTCGAAGATATTGCATTATGAACGTATCCAGCAACGACACCTTTCGGTGTTTCAATCCTGGAGAATCTTCTTAATACGATGTTTTCACCTATTATTCCAATTTTTTCTGCTATTTCTTCATTTGTTTTCTTGCCGTCTGCCAATGTTAGATTTTGAAGATTGTCAATGCTATCAACTTTACTATCAGAGGCATTTTTTATAATATTTAGCACCAAGTTTTGAAAGTCTGAGTTTTTGCTAACGAAATCGGTTTCGGAATTTATTTCTATAATGTAGCCATAGTTATCTGCTGTATTTATAGCAACCAGCCCTTCTGCAGCAATTCTTCCAGTTTTTTTAGCAGCAGAGGATAAGCCTTTTTTCCTTAGCCAGTCTATAGCTTTTTCAAAATCGCCATTGTTTTCCTTAATTGCCTTATTGCAGTCTCCGATACCACAACCAGTAGTTTCCCTTAATTTTTTTATAAGTGATATATCTTTCATATTTTAAAATTTTAATTTTTTTAAACCTACCTTGAAACGAACTATTTTAAGGTAGGTTTTTTTATTTATTCGCTAACTTTCCCAGCTTCGTCAATCTTTTTTTCTATTGGCTTTGATTCAACTTTTGCTCTTTTTTTATTTTGTGTATTTGTACTTGGTTTTTGATTGCTAGAAGGTCTTCTGGTTGCAGAGTCTTCTTCTTTTTTATCGGCTTTATCGTTGAAATTGTTGCCTTTTGAGTTTTTGTTGCCTCGAGGGTTTTTGTCGAACTTTTTGCTTGTTTTTTCAGCTTTCTCTTTGTCGTTTTTTTCTTTTAGAGAGTCTTTTGCTTTTACGATATCTATTTCATCTTCATCGCTTTCAAAGTTTTTTATATCTAGACCAGAAGCTAAGATACTATCTTTTGTTCCACTAATTGCTGCATCGGATAGAAGTCTGCAATATAATGCAATTGATTTAATTGAATCGTCGTTTCCAGGTATTGGAAATGTTATTCCCTCTGGATCTGAATTTGTATCTACGATAGCCATAATTGGTATGTTAAGCTTTCTAGCTTCGGCAATTGCAAGAGCTTCTTTCTGAGTATCGATGACGAATATGAGATCTGGGTATCCTCCCATGTTTTTTATTCCTCCAAGAACAGACTCTAACTTACCTTTCTCTCTTTCGATAAGAAGCTTTTCTTTTTTATTAAGACCGGCTTCGTCGTTAGATAGTTGATCTTCTAAGATTTTTAGTGTTTTTATAGATTGAGAAACCGTTTTCCAATTTGTTAACATACCTCCTAGCCAGCGATAATTTACATAATATTGTCCGCATCTTTTTGCTGATTCCGCAACTATGTCTGCACCTTGTTTTTTGGTGGCGACAAATAGTATTCTTCCGTTATTTTTAGCTATATCCCTAACCACCATCATAGATCTGTATAATAGATTAGCGGTTTTTGTAAGGTCGATAATGCTTATGCTGTTGTTGTTCGTATATATGTAGCGAGACATTTTTGGATTACGGCGCATAGTCTTGTGACCAAAATGAACACCTGCTTCCAGTAGCTGCTTAATAGTAAAACTTGGTAAAGTAATTTTTGACATTTTAAATATTTGTTAATTGGTTTGTTACCAAACAAAAACTTAATTTCTAGAATCGATCTTGTGATTTTAATACTGAATCGCAAATTCTAGAAACACCAATATTCTAAACTTAAAAATATCTAAATTTAGGCTTAGTTCTTTGTTTGTGGATTTAACTACTTTGATGTGTTAATATCTTAGTAATAATTGTTAATAAATTATAGTTTTTTTAAACAAATAGGATTATTGCAATAATAAATATTATTTTCAACAGTTTTTTGTCTTTTTTTTAAAATTTTTATTCTGCTAATTTTTCTCTGATTTTGTCGTTAATTATTGGGATTTTCTTATTAATGTCTTGCATTTCTTTAATTGAGCCGTTGCAGTGCAAGATAATGTCGCATCCAGCCGATATTGCTGCAACTGTTTTATCTTCGTAACTTCCGCTTAAAGCTTTCATCGAAAGATCGTCAGTCATTAATAAATTTTTAAAATTAATTAAATTGCGAATCATATCGATAACCTTGGATGAAAAAGTGGCACAATGCTTCGAATCTATTGTTTGATATAAAATATGTGCCGTCATTGCAAATTTCTGATTAGCTAGCTCAATAAAAGGTTGAAAATCCCAAGAAATAAGTTCCTCGATAGTGGCATTTACTACTGGTAATTCTAGATGGCTATCTGCATTGCCTCGACCGTGCCCTGGTATATGTTTTATTATAGGATAAACCTCTTTATTAAGTAAGGCTCTACATATTTCCTTCGCAAGATCACTCACCTGTTTAGGGTTATCCCCTAGAGCTCTATCACCTATTACAGAGTGAGTCTCTTTGGTTGTTAGGTCTAAAATAGGAGCACAATTTACATTAATTCCAGCGGATTTTAGATCTTCTGCTATTAATAAAAAATTGTTAAAAATTTCTATCTTAGCTTGCTCTGGATTGATTTTATATAAGGAATCGAAATATTGACCTGCGGGATAAGGCTTCCATTTGGGGGGTTTCATTCTAGAGACCCTTCCGCCTTCCTGATCTATTAATATCAACACCTCTCCTCCAGATATTTCTTTTATAGAATCTGTTAGATTTTTTAACTGATTAGGGCTTTCTATGTTTCTGCTAAATAAAATGAAGCCTAATGGTGTATTGCGATTAAAAAAATATTTTTCATCATCACTTAAGGAAACCCCAGAAAATCCATAGATCGCTGGTAGTTTTATATTGTTATTATTTGCTACTAATTTATTGACTGTCATATTGTTAAATTTATTTACCAGAAACCAAGCCCTCTCTTCTAGGATCTGTCGCTCCATAATATTGTTTTTGATTTTTGTAATCGTTATGTTCTTTTTTAACAGAGCCTTTGTAAGATTTTCTTGATTCCTGAAGATTTTTATGGTCTACTACAGCATTGATGCCACTGGTAATATCTTTTATTTCTGTTTTGTGCCCAATTTTCCTTAATTGATTGGCTTTTTTTGTAATATAGGTCCCTGATTCAAGCTCTATAACATTGTTAAGTGCGATAAAATTCGGTAAATTAGCAATATCTTGAATATCTAAATTGAAGTCTATCAATCCTATGACTACCTTAGCTACAAACTGAATTATTCTTGGACCTCCTGGAGACCCTATAACTGCAATAAGTTTGTTGTTTTCGTTGTTAAAAATAAAGGTTGGGGTCATCGAGCTTCTTGGTTGCTTGTTTGGCGAAATAGAGTTTGCGACATTTATACCACCAACCTCGGGAAAGCGAGCGAAGTCTGTCATGTGGTTATTTAAAAAGAAGCCGTTCACACTTAAGGCAGAGCCAAAATAATATTCGATAGAGCTAGTGAGCGATACGGCATTGCCATCTGCATCTATAATTGATAAATGGGTTGTTGAAGGAGGTTCTTGATGATTTTTATCTACAGCGATGCTGTCTGATAGAGCTCTAGACTGCTTTTTTTCTTTAGAAAAATCGCCAAAAATAACATTATTATTTGCTTTTTTGATGTTAATCTCACTTGCTCGTTTTTTAAGATATTCTTTTGATAGCATTAATTTTAGAGGAATGTTATCTGTATCGGCTATATACTTATCGCGATCGGCATATGCAATTTTTGTTGCCTCTGCGATAATATGAATATTTTTATAGTCTAATATATTTGCTTTAGCAAAACTAAAATTATCTAGAATTCCTAATATTTGCAACAATGCAACACCTCCTGAACTAGGAGGAGGCATTGAGCATATTTTGTATTTTTTTCGATATTGCCCACAGATTAAATCTCCTTGGCGAACATTGTAAGAAGATAGATCTTGTAATGACAGTATTCCTGGGTTGATTTTTGAATTATTAACCGCTTTTACCATCTCTTTAGCTGTTTTGCCAAAATAAAACTCTTTTGAGCCATTTTCGGCTATTTTACTAAATGTTTTTGCGAGTTTTTGATTTGTAATAATTGAGCCTACTGGCAATATTTCGTTTTCTGGATTGTTTTTGTTGGATCTGTAGATAGATAAGCTTTCTGGAAAATTTTGTAAATATTCGATATGATTTAGCATTTTGTGCAATCTTAAACTAAGAGGAAAACCTGTTTCTGCTAGATTAATTGCTGGTTGAAAAAGATCTTTCCAAGGTAGTTTGCCGTATTTATTATGTGCGGTTTCGAGCATTTTTAGAATACCTGGTGTTGCTACACTAAGGCCTCCCTGTATTAATTTTTCAAATTCTATTTCTTTGCCGTTTTTATCTAGTAACATCGAAGAGAAGGATTGCGAAGGTGCGGTTTCTCTGCCGTTGAAATATTCGCTAGTCCCTGTTTTTTTATTGTAATAAAGTAAAAAACCCCCTCCTCCAATTCCAGAAGAGTAAGGCTCTACAAGATTTAGAACCATCTGAGCCGCAATTACTGCATCAACAGCATTACCGCCTTTTTTAATAATTTCCACTGCAGCATTTGTTGCAAATTTACTTGCGGTACTAATGATGAATTTTTCTGTGGCTCTTGATTTTAATTGCTGTTTTGCTGTTGCTGGCTCGGTTTTCCAGTCGTCATTATTGGCAAGTGCATCGCTGAAAAGATTTAGATAGAAATAACCAAGAAAAATTAAAAACAAGGTGTTATGAAAATAGGTTGTGAAATGACAAAGCTAGATAAGGTAAAGCTTTAGCTTTTTTATTCTTCTTCGCTAAGAGTGCTATTATCGGAATTTTCTGAAGAAAAAAACACTTGCTTGTCTTTCTCGAGAGACATAAAGCTTTCGCTTATGTTTGGTTCGTTTTCTAACTCTTCTTTTTCGTTGATTTCTGAAAACTGAATTATGCCACGGTTTTTTATCGACATAATAATATTTTTACGAATATAATTTACATCTACAAGATTTTCTGCAATTTCTCTTAATGCTATCACTGCTGGCTTTTCTTTTGCCTCGAATGATGTTTGGCTGCCAGATAGGATGCTTTTTGCCCTATTGCTTGCAATTAAACAAAGATCAAAACGATTTTTAACGATTGTTACACAATCTTCAACAGTAACTCTAGCCATATTGATTTTATTATTAACTGGATTGTATTTTTAAATTAAGGAACACACGGTACAAAGATTATTTTTGTTAACAGCAACATTTCTAAAAGAATTTTTCAAGAAGTCAACCATTAATATCGAATTGTAACTAGTATTTAGCATTAATATTTCTTTAATAACAGCTATTGCTTGCATTGTTCCTAGGTTTCCCGCTACTGCACCAATAATACCTTTTTCTAAAACAGGCAATGGCAAATTTTCTTCTTTTACCGATGAGTTAAAGCAACAATAGCAAGGATTGGTGGCAATAAAAGATTTAAAAGTTGCACATTGACCAATAAAATTTTTTACCGCAGCAAAGACTAGTGTTTTGTTGTTTTCAAAGGCGAATTTGTTAATTAAGTATCTGGTATCGAAGTTATCACTGCAGTCAACAATTATACCGTAGTCTTTTGCCAAAGTCTTTAGATTTTCATTGTTGGCTCTAGTGTTTTTAACTTTTATATTAATGTCAGAATTTAATTCTTTTAACCTTTTTAGTGTAAGAATAGCTTTAGATTTATCGATATCTTTTTCTCGATAAAGAATTTGCCTTTGAAGATTTGACAATTCTATTGTGTCGCTATCTAAAATAAATATATTACCAACTCCAGCCGCAACCAAGTAAAACAATACAGCAGAGCCTAATCCGCCAGCGCCAACAACAAAAACTTTTGCATTTTTTAGTAAATCTTGACCTTTTTCGCCACATTCTGGAACTATTATATTTCGTAGATAGCGGTTATTGTTTATCATCCTTTACCTTGTATTTTCTAGTTTTATTATTCTTAGAAGGTCCCCTATTTTCTTTATTTCTTCTTTATTATAGCCTATTTCTTTATAATCTTCTTTTACTTTCTTGTTAATGTCATCTTGGTTTGGCGGGGTTTCTTTTTCTATTAAGCCTTTAGATTCTTTATTTTCTTTTTTAATTTTCTCCTCTTTTGTGGTATCTGGATCGTCATAAGCCTTATTTTTGTTAATTTCTAAAATTATATTATTTAAATCTTTGTCGATTTTTGTATCTACAGAATTGCCAATAAGGCTATAAAAAGGTTTTGCGGTATCTATTGATATTCTTGCTAAGTAAGAAAATTTACTATTCTTAGAGACTATTTTAAGTAAAGATTCTTGATTTTTTGTTTGATTTTTCTCGATATTTATATTCTTTAAATCAACAAATTTCTGATAAAAGCTTTCTATAACCAAGAAGATTAAACCAAAAATTATCATAGATTTTAGAAATCCAAATAGGCAAGCTAAAGACTTATCTAGCAAAGGATTTACCTTCTTTTTAAGATTAAAAACTAATGTAGAGGTTATTAGTTTTAATATTATAGTCACTATTGCAAAAGTAGCGATAGAAACAACAGAATCGAGCAGTAATTTATTTTGAAAATTGTTCAGAAACATTTTAGCGATAAAGCTAGAGCTTTTATATGTTATAAATGCTGAAATGATAAAGATTGCAAAAGAGATAAAATCTGTAATAAAACCTCTTAAAATCGATATAAGAAGATTTATTATAAAAAAACTAATTAGAAAACTATCAAAATAATTTTCAAAAAAAAACATTGGCTTTATTATTTTGTTATTATTAAATTTAAGGCTTATTTAAACTAAAACTATTGTTTCAATAGCAATTTATCTTGTTAATATTTTTAGAATAAACACCAGATCTCTAATAAACTTATAATTTTGCTAAATAAAATGCAAGTAATCAATAAAAAAAATGTTGAAAAAATATTCCAATAATATTCAAGGTATTTTTTATTTAATATTAGCTTGTTTAATGGTTTCTATATTGATAGCAATTGTTAGAAAACTTGCAAGCGAAGTTAATGTTTCTGTTATCGTAATGCTAAGAAATGCCTTTAGTTTATTAATAATGGTGCCGTTAATAATCAAGGAAAGAAACCTAATATTTCGCCCTAAAAAACCAATGCTAAACCTCGTTAGAAGCCTTAACGGCTTTGTTTCAATGAGTATTTGGTTTTATGCAGTAACTTTAGTGCCATTGTCTGAGGCGGTTGCGATAAGCTTTATTGTTCCATCTTTAACGACACTAATCGCTATTTTATTTTTAAAAGAGAAGGTTGAGTCTAATAAAATTATTTCTTTGATAATTGGTTTTGTTGGGATGTTGATAATTCTAAGACCGGGATTTAAAAGTTTCAATCAGGCATATTTGCTAATATTTCTTGCTGCATTTTGCTGGGCTATATCAAATCTATTAACAAAAATTTTAAGCGAATTTCAGAAGCCTAGCCATCTTGTCGTTTATCTATCTGCTGTAATGTTTGTAGTTTCTATTCCTTTTGGTGTTGGTAATTTTCACTCAATTACCTATCAGCAGATTTTTTGGCTTTTTATTTTAGGCGGAGTATCTAATTTATCATATTTCTTTACTTCATTAGCTTATTCAAAAACTAGCCTATCAAACTTACAGCCTTTTGACTTTATGCGATTAGTATTTACGGTAATTATTGGAATGATATTTTTTAATGAGAAACTCGACTGGTTAATTGTTTTTGGAGCTATGTTAATAACTTTTGGCGGAGTAATTGCAATCCCAAAGAAGACAAAAAAATATCACTAACTTTTTAATATTTCTGTAAAATGACTAATAAAATCAATATCACCCTACAAGACGGTAAAATAATTAATTTTTCTTGTAATATTTCGGGTTTTGATATCGCTAAATCAATTTCTGTAAGCCTTGCTAAAAGAGCTATCGCAATCAAAGTTAACGATATATTGCAAGATCTATCATTGCCAGTTCAGGAAGATGCAAAAATTGAAATCATAACCGATAAATCTGGCGAAGTTGCAAGAGAAATCATTAGGCACGACACCGCTCACCTTCTAGCGCAAGCTGTAAAAGAAATATATCCCGAGGCCCAAGTAACTATAGGCCCAGCTATTGATAGTGGTTTTTACTACGATTTTGCCACCTCTAAACCTTTTACAACCGAAGATTTAGAAAAAATTGAATTAAAAATGCACGACATTGTCAAGCAAAATATTTCGATTCATCGAGAAATTTGGAAAAGGGAAGATGCGGTAGATTTTTTTAGAAAAATCGGCGAGTTTTACAAGGCGGAAATCATTGATTCTATTCCAAATAACGAGGCTTTATCTCTTTATCGTCAAGGTAATTTTATTGACTTGTGCCGAGGGCCACATTCTCCGACAACAGGAAATCTAAAATACTTTAAATTAACAAAGGTTGCTGGGGCATATTGGCGAGGCGATTCTAAAAATGAAATGCTTCAAAGAATTTATGGAACAGCCTGGGAATCTAAAGAGTTGCTGGAAGATTATTTGACAATGCTTGAAGAGGCTTCAAAGAGAGATCATCGTAAACTTGGTAAGGAATTGGGGCTATTTCATTTGCAAGAAGAGGCAACGGGATCGGTCTTTTGGCACGAAAAGGGTTATTTCTTATATCGCTTAATCGAAAATTACATTCGTGACAAGTTAGAAGAAAATAATTACATAGAAGTTAAAACCCCGCAATTAATAGACAGGGTATTGTGGGAAAAATCTGGACACTGGGAGAAATTTAAAGAAAATATGTTTATTGCCGAAAGTGAAAGTAGATTATTAGCAGTAAAGCCCATGAATTGCCCAGGACATGCACAAATTTTTAATCAAGAACTTCGTTCATATCGCCAATTACCGCTAAGAATGGCAGAATTTGGCTGTTGCCACCGCAATGAACCATCTGGATCGTTGCATGGCATAATGAGAGTTAGGTCTTTTACTCAAGACGATGCTCATATTTTTTGTGAAGAATCTCAAATTAACGAAGAGACAGTTAAATTCTGCAACTTGTTAAGTTTAGTGTATAAAGATTTTGGATTTGAAAATATTTTAGTAAAATTTTCGACAAGACCAGTAAAAAGGGCTGGTAGCGATGAAACTTGGGATAAGGCAGAAAAAGCCCTTAGTGATGCCATAAAACATACCGGTTTATCTTATGAAATAAATGAAGGAGAAGGTGCTTTTTATGGTCCAAAATTAGAATTTACTTTAGTTGATGCCCTAAAAAGACATTGGCAATGCGGAACCTTACAGGTAGACTTTATCTTACCAGAAAGACTTGATTTGTCTTATATTGCAAGCGATGGAAGTAAAAAAAGACCAGTGATGCTTCACCGTGCAATACTTGGTAGCCTAGAAAGATTTATTGGTATTTTAATCGAAAACTACGGAGGAAAATTTCCGTTATGGCTTGCTCCAGTTCAGGTTGCCGTGGCAACCATAACTAATGACAGCGACTCTTATGCCGAAAAAATATACCAAGAATTAAAATCTAATGGTATCAGAGTTTTAATAGACAAAGATTCTCAAAAGATTGGGGCAAAAATCCGTAAATATTCAATGCAAAAAATTCCTTACATTATCGCATTAGGAAAGCAAGAAGCGGAACAAGGCTTAATTTCGGTTAGAACATTAGGTAATCAGGAACAAAAAATAGAGAGCCTGAGTCAATTCTTAGCAAATTTTAGCATAAGATTATCTGGTAAAAAATAAAAAATACCAAATTTAGAGAGATTTTTGATAATCGGTATCAAAAATCTCTTGACTGTTTTAATAATAATCATTATCATTTTCACAAAGTTTAATGTTAATTATTAATTAAGACAATGAAATACAGTTCAAATGGCAGTTTAGATAACATATTCTACCCTATATTCCGCCCTAGTCCAACTCAAGATTCTGGCATAAAATCACTGCCTTTTGTTGTTCTGCTGCACATTATTCCGATGATAATTTTTTTATTAAGTCCGTTAAAAAATTTAACCACAGAAGCATATAATAATAAAAAACCAAATTCTATCTCTGTTTCATATTTCAAGACAAGCTATATAGAAAGCAAAACTACAATCGAAAAACATAACAACCAACCAAATAGCCTCGCTCAAGGCAATCAAAATAAACCAAAAGAAGCGCAAATAGATAATTTTGCAAATAATCAGCAACAAATTAGCAGTAATCCAAAATATCATTTTAATCCAAATCCGCAATATCCAGAAGAGGCGGTAAGTCAGCAACTCGAGGGAGAGGTGATTATTGTTGTTAAGGTTAACGAAAAAGGCAATATTACCGATGCCAAGCTAGAAAAATCAAGTGGCTATAATATTTTAGATCGCAGTGCATTATCTGGTGTTAAAAAATGGATTTTGAATATTGAAAACATTAAAGCTCGTCAATTTCTAATCCCGGTTCAATTTAAACTAACAAACTAAATGACAAATCTGCCAAATATAATTATTCAAATAGTTTTACTGATTCTTGTTATTCTTTCGATTATTAGCTGGCAAATAATAATAACGAAATTTATCACCTTTCGTAAATTTAAAAAAAATTTCGAAATATTTATGTCTAGCCACTTAAATCTAGATTCTCTAATAAAATCCCTTAAAGAAAAAGATGTATTTGAAACAGCAGACAGCTCGATACAACAAATATGTCAAGAATTTTTAACAAATATAGAACAAAATTTCAAACTCTCAAGCTCGATGCAGAAAGAAATATCGGAAATACAATTAAATCAACAACTAGAGAAAATTAGCTACCACCATGAAAAAGGTCTTATATTTTTGGCATCTATCGGTAGCTCTTCCCCTTTTATTGGTCTTTTTGGCACTGTTATTGGCATTTATCAGGCTTTGGGTAGTTTGAAAACAGGAGATTTAATGGCGATAAACACAATTTCTGGCCCAATAGCGGAAGCATTAATAGCAACGGCGGTTGGATTAGTCGTTGCGATTCCGGCTGTTTTGGCATATAACGGCTTTGTTCGCTTAAAAAATCACATGATGCAAAATCTACAACATTTTGCTGAAAAGCTAATTATTTATCAATATTCACAAAAATAATTCTACTGTGATGCTTAATCAGAAAAAGAAGAATAGTTTTGACAATTTAGCAGAAATCAATATGACTCCGTTGATTGATGTTTTATTGGTTCTTTTGGTGATTTTATTAGTAACAATACCAGCAATAAATCAGGCACAGAATTTGTTAAATTTAGACCTGCCGCAGAATCTAGGAACAAAACAATATCAAAAATTAAAAAGTATAAATTTGGCAATAAACCAAGATTCTGTCTTTTTTATCGATGGAAAAAGCTCTACAATCAAGGAAATAGAAAGCTATTTAACGAAAATAGACGACAAAAACATTCAAATACAACTTTCTATAGAAAATAATGTTAAGTTTTTTACAATCGCACTAGTGCTTGATATTTTGCAGAGGCTTAATTTAAAGAATCTTGCCTTCGTCTCGAAATCTTTAAACTAGAGAATCGAAATTTTAATCGCTACCAGTCGTATAATAAAACTCTCGATCGTTAAAATCTTTATTATCGACAATTTTTCTAATTTGTTTAATATCGCCTACACATCTTGGCATGGCATATTTTCCTGTTAAATTAACTACCGTTGTGATTAATTTATCTTTATTGAGAGTTTTGCATATCTCTTTTTCATTACTTCGTTTTATTATTACCATTATATGATTTTCTAAGGGCTTTGTGTTAAAATAAGGCAAAATAAATCTACTTTCGCTATTTTTCATTTTTAAAACACAATAAGTTTGGTAACATTCAATTAACTTCAAATTAACTACAGAACTGCTTAACAACCCATTGTTTAAATCGTTGCTAATTCTGTAACCTCCACTTTTTAACCCTAAATTAATAATGTTAAAATTATCGCTATCTGCTAAGCTAAAATCTTTCAGCCATAAATCTTGCATTTTTTGTGATTTTGGCAAATCGGAAAAAATTAAATACTTCTCATTATTGAGTATTGATTGATTTTTTAACAAGTAATAAGCAAAAAACTGCCTATTATGGCTAAATGCCACAAATGAATCTAGGCGATTATAAAAAATTAATGACATCAAAAGGCAGAAAGCTAATAGAAAAAACCCCCTAACTCTTCCCGTTATGGCAATTGCAAAATACAAAAAAATAATTGAAAGTAGCCAAATATAATGATTAATGTGGTAAAATTTTATTGTGTTAAATGGCATATTGCTCACTTTATTTACGATAAACATTAGCCAGTCAATAGATATAAATGACCAATATAATAAATATTTTAACAAAAAATTGATAGTAGCTATAATAAAGCTAAGGTTAACGGTCTCCAATATTACCAACTTCAGAATTATAAAAATTAACGAAATGAATATTAACGGCATTGTAACAAAGCTAACCAATGGAATTGCAAGGAAATTTGATATAATTCCTAACGGATTAATAACTCCAAAATGGTAAATTGTGAACGGGGCTGTTGATAAGGTTGCAACAACAGAAGAGATTGCTATAGCAATAAAAGCTTTTAAGATTTTTATAATTATCTTAACAAAATTAGATTCGGTAAACTTAAAATTATTGTAAAATTTATTATTTTCAATAAAGTTAAAAAACAAATTATTAAAAGAGATTATCGAGGCAATGGCAATAAAAGAAAGCTGAAAGCTTACACTAAATATATTGGCTGGATTATATATTGTTAACAAAACCATTGCTAAGGCAACGATTCTAATTGCAACAACTTCGCGATCTAATATGATCGCAAGCATTAGTAATCCACTAGTTAAAAAGGCACGAACCGCTGGCAAAGGACTACCAGCTAATTGTAAATAGAAGAATGCCGAAAATATCGCAAAAAATGCTGCTATTTTACGAATATTGACATTAAGCATTAATTTTTGACTAAAGCTACAAAAAGTTAGCGCGATATAGAAAAATATTAGGCCGGCTAAGGTTAAATGTAGGCCAGAAATAGAAACAAGATGAGCAAGTCCAGATTTTTGAATTTTAACCATAGTGTCTTGATTAATAAGGTTTTGCATGCCAATTAGAAATGCTCCAACCATATTTACCAACTCTTCGTTATTTGTTAAACCTGAAATGTTTTGGTGTTTATTGGCGACATCGTTTATTTCTGCTAAAATTCTTTGTCGTAAATTTTTTATAAATAAATCGAATTGTGATAATTTAGAATTAAAAGAATCGTCAACTATTTGATAAAATAAATTATTTTTATCGCTTATTATGTTGTTGTTAATGTAAATATTGCTAATAATCTTACCCTTAGCATCAATTCCTTTTACTATTGAATCAAGGCGAAAATTAAAGTCGCCAAAAAATCTCTTACCCGAAACGGGGCTAATTTCAACCTTTGCCGTTATTATGTCGCCAATTTTTGGCATTGCTTCGTTTGATCTGTTGATTTTGTAAGCTAATTTGATTTTCTTTGGACCGTTAACAGAGAGATTGTTGTTAAAATTTAACTTAAAGTAGTCACGCTCGTTAGTAGCAAATTTTCTATCGTAATCTTGCCACAAGTCTAGATTATTGCCAATTTCGTGATAATTCATCATTTTAAACATCGAAATCTTGTTTTTCTCTTTTATTTTTAGCTCTTTTTTTATTTTATTTTGAGCTAATGCTTCTTTAATTTTCTTGTCTTTACTATTTTGCCAATTTTTAAAATTTATTACAATATTTTTATGGCACTCTCTAACCTCTGTTGAGAGTTGATATTTTAAACATCTAGCGATATTTTTAGCGAAAATAGCATTGGTTTTATCTTTTTGGTAGCGATTAATAATGTCACTAATAATATTTTCTACCTCTTCGTTGCTTGTTTTGCTATGATCTGGTTCATTAGCCTCTTCGGCATCATTATTTCTCTCTGCTAAATTAGAATTTTCTATTACCGGCAAGCATTCTTCATTAATTTCGTTTGATTTTCGGCCTTCTGTGTTATTTTTATTTAAATCAACATCTTCGTTTTGCAAGTTATCTTCAGATTCTTTACTTTGCTCATTAGTTGATTTACCTTTGGTTTTGCCCTTGGTTTTGCCCTTGGTTTTGATTTGTTGTTTTTCTAGTAAATACCTGTTAAAAGCATCATCTTCACAATTTATATCAATTTCTTCTTTTTCTTCGCAACGATTAATAATTTTTTGATATTTTGCTGGTATTTTTACATTCCATTGTAGTTTAAAGATTTTATCTTGCCTTTCTTTAACATCGAGTATCAGTCGATTTTTCTTGTTTGAGAGAGTTGTGCTGGTTATGTTTTTGCTATCAATGGAAGAAAGATCTAATTTTGTAATTTCTAGCTCTGAGTCAATTATTTGCTTGTTTAATTCGCTAATTTTTATGTTTATTTCTACTTTTTCTTGAGCTTTATTTTTGCAAAGCCGAAACTCGTTGGAAAATTTTAAATATTGCTCTGTGCATTTTTTTATTTCGTTGCCTAATTTCTGATTATAATAAGCTTTTGATGCTTCTAATTTATTGCTGTTTCTCTTTATTTTTGGATTTGGTCTATGATTTTTGACACTACTTAGCTTTAAATTATTGTTCGAATAGCCATCTAGCTCGCGGTAAAAAGTCACTCCATCAACTGTAAGAATAAATATACTTTCTTTTTTGTTGCCGAAGACTTTAGATTGATTAATATCGACAACCTTAGCTATTATATTTCCGTATAAATATTGGTTAACAACAATATTTCTTTTAACTAAGTAGCGATTAAAAATCAATGTGTAGAGGAAAGACAGAACAATAAAAAATATAAAAAGCAACAGATGGAGCTTTAAATAGTTAATAATCGCTAAATTGTTATTTATGTAACAATCCTTCTTGTTGTTTAAAATTAATATCGACAAAGCTAAAACAGCTAAAAGAAGCGATGAAAATAATAAGATTTCTAGTGTTTTGCCCTGATGGTCAGCAGAACATTTGCTACAAAAATAGTAAAAACACACTCCAACCAACAGCGAGAAAGGTAAAAAGAGGACTAATGATTGCCTTTGTAGAAATTGTGAAAAACTTTTTAAGAGAAATATTGAGAAATGTTTTAGTGGTGACATTATCTTGGTGTATTTGTGATGTTAGTGCGGTGTGTTAACGATATGCAGATTAACTTCGATAATCCTTGTTAATTTTAATATATTCTTCGTTAAGATCGCATCCCCAGACTCTAGCACTAATCTTTGTTAACATTCCCAAGTTGTTACTCTTACCAATATCTATAGTTATCGATATCTTAGCTTGCTTTAAGTATTCATGAGCATTCTGTTCGTTGTAAGAGTTAGATTTCTGCCCATTTTCAGCAATAAGATTGTCGCCAAACCAAAGTTTAATTTTGTCTGGGTCAAGGTTTGGCTCCGCCTTGCCAATTGCCATAATCACCCTTCCCCAATTCGGATCTGCGGCAGCAATTGCAGTTTTAACTAATGGCGAGTTTATTACCGACATGGCAATATTCTTTGCCTGATAGTAATTCTCGGCATTAATAACCGTAGTTTCGATGATTTTTTTCGATCCTTCGCCGTCAAAAACAATCATTTTTGCAAGATCGATTGCCACTTCGTTAAATTTACCAATAAAGTCTTGTAATTCGACCTGATTAATATCATCAAACTCTTGATTTTCAGCCTCTGCAGTTGCAAAAGCAATAAAACTATCGTTTGTAGACTTATCGCCATCGACAGAAATAGAATTAAAACTTATTTCTGCGGTCATTTGAGTTATTTTCTGCAGTAGTTTTGGTGGTATATTTGCATCGGTAATAATAAAAGCAAGCATTGTTGCCATATTAGGAGCGATCATGCCAGATCCTTTAGCAAAACCTGTGATATTAACTTCTTTTCCGTTTATTTGAGCAGAACGACTAGATATTTTATTTTTTGTATCTGTTGTCATGATTGCCTTAGAAGCTAATTCTAAACTGCTAAAATTGGCATCAAGACCATCGTTAAGCATTTTAGGTAGGGCATTAGTAATTAGTTTATAATCGAAATACTCGCCAATAACTCCAGTTGAGCAAAATAAAACTTCCTTTTCCTGACAATTTAAAAGTATTGACAACTCCTTAACTACATTTTTTACAATTTCTTTACCGGCTAATCCTGTAAAAGCATTAGCATTTCCAGAGTTAACAATTAATGCTCTGGAGTAAAGTGATTTTACCGCCTCTTGACAATGCAAAACAGGGGCAGCTCTTGTTGAGGAGGTGGTAAAAACCCCTGCAACAGCAACATTTTTGTTAAAAGTGATTAACAATAAATCGTCACGGTTGCGATATTTGATACCGCAATTAGTGGTGGCGATTTTCATTGAAGGAAAAACCAAAGACTTCATGCTGACTTAATATTGTTGTGTTAGTGGTAAATTAAGAATTCATCGATCTAAAGAAGTCTTCATTTGTTTTGCTTCCTTCGATTTTTGCTAACAAAAATTCCATCGCCTCTACAGGATTCATTTGATTGACAATCCTTCTTAGCATCCAAATTTTTGCTAATTCTGCCCTTTCAATTAGCAATTCTTCTTTTCTAGTTCCAGATTTTGTAATGTCGATAGCAGGATAAATTCTCTTATCTGATATTTTGCGATCAAGAACAATTTCCGAATTGCCGGTTCCTTTAAACTCTTCAAAAATAACCTCGTCCATTTTTGAACCAGTGTCAATTAATGCAGTGGCAATTATTGTTAAGGATCCGCCCTCCTCGATATTCCTAGCTGCACCAAAGAATCTTTTTGGTCTTTGTAGGGCATTAGAATCGACACCGCCAGTTAAAACTTTACCAGAAGAAGGAATTACAGTGTTATAGGCTCTAGCAAGTCTTGTTATAGAATCTAGCAGAATCACAACATCTTTTTTTGCCTCAACTAATCTGCAAGCTTTTTCAATAACCATTTCCGCTAATTGAACATGTCTGCTAGCTGGCTCATCGAATGTAGAACTAACAACCTCTGCCTTTACAGTTCTTTTCATATCAGTTACTTCCTCTGGTCTTTCATCTATTAATAAGACTATCAAATAAACCTCGGGATTTTCTTCCAAGACTACTTTTGCAATATTTTGCATTAAGGAAGTTTTTCCGGTTTTTGGAGGAGCGACAATCAATGCTCTTTGCCCTTTGCCAAGAGGAGAGATCATGTCGATAATTCTTGTGTCATTACCAGCACTTCTGTTTTGAATATTTTGAGTTTCCAGAATTAGTTTTTTATTTGGGTGGATTGGGGTAAGATCGTCAAATAATGCCCTATACTTTATTTTTTCGGGTTTATCGAAGTTAACTTGATTAACTCGTAGTAAGGCAAAATATTTTTCTCCTTTTTTTGGTGCTCGAATTTGCCCTTGAACAGTGTCGCCAGTTTTTAAAGCGAATCTTTTAATTTGACTCGGCGAAACATATATATCGTCTGAGCCAGCAAAATAGTTGGTTTCTGGAGCTCTTAAAAACCCAAAACCGTCTGGAAGTATCTCTAATACACCCTCACCAATAATCACATTTTGAGGATTCTGCTCGGAGAAATTCTTAAGAATGTAATATATTATATCTTGACGACCTAAATCACCAATGTTTTCAATGCCATATTCTTTTGAGGCAATTTCGATAAGTCCTTCAACTTTTTGAATTTTTAGTTCTTTTAGCTCTAGGGTTTTTGCATTAGGGGAATTGGCTTTATTTGCCGTTAAATTATCAATAAACTCCTCGTTCTCATCGTCAATAAATTGACGACCAGACATCTGATTTGCTCCTTGATGATTAAAAGATTTATCGATTGAGTTATTTTGGTAATTGTCAAAACCATTATTGTTGTAAGTGTTTTGACTTGCTGGTGCTTGATTGTTATAATAAGCGGGTTTTGTGTTTTTGTACTCTTCTCTATCCTCGTAAGAAGCATTTCTTTCGCGGTAATTATTAGAATTAAAAAGATTGTTGTTGCTGTATTTAGGGTATTGCAAAGGGGGATAATCTTCCGTGTCGGAAGATTGGTAGTCCTTTGATGTTTGCGACTTGGGCGGTAAAGCCTTATTAACAAAAGATATTTTTTCAAAAGAGACTTGTTTAGCTCTTTCATTTTTTTGTAATTCGTGAATATTTTCTTCGCTATATTTATTTAAATCATCTGAATCTAGTTCCGAGCTATGATTATGTTCTTCGGCATTGAATTTCTGACGATCTGCTGAGTTGAATACAAGATCAAAAACACCTCCGGTGCGATGATTTTTTAAATTTTTAACTTCTTCTTTTGCATTTTCTAGGCTAGATTTTTTCTGCAATGTTAGGGTTCTTTGCTGTCTTGGTGTCACCTCTTTTTTCTCTTTAACCTCTTCTGGCTGGTAATCTGTTTGGCTATTTTTCTTTGTTTTAATCTCTACCTCATCTAAGACTAAGTCTTTGACAGTTTCTTTAAGGTTATCAATGTTCGATATCGGTTCTTTTGAATTGGTCATTATTGTTTTGTTTATGGTTAAAAATTAGGTAAATAAAACTAAAATTATATAATTCTATTTCCCACATTTAAATTTATTTTTATCTCAAAAATACTTTCTTTTACATGGCGCGACCAGAAAATATTTTGCATAAAGTGTCGTTATTTATTGGGAATAGTGTAAGGTTAATTTTTACAAACTATTTAATTATTATTAAAGTTGATATTCAGATTATTAAGATTGTTAAGAATAAAAACATCTAAGAAAATGGTAATAAAATAAAAGGGTTTTGGTTTTTATAAAGCTATTATACTATTTTCAATAGATAATAAGCTAGTTTTAAGCTTAACTTTATGCCTTAGCTTTACGGTTATGCAACTTTATTTTTTAATGATTTTTATCTAAAAAATCATTAATCGTGTCATTACTAAATAGTCTTGTTGCTTTAGCGAGTATCTTATTATGCAACGATTCAATTATCTTAAAACAAAATCAAAGTAATATCAAAACACTATCTAATGCCTTGTATTTTTATAAGCATCTACCGGAAGTTTTGATGCAATATCAATATTTATTGATATTGGAAAATAAGGCTTTTTTAGAAAATAATAAGGTATTAAAAGAGTATTATTAGTAAAAGATCTGATTATCATCTTAATCTATTTACACTAATATTTTAGTTGGGAATTTTATTTGTCAATAGTTTTTTAACTATAAATGATTAAATTCTATTGTAATCCTCTATACTATATTCGTCAACCTTCATTACATCTATTAATATCTTTTCATAATTATTCAAAATATCTAGCTCCTCTTCGGTGATAATATTTTGTTCAAAAGCTTGTTTTACTCTTTCTGATTTAGTAGAATTTTGCATTTTATCGCTTAATTCTTGATTAATCTTAGCCAGTATCTTGCTAGCAATATTATGAATATTGATTGCATTTTCTATCCTACCTATAGGATCTTCGGGGTCGTTATTTGTATAAACTCCGTTAGTTATGTTTTTTAAAAGTGACGAATTTTCACTAGTAAGGTTTTTAACTATTTTAAAAGTTTCTGTATCACTGCTTTCATTCGCAAAAACATTAACTCTTGAGCATATTAACAATGGATAAGATAGGAATTTTAGCCAACCAGTAAATAAATTTTTAATAATTAAATTGATAGCAATATCGGCTTTAGTAAAGATGTGATTTAAAGCATAACGAACAAGTTCTAATTCTTCGGCATTTTTACCGTCATTTTCAAATTTTTTAATTACTGCAACGGCTAAATACATCGCAGAAAGAACATCGCCGAATCTACCATTTAGTTTTTCTTTTCGTTTTAAATTTCCTCCAAATTTTGCTAAAGAAAAGTCAGCAAGAACTGCAAAAACAGCAGAGCACCAAGAAATTTTTTGTTGATATTTGCCTATCGGGTTATTATATATTACTTTTTTTACTTTACCGCGGGTTAAGGAAAGAACAAGCAGGTTAACAATATTGGTTACAAGGTGATAGATATGGGCAAAAAACAGGCGATCAAATGACTTTAGGTCGTTGTTTTCTAAAGCTATCATTTCTTTATAAGCATATGGATGACACATTATCGCACCCTGCCCAAAGTGAATAAGGCTTCTTGTAAGAATATTGGCTCCTTCTACAGTAATAGAGATAGGGGTTGAAAAATAAGCATTCGCCAATAAATTGCGACTTCCCCTTATTATTGCCCTACCACCTAATATATCCATCGAATCATTGATATTTTGTCTAAAAAGCTCTGTAGAATGATATTTAGCAATAGCACTAACTACTGCTGGCTTTGCACCAATATCAACAGAACCTGCTGTAAAAGACCGTAAAGCTTCTAAAATATAGGTTTTCGCAGATATTCTTGCTAAAACCTCTTCGATTCCTTCGAATTTACTAATTGATAAACCGAATTGTTTTCGTAAAATCGAGTAGTTAGTTACAACTCTAGTAGCCAATTTACTACCTCCGCTACTTGTTGAAGGTAAAGATATTCCTCTTCCGGCGGCTAAGCACTCCATTAGCATTTTCCAACCCTTACCAGCCCCATCAACTCCGCCAATTATTGCATCAATTCCAACAACTACATCCACACCATCGACAGGAGAGTTAACAAAAGGGGTTGCAAGTGGGTCGTGTCTTCTGCCTTGAATTACACCAATAGTATTACTTGGAATTAAAGCACAAGTTATTCCGATATCGACTTTATTGCCTAGGATAGAGTCTGGATCTTTTAGCTTAAATGCCACACCAATTAAAGTTGCAAAAGCGCCTAGTGTTATGTATCTTTTGCTCCAATTTAGACGAATTTTTATTTCACCAGCTTCATTTTTAAATATAACACCTGTAGAAGAAATAGAAGTCGCATCGCTTCCTGCCATAGTTTCCGTAAGAGCAAAGCAAGGTATTTCTAGGCCAGATGCTAGTCGTGGGAGATAGTATTCTTGTTGCTCTTTAGTGCCATAATGCAACAGCAACTCCGCAGGCCCTAAAGAATTTGGCACCATGGCGGTAATTGCCAAAGGGACGGACCTGGAAGAGAGTTTTTCAATAACCGAACTATGCCCTAATGCAGAAAATCCGAGACCTCCGAAGCTTTTTGGTATGATCATACCAAAGAATTTTTTATCTTTCAGCATCTGCCAAACTTCTGGCGGTAAATCTTTTTTGATTTGGACTTGATAATCGTTACATATTTTGCAAATATCATCTACTTCATTTTCTAGAAAGCTTTTTTCTGACTGCGATAGTTTTGGATAAGGCTGATTGAAAATCCAAGAAAAATTAGGTTTTCCAGAGAAAAGTTCGCCATCAACCCAGACAGTGCCAGAGGTTAATGCGATTTTTTCTGTATCTGATATCCTTGGTAATAGGTTTAATTTTTTAATAATCTTAACAATGTTTTTAGTTATGATATTTCTTCTAAGATATGGCACGAGAATTGTCGAAATTAGCAATAGGTAGAAACACCAAAAAAATGCCGAAAAATCTAGCCTAAGAAGATATAGCGAAAATATAACAATGATAATTTTGGCAGGTAGTCTAAAATAAAGCACAGCAAAAATAAGCAAGAAAGCTAAATAGCCAATTATTTGGCTTTGCATGAATAATTCAATCATATTATCTTGTTGTTAGTTTGTTGTTAGTTGGTAATAAATTTATTAAATTTTAGAATAAGCTGCATTACAAAATTGTATCATTTTTAATTTGCAACTCGCAACATTTTCTAACCATTTGCCTGACTCTTGCTAAATAAGAAAATCTTTCATTTGCAGAAATAATGTTCCTAGCATCGAGTAAATTTAATATGTGACTCGCCTTCAAAGAAAGCTCAAAAGCAGGAATAACCAATTTTTTATTAATTAAATCACTGACCTGATTTTCAATTAAATTGAAGTTATTTAGCAAGTAGGAAATATTAGAATGCTCCAAAATGAAACTAGAATTTTCTAGCTCAGATTGAAAGAATAAGTCTTTAAATGTTGTCTTTTCTTCTTTGTGCTGATGCCAAACGATATCAAAAACACTTTCTACATCTTGGATATGCATTGCTATCCTTTCTAAGCCGTAAGTAATTTCGCCAGCTGTAATTTTGCACTTTATGCCACCTACTTGTTGCATATAAGTAAATTGCGATATCTCCATTCCGTTAAACCAAACTTCCCAACCTAAGCCAGAAGCTCCTACGGAAGGATTTTCCCAGTCATCTTCAACGAAACGAATGTCATTATTTTTAACATCGATACCAATAATCTCTAAACTTTTAAGATATAAATCTTGAATATTATGTGGAGCAGGCTTCAAAACAACTTGGAATTGATGATAGAAACTCAGGCGATTTGGGTTTTTCCCCCATCTGGCATCTGTAGGACGACGGCAAGGCTGAACATATGCAACATTCCAGTTTTTACCGTCTAAAACCCTTAATATTGTTGCGGGATGAAGAGTCCCTGCTCCGACCTCTGTATCAATTGGCTCAATTATAGCACAGCCATATTCTCCCCAAAAATTTTTAAGTGTAGCGATGATTTCCTGAAAAGTTTTCATTGGCAGATCTAGTTAAAAAATTTTATTTCCCTTGGATCGTCAAGCGAAAAATGCGGAATGGCCACTTCGAATATTCCGCCACCAGCTTTTTCAAAAAGATAACTGCCATACATTATGCCAGAATTAGTAAAAAGATGCACTCCGCTACTGTAAGAAAAGCGAGCATTAGGCGATATTATTGGTTTTTTACCAATAACTCCTTGACCGTCTACTTCTTGAGAATTGCCGTTTCCGTCTATAATATGCCAATGGCGATGGGTAAGTTTTATTTTTTCTTTACTATTGTTAATGATCGTAACATGATAAGCCCAAAAATACATATTATTAAACTCTCTTTGTCCGTGATCGATAAACTGAGGCTCTACAATAACCTCTACTTCTTTGGTGGTTTTTGAATATTTAGGATTTATAGCTTCTTGATTGTTAAACTGGCTAAGTTTGATTGATAATTCGTCGTCATCGATATTGTTTAGAAATTTTTTAATAGTCATAAATTATTGCATTAGCGATTGAAATATTGGCATACCATCAATTGAGCCATTTAGACTATCTACAGCCCTTTCTGGGTGAGGCATCATCCCAAGAATATTTCTTTCTAGATTGAATATGCCAGCAATGTTTTCAATTGAACCATTAATATTAGAAGTGTCAGTTGTTTCTTTATAGTCGTTAGAATAGCGAAAAGCAATTAAATCTTTCTCTTTTAAGTGATTTACGGTTTCTGGTGAGGCAAAATACTGACCATCCATATGGGCTACTGGTATTTTAATTAGTTGATTTTTTTGGTAGTTTTTGGTAAAGGCACTGTTATTGCTTTCGACCTTTAAATTAACTGTTTTGCAAATAAATTTATTAAAACGGTTTTTCATTAGAACTCCCGGTAGTAGCCCAGCCTCGGTAAGAATTTGAAATCCGTTACAAACCCCCAGAACCTTTACCCCTCTTTTTGATAAGCGAGTAACTTCTTGCATTATTGGAGAAATTGCGGCCATAGCACCGCTTCTTAGGTAGTCACCAAATGAGAATCCTCCCGGTATAAATATTAGATCTAGATCGTTAGGCAGTGAGGATTCTTTATACCAAATATCAACAACTTTAGCATTGATTTTCTTTAGGGCAAAAATTGCATCTTGATTACAGTTAGATGCGGGAAATGTTATAACGGCAGTCTTCATTACAAAACCTCGAAAGAATAATTTTCTATGATTTTATTTACCAAAAGCTTGTCGCACATAGAGTCCACTTCTTGCTTTATTTCTTCTTTGCTACCGCTGTTTATGTCAAATTCTATTAATTTTCCTTGCCTGACATTAGATATTGTATTGAATCCTAGGTTGTTAATCAGGGAATTTTCAATTGCCTTACCTTGAGTGTCTAATACCGACTTTTTTAATGTAATATATATGCGAACTTTCATTAATTTAGTGTTTTTGATTATTATTTGTTTTAAATACAATAAACGGCATAAATCAAGCGAGATGTGAATTTAAAATTAAACCTAGAACATTTTTATTTAATTAAAATTATTGTCAATATTTATTAGGGTTTTATTACATAAATATTAAATAAAGCTCTAATCTGAATAAGGATTTTTAATGCCAAAGTGCCGTAATATTTCTATTTCTAAATTTTCCATAATTTTTGCATCTTGCTTTTTTATGTGATCGTAGCCCAATAAATGCAATGTGCCGTGAGTAATTAAGTGAATCAAGTGATTGTTAAATATTTTATTAGATTCTTCTGCCTCTTGATAAATTTTGTCATAAGAAAGGAATATTTCTCCTAGAAAAACATATTTACCAACCTCTTGAACGGTTTTAACTAAGCCCTTTTTTCTAATATCTGCCTCGCTTAAGAAAGGAAAAGCAAGAACATTAGTTGGCGAATCTTTACCGCGAAAATTAAGATTAATTTTTGACATTTCTTTATCGTTTATTAGATAAAAATTAAATTCAAAAATGTAAGATTGAAAAATCGAAGATTTAAGTGCTGTAAAATCGATGATTTGATTAATTTTAGCTATCGTATCCGCGATAAATAGTCGACGATTGAGGTGTTGTTTTTTAACAAAAAACTGCCATTTTTTGTTGGTTTTAACAAGATTTACACTAATTTCGGTCATGTTTAAGCTAACGACAGGTGATGTTAAAAACTTTAACGATAAAACTTTCTTGTGAGGTTAGGCTAGGAAAAAGCTCGTATTCGAATTTGAACCTTTGCTGAGCATCGATAATTTCTTTCTTAAAATTTTTACCTTTTAGAAAAAGGCAAAATGATTTTTTATCGTTCTTAATTAATTGACTAGCGAAAATTAGCAACTTATCTAATGGAGCCAAGGCCCTAGAAACTAGAATATTAAATTTAAGATCTGATAAATCTTCTATTTTGCGGTTATGAACTAACACCTTATTTGCAGAAAATTTTTTTGCCTCACGAAGAAAATCTGCTTTTTTCGATGACTTTTCAATAAGATGAACCTCTTTTAAACCCAAAATAGACAGAACTAACCCCGGAAAACCAGCGCCAGAGCCAAGATCGGCAACTGGTTCATTTTTATCTTTTAATAAACTAAAAACTTGAGCGGAGTCTAGAATGTGACGATGCCAAATTTGCTCTATCGTTGATTTTCCTATAAGGTTCATCGATAAATTCTTTAAAGCCAAATGATTAACAAAATCAACGAGAGATTGTTTCTGCTCGCTAGAACTGAGGTAAGATTCGGTAATGAATTTCAATACAGATTCTGCATCTTTATTTTCTTGATTTTGATTGATTAAATTAATATCCATTAACTAAATTTAAAAGTAATTAGTAAATAATTTTAATGTCTGCGCCACAAAATATTAATTTTTCTGTTAATCTTTCGTAGCCCCTTTCTAGATGATGAAGATTGCTAATTATTGTTTGACCTTTAGCAACCAAAGCTGCCAAAACCAAGCCAACAGAAGCCCTAAGATCTGTAGCCATTACTTCTGCACCATTCAGATTCTCTACACCTTTTATTACGGCAATCTTACCTCGTGCTTCAATATTTGCTCCCATACGACACAGCTCAGCTATATGCATGAAACGATTTTCGAAAATGTTTTCTTCTATTACAGAAGTAGATTGAGAAACAGACATTAAAGCCATAAATTGTGCTTGCATATCGGTAGGAAAACCTGGAAAAGGATGGGTTGAGATATTGATAGAATTGATAAAATCACTTCTTCTTTTTACCAATATAGAATTACTGTTAACATTGGTAAAAGAGCCACCAGCAGACTCTAACTCTTCCTTAAACCCACCAAAAAGCCACGGCTCAACTCCTTGTAAGGTAACGGATCCATTGGTTATTATGGAGGCAATAGCATATGTTCCTGCTTCTATTCTGTCTGGAATAACTCGATGAGAAGCTCCGGTTAGTTTATCTACTCCAATAATTTTAATTTGCGGAGTTCCGGCACCGCTAATCTTTGCTCCCATTTTATTTAGACACGAGGCAAGATCTATTATTTCTGGCTCACAAGCTGCATTGGTAATGATAGTTTCGCCTCTTGCTAATGTTGCGGCCATCATTGCATTTTCGGTTGCTCCAACCGATATTTTTTCGAAATGAATTTCTGCTCCTGTAAGACCGTTTTCGGCACTAGCTTCGATATAACCACCAACTATCTCTATTTTTGCACCAAGTCTTTCCATTGCTTTGAGGTGCAGATCTACTGGTCTATTGCCAATTGCACAACCACCAGGAAGAGAAACTTTTGCCTTACCAATTCTGGCCAGAAGAGGCCCAAGAATAAATATTGAAGCCCTCATCTTGCAAACAATTTCATATGAAGCAACGGGATCGGTGATATTTTTTGCTTGTATTTTCAATACCCTGCCCTGATAACCGCTAGAATCGGAAACCACAGAATTAGAGCCATCTAGAGTAATATCTATCCCCATTTTAGTTAGCAATGTCGACATGTTGGCTATATCGGAAACATGCGGAATGTTGCTAAGATAAATTGGCTCTTCGGTAAGTATTGTCATTGCCATTAGCGGTAGTGTTGCATTTTTAGCACCAGCAATATTTATGGTACCTTGCAACTTATTACCGCCATTTATTATTAATTTTTTCATCTACTAAGTAATTATTATTTATTCTGCCCTTAAATTAAAGGACTATTTATTTTCGTAGTAATCACGAACCATTCTATCTAGCAATCGCAAACCAAAACCAGTGGCACCTTTAGTTGCAAATTGATCGCCCTTACCCTTCCATGCTACTCCAGCTATATCTAGATGGGCCCATTTTACCTCTTTACCATCTTCGTCAGAAATAAATCTCTTAATGAATTGAGCGGCGGTTGTGCTACCTGCTCCACGACCACTACCAACATTTTTCATATCTGCGATATCAGAATTTATCATCTCGTCGTATTCCGAGCCAATTGGCATTTGCCAAAGCTTTTCGGCTGTTTTTTCACCAGAATCTATTAATTGCTCTGCTAAATCTTTGTTATTAGAAAAAAGACCAGCATAAATATCGGCAAGGCAAACAATTATTGCACCAGTTAAAGTGGCAAGATCTATTAGTATTTTTGGCTTAAATTGATTTATTGTATAATAAATAGCATCTGCAAGGACTAAGCGACCTTCGGCATCGGTATTAACAATTTCAATTGTTTGACCCGACATAGATTTAACAACATCCCCCGGTCTTTGAGCTTCGCCAGAAGGCATATTTTCTACTAAACCAATAACACCAACAGCATTTACTTTGGCTTTTCTTTCTGCTAAGAGTTTTAATAAACCAACAACAACCGCAGAACCCGCCATATCGGTTTTCATATCTTCCATATTGGCAGAAGGTTTTATGGATATACCTCCCGTATCAAAAGTTACCCCCTTACCAACAAAAGCCAAAGGAGCATCGTCTTTTTTGCCACCGTTCCAACGAAGAATAACTAAATTTGACTTCTTAGCACTGCCGATTCCAACTCCAAGCAGTGAATTCATTCCGAGTTTCGACATTTTTGCCTCGTCTAAAACTTCTATCTCAAGACCTTTACACTTTATTTCTTGACAAAATTTTGCATAAGTTTCTGGATTTAAGACATTACCAGGTTCAGAAACCAGATTCCTTACCAAAAAAACATTTTGAGCAACTAGAGATAGATCGTCGAAACAGCTATTGGCTTTTTTAGCCTCTGTAATAATTATTTCTACTTCGTTTAAGCTAATTTCTTTTTCCGATTTTCTTTTTTCAAAATATTGATTAAAACGATAGCTTTGCAATAACATGCCAAAAGCGATATGTGCTAAATTTTCATCGCTAATTAAATTGTTATTTTTTATAACAAGAGAGTTGATTTTATTAGCATTTATAGCATTGAATATTTTGGCACCAATCTTTTGATAATCTAGTTCGTGATATTTTTTAACATCGGCATTGGAGCCAATTCCAAACAAAAATGTTAAATATTGAGAATTATTTTCTACCGTGGTGACATTGGCAACTTTATTAAGCTTACCGTCGAAGGAAAAAAGATTTTTTGCCAATTCTGGCTCGATATCTTTGCTTTTAGAGCAAGATTCTTCGCTAAAAAGCATTAGATTGGCAATAGCTTTCTTGGTATTTTTATTTCCAGAAACTTTAGATGATTTTTCGGTAAATTTTATTTTCATAGTTAATGCAGTTTATGATTAAAAAGTAAATGATGGAAAATTGATTAAAAATTAATGGCTCTTTTTGCAATGTCTTTGCGAAAATAGCCCTGTGATTAAAAATTAATGGCTCTTTTTGCAATGTCTTTGCGAAAATAGCCCCATGGTTAAAAATTAATGGCTCTTTTTGCAATGTCTTTGCGAAAATAGCCCCATGGTTAAAAATTAATGGCTCTTTTTGCAATGTCTTTGCGAAAATAGCCCCATGATTAAAAATTAATGGCTCTTTTTGCAATGTCTTTGCGAAAATAGCCCCATGATTAAAAATTAATGGCTCTTTTTGCAATGTCTTTGCGAAAATAGCCATGGGACCAGTTAATATTTTCGGCAATTTCATAGACACATTTTATTGCATCTTTAAAATTAGTAGCAGTAGCAACAATATTTAAGACTCTACCGCCGTTAGATAATAAAACACCATTGTCGTCTTTTACTGTCCCTGCGTGAAGAATGTAGCCTTCGGCATTTTGCAACTTGCCTTTGCTATAAAAATCGTTATTTAAATTTTTCGGCAATGTTATTGCTATTCCGTTTTGATAATCCAGCGGATAACCTAAAGCAGAAACAACCAAACAAACCGCTTTCAAACCTTCGTGAAGCTCTATTTTAAAATTATTAAGTGTTTTATTGACCGCACTATCTATTAATTCAAAGAAATCGCTTTTAATTGTTGGCAGTATTACCTGAGTTTCGGGGTCGCCAAAACGAATATTATATTCCAGAAGCTTTGGCTCGTCTTTTACAATCATTAAGCCAGCAAAAAGAATGCCGGAAAAGCTATTACCAGATTTTTCCATTGCCCTGAGAGTTGGTAAAATGATTTTACGAATCACTTTTTCTTCGATATTTTTGTTAATAAATGGCGAAGGAGAAAAAGCTCCCATTCCGCCAGTATTAAGCCCAGTGTCGTTTTCACCGATTTTTTTATGATCGTGGGCGAAGCCAATAGGTAAAAAGTTTTTACCATCGCAAATTACAAAATAACTAACCTCAAAACCATCAAGAAATTCTTCGACGATGATTTTCTTTCCAGCTTCGCCAAATTTACCATTAAAAAACTCGCCAATAGCAGTAGTTGCTTCATCGTGATTTTTAGCAATTACAACACCCTTTCCCGAGGCTAGGCCATCTGTTTTAATAACCAAAGGGTATTGTTTAGCTTTAGAAATATGGGCTAGAGCGAGGGGTAATTCGGTAAAAGCTTTAAAATCTGCTGTGGGGATTGAGTTTTTTTCGACAAGATTTTTCATAAAAATCTTTGACCCTTCTAATTGAGAAGCCCCTTTACTTGGGCCAAAAACTTTAATATTTGCAAGAGTTAAGTCATCGACCAAACCATCGACTAACGGTTGTTCAGGGCCAATAAAAACAAGGTCAATTTGCTCTTTTTTGCAAAATTCGATAATTTTTTGATGATCTTTTGTGTCGATGCCTGTTACATTAAAAGCAATTTCTGCCGTTCCAGCATTGCCAGGCAAAACAAAAACTTTTGGCTTATGTTCAGACTTTAAAAAAGCGATTGTTACCGCATGCTCCCTACCGCCTCCACCAATAACTAAAACTTTTTTTTGCATAATTGAGTAATTGACCTGATTATTCCTTGATTTGTGATTAGCATTAAACTAGCTCTTGACTTAATTTTTGCTAATTTGAAACCGATTTAACTCGATTTAACAAAGTAGAAAAAGATTTTAAAATAAAAAGAAATTAATTTGATTTTATTTAAAATGCAAGTAATAAATTGGTGTTATTGATTTTGATTAACGATATAAAAAACAATAATTTAAAACATGGTTTATTTAAATTATTAATTGCATTTTTATTACATTAGAATTAACTAGCAAAAAGCAAAATATTTTCAATTTAATTAAACTTGGCTACTAAAAATCAAAGAAAATGCATATTCAGGAACTTGTTTTTGGCAATAATTATAAAAAAATTAAAATTGGCAACATTGTAAATATTACATCAAGCTTAACTTTGGAGTGCGGGCAAATCGTAAAAGATTTTCCTATCGCCTATCAAACATATGGCAATCTAAATGCAGAAAAATCAAATGCAGTCTTAGTTTGCCATGCTTTAACTGGCGATCAATATGCCGCATCGGAAAACCCAGTTACTAAGAAGAACGGCTGGTGGAACTTTGTTATTGGCGACGATTTGGCAATAGATACCAAAAAGTTTTTTGTTATTGTAACTAATGTTATTGGTGGTTGCATGGGTTCATTTGGGCCAAAAACAATAAACCAAAACTATCAACAATACCACGAAGAAGACCATGAAAAAGCCCATGGAAAAGCTTATGGAAAAGAATTTCCAGAAATAACAATTAACGACATAATAAAAGCACAAAAACTCTTCATTGAAAATCATTTTAAAATTAATAAATTACATGCGGTAATTGGCGGTTCATTTGGCGGAATGCAAACTTTGACTTGGGCGAGTTTATACCCTAATTTCTTAAAAAAGGCAATAGCACTAGCAACATCATATCGCCACACTCCGCAAAATATTGCTTTTCACGAAGTTGGCAGGCAGGCAATAATAACAGATACCGATTATTGTGACGGCGAATATTTAGAATATCAAAAATTTCCGTCCCGCGGTTTAGCTCTGGCAAGAATGAGTGCCAATATTACCTATCTATCAGAAGAGTTGTTGCAAAAAAAATTTGGCAGAAAAATCCAGAAAGACAAAAAACTTTATTCAGATATCAATCAGCAAAAAAAAGAGAAATTTGAAATCGAGAACTATCTACATTATCAAGGGATGAACTTTACCGAAAGATTCGATCCTAACTCCTATATTTGCCTTACAAAAGCTGTTGATTATTTCGATCTTGAAAAGGATAATGGTAACAGTCTAAGTTTAGCATTTTGCAATTCAAAAGATATAGAGTTTTGTTTAGTGAGCTTTAGCGATGATTGGCTTTTTCCGTCGTCGGAACTAGAAAAATTAACAGCAAATCTACTATCAATTGGTGCCAAAGTAAGCTCTATCAACATCGATAGTAGCAACGGGCACGATTCTTTTTTAATCAAAAATAAGCAAATGGAAGATCTTATTTGTAACTTTTTAGAATTTTAGTAGATATTATGGAAATAACTCAAAGCATTATCAAGGTCGACAACATTCGTTACGATCTCGAGATAATTTCTAATTTAATTAAAAAAAGGGCCAAAGTTCTAGATATAGGATGTGGCGAAGGAGACTTATTAGCACTGTTAAAAAATAAACACGATGCCACGGTTTACGGGCTAGAAATATCGCATAAAAAAGCAATATTGGCAATAAAAAAAGGCATTCCCGTTATTACGGGCGATGCCAAAAATCAACTACATTATTACCCAGATGAAAGTTTTGATTATGCAATACTTAGTCAAACGATTCAGGCAATGCAAGAGCCGAAGCTAATTTTAGAAGAAATGCTAAGAATCGCCAAATTTGCTATAATATCTTTACCAAATTTTGCACATTTTAAAAATCGTATACACCTTGCTTTTAAAGGCACAATGCCAGTTAATAAGAATATTCCCTTTCAATGGTTCGATACACCAAATATTCACTTTTGTTCGATTTTAGATTTTAAAAATCTATGCGAAAAATCGGGCTTCACAATAGTAGAAGAAAGATTCCTTGACAACAAAAAAACTTTAAATAAGATATTTTCCACTAAATTATTTAGTAATTTTTTTGCACAATATGGCATATTCTTATTAACAAAAACAGAATATCTGGCAGAATATCTAGCCACCCCTTCCCCCATTAATATCAACAAAACTACTCTTACCGAAAATTTAACAGTCAAAGAATTTGCAAACTAATATCTGCTTTTTCTTTGATTTCAAAACCTATCTGCGAAATATTCAATAATATTTCCCAACATTTAGCTATAAACCATGAGATACTTTAAATTTATTATCGCTTTAATCTTATTAAATAGCACTTCTTGCCATTTCATAAATAACAAAGCTAATAAAACCAACCCAATCAACAAGAAGATTGCTAATCAAAAAAAACTTACCAAATCTATTTCAAAAAATAAAATCAAAGTAGGAAATCATTATTTTCAACAGCAACAAGATAGCGAAGGAAATATGATTCTAAAATCTTTTCAGCAAGAACTACAGGAAATAGACTCAAAAAACCAACACATCAAAAATATTAACAAGAGTAAACCTTTAGAACTAGTAGATGGCGATGCTTTATTGGAATATCAGCAAAGCAAAGCTATTGTTAAAAATAATGCTACTAGTAATCTTGAAGATATTGGAATAGCCTCGTGGTATGGCAAAAAATTTAATGGAAAATCTACGGCAAGTGGAGAAAAATTTAACAGTCAACTTATGACCGCTGCCCATCCAAAACTACCAATACCATCTTGGGTAATGGTAACTAACATTAAAAACAACAAAACAGTGGTGGTGAAAATTAACGACAGAGGCCCTTTTGTTAGAAACAAAACCTTAGATTCAGACAATCGAAGAATAATAGATTTATCGGAAAAAGCAGCAGAAACACTAGAATTTAAATCACAAGGTACTGCAAAAGTTAAAATAAAACTGCTTAACAGCTTCAACACCGATAGTATTTTTTAAATTAACTACCTTCCCAGCCCACTCGATGATAATCATTACATCTCCCGCAAAAAAACTCGATTTCTCTAGCGATATATCGCTAGAATTCCTAGGAAAAGAACCTGTTTTTTATAATCGAAGTCGAATTTTATTAGGCTTTTTGCATAATCTAAACCAACAAGACATTGCTAGATTGATGAAAATTAGTGATGATTTAGCGACTTTAAACAAAAATAGGTTTGAAAATTGGCATTCTAACAATGCCAATAAAAGGCCTGCGATATTTGCCTTTAACGGCGATTTATATGAAAATCTTGCCATTAAAAAACTAGATCTAAAAATTCAAAAAAAGCTAATAGCTAATGCCGAGGAAAAATTATTTATTTTGTCTGGCTTATATGGAGTTCTAAGACCGCTAGATTTAATAATCGAGCACAGGCTTGAAATGTCGACAAATTTTGCCGAAAAAAACTTTATTAACAACCTAGATTCACAAAAAACAACGATTCAAGCACAAGAATTAAAAAATCTTTATCATTTCTGGCAGAAAGATTTAGCAAGTTTTTTTAGAAAGAAAGCCTTAGAAAGCGAAACTGAAACCATAATCAACCTTGCTTCTAACGAATATTCTTCGGCTTTAAATCGAGAACTAATAACAGAAAACAATAATGTCAAAATTATTAATATTGTTTTTCAGGAAGAGAAGCAAGGAAAAAGAACATCGATAGGCATAAATTCAAAGAAAGCACGGGGCTCGATGATTAAGTTTATATTACTAAATAATATTAGAAAAATAGCAGAAATCAAAGAATTTTCCGATCTTAATTACCAATTCAACAAAGATTTATCAAATGCTAATGAAATGTTTTTTGTTAAAAACCCTAAGCTAGATTAGCAGAAAGCCCAGATAGCTATGTTATGGTTGCAAAATTGGCCATTATAACAGAATTTATAACAAAATGCTTCTTCCGGCATAATTAATAGCAACTCCAGACTGCAAGAAACTACTTTCTATTCTGATTAATTCGTTATATTTTGCCGTTCTGTCAGACCTGCAAAGAGAACCAGTTTTAATTTGCCCGGCTCCAGTAGCAACTGCGATATGGGCAATTGTAGCATCTTCGGTTTCGCCAGAACGATGAGATATGATATTTTTATAGCCCGCATGATTTGCCATTGCAATTGCATCCATAGTTTCTGTTAAAGTGCCTATTTGATTAAATTTTACCAACATTGCATTTGCTAAACCGTTTTCTATTCCCATTTTTAGAACTTCGGGATTTGTAACGAATAGATCGTCGCCAACGAGTTGTATTTTTTTACCCAAAGCTAATGTTAGGTTTTTCCAGCCATTGTAATCGTTTTCTGCCAAAGCATCTTCTATTGAAACAATAGGATATTGATTGATTAAATCTTGGTAATAGGCAATCATTTGATCGCTTGATAGCTTTAGGTTTTCGCCATCTAGGTTATATTGATTATTAGAATAAAACTCGCTTGAAGCACTATCAAGAGCTAAAAATACTTCTGTACCAAGTTTGTAACCAGATTTATTAACTGCTTCGCCAATAAAATCAAGGGCTTGTTTTGATGATTTAAAATCTGGAGCAAAACCTCCTTCGTCGCCAACATTAGTGTTATGGCCACCCTTTTTTAGTAGAGACTTTAAGTGATGAAATATTTCTGCACCAATTCTAACGGCTTCGGCAATAGAATTTGCCCCTACTGGCATTATCATAAACTCTTGGATGTCGATTTTATTGTCTGCATGTTTACCGCCATTAATAATATTCATCATAGGAACTGGCATTTGCATCTCTTTAATTCCAAGAAGATTGCGGTATTTATTAAAAAGATATTGCGACAACGAAATGTTTTGACTGTTGGCAGAGGCTCTAGCAATAGCTAAAGAAACAGAAAGAATAGCATTTGCACCAATTTTTTCTTTGTTCTTTGTGCCATCTAGGTCGATCATTATTCGATCTAGCTCTTGCTGATTCGAGGAATCTAGGCCTTTTATTTTTGGTAAAATAATTTCTTTGATATTACTAATTGCCTTTTTTACACCTTTACCGAGATAGCGATTGTTATCTGCATCCCTTAATTCGTGGGCTTCTAGGGTGCCAGTTGAAGCGCCAGAAGGAACCATGGAAACACCAGTAATTCCAGAATCTAGTTTTACTAGAGTTTCTATAGTTGGAAAACCCCTAGAATCAAGAATTTCTAGAGATTCAATTGCAACAATTTTAGACATTTGTTATGATTTATTGATTTTACTATTATTAGCGACAAAGCAAAAATAAAAAGTAATATTTAATTGGCAATATTTGATTTAACTTATTTTGTCTTTTTTAAAAACTTTTTATAAACCCTATGAAAATGATAATTAAACTCTGCCCCAAAGATAAAAGCCAATGCAAATAAATAAAAAACCATTAAAAGCCCAATTATACCGCCAAAAGAACCATATACTAAACTGAATTGCTTAAAATGAACTAGGTAATAGCCAAAGATTTTTAATATAAAAAACAGTAAGAAAGCAACCAAAACAGACCCCGGAATAGTTTGGGATATTTTTTGTTTGCAGTTTGGTAAGCCAAAATAAAGCAGAGCATTAGCAATAATTGCCATTGCTAACAGTGTTACATTATGCAGTTTAAACAAAAAAATAAAACTACTAGAAATTGGCATCGATTTTAATAAAAACCCAATAAATAAAGGAAAAATTGCCAATATTAATACCGCAACCAACAAAACAAAAGTTACAATAAAAAACTCGACAATACTAAATATTCTTCTAATAAAATACGGTGGAGGAAAATGGACTCTATAAGCACGATTTAGTATTGTTCTTAAACCCTCTACAGAAGAGGATGCCGTCCAAATAATGCCAAATACAGCAATTGTTAAAAACTGTTGTGGCGGTGAAGAAAAAACTTCTGCCAGCAACGGCTTAAGATTTTGCTGAACCGAAGGAGGTAAAGGCTTAATAACATCTATCAATAACGACATTCCGTATTCTGCTATGCCAATAGCATTAGCTAAAGATAGCAAGATAATCAAAAATGGTAAAAAAGAAACTAGCCCAAGAAATGCCAAATAGCCAGCATGCTCAATGCCATCTTGTCTTACGGTGTCAATAATTGAAATTCTGATGACTTTAATGAAAATGATAAAATATTTGCGGAAATAATAAGTAAAACGAAGCTTTGATGCCATATTACAACTCTAATATTTTGTTATTAACACTAGGGACATAATTGCCTAATACGAAAATAGGCATCATTCACTCCTTTTGTTAAATAATTATCTACAGCAAATTTGCCAAAAGCAGAGTTTGATCTGATTTTAAAATCGTAACCATCGAGAATAGACTTGATAAAATCAATTTTCTTTTCCTTGTCTTTTAATAAGGCAAAATTCTCTTCCGCATCTAGAATAAATTGTTTTTGATTGATTTTCACAGTGATTAAATCTTTGTTTTTTAACTCAAAACCTGAAAAAATTAAAACATCTTCTTCTCGAGTTTTAGAAGATCTGACAATCATAAAAAACGGGTTTTGTCTATTAGGAAAATCTGTATCGCTAAAGACGGGGCTAGACATTGTGTAACAAACTTTCTCTTTAGCATCAACCTCTTTTTCGTAAACTATCCAGTTATCGAATTTACTATCGAATATCTGCGATTTGGCGATATTAGGAAGAAAAATCGACATCAGACCAAGCAAAAATATAGCCAAAAGGTATTTTTTAGGAGAAAAGTTAAAATTCATAGTTAGTAAATTCTTGAAATTGTATATAATAAAATTTGTTGCAAATATTCTCTTGCCGAAGAATCTGGAAATTTATTTAAAATTACTTCTGCCATATTTTGATACTTCTTTGCCGTTTCAATGGAAAGCTCAAAACCTTGATATTTATTAATTTTTTCTATAATTTTCTTAAAATCTTCCTGAAATTGCCGACTCTCTTGAGCAAGATTAGTCTTATCTTCGCTATTATCGGCACTTGTATTTTGAAAATTTTCCAAGAAAAACTGCTTGATCTGCAATGAATCTTCGCGATTAGCAACCGATAATGCTGCTATTATCGGTATAGTTACCTTGCCCTCAAGGAAATCTAAACCTAATTTCTTGCCAAATACTTCTTGATTGGCTTTATAGTCCAAAACATCGTCGACAATTTGAAAAATTATACCAAGATATTTACCAAAATTTTGTAGATCTGCAATTTGCTCAATAGGTAAATTGGCAATTGTTGCTACGGTTGCGGTAGATGCCGAAAATAGCACCGCGGTCTTACCGCTAACAATCTCTAGATATTCCTCGATTGTTAGATTGGTGTCACCAAATTTTTGTAATTGAATAATTTCACCAGCAACCATTTGCTTTGAAGCCCTAGAGAGTAGCTCTAAAACTTTGATATTGCCACAACTAACCATAAGCTGAAAGGCTCCAGCAAAAAGGAAATCGCCAACCAGTACACTAAATTTGTTATCCCAAACTGTATTAGCTGTTGCTTTGCCACGGCGTAACTTGCTGTTGTCGATAACATCGTCATGTAATAGACCTGCATTATGAATCATTTCCACTACCGCGGATAGATTTAAGATACTCCTATCCTCGACCCCAAGCATTTCTGCAGTAGCCAACATTAGCAGTGGCCTTATTTTTTTACCACCAGCACCGATTAAATGATGAGCTATTTCGCTAGTTAGGTTAGACTTACTTAAAGTTACATCCTTAATAATTGAATTAATTTCCAGTAATTGACTATCAAAGTGTTTAATAATAAAGTTAATCATTTTGCGATTATTAAAAGATGAGTTTAGGTTATTTATTACTAATTTCGCCCATAGCAATTTCGCTATTTGCAAATTTTGCTTGAAAAAAATGAACTCTAGCAGAAATTCTATCTAGCTCTGCATTGATTTTTTTTGTAATATCTGCAGAATTATTACTTTTTATAAGCTCGATATATCGTTCGCTTAAATAGTCGCCACAATGCTCTAAGTCTAGTATCATCTGCTCTATCAAGATTAAATCAGACTGATCTGTTGTTTCTTGATATTCATCTATTTTGTCAATAAGTTTTTCGGCATAATTGTAGTATTCGAGTATCTTCTGATAAATTTCGTTACTTTTAACATTTTGCGAACTGTTTTGTGAGCTATTTTGCATCTTTTGTGTCTTTGTCTTACTTAAGATTAAGCAATTAAATTTAAATAATTAAAATATCGATAAATAATACTTGCAAATAAAAAATAAATCACAATCATTCGTTGCATCGATGTTATTAGTTTTGAGTATTTTATTAAATTGTCAATAGCTAAAACATTAATGGTGTTTTTAACAAAAACTAGTATTAAATATAATACTTAATCAACTTTATTCGATCTCTGTGGAGGTAAACTAATTAAATGATCATCGTCGTTGGCAATAAAAATAATATCGAAGGTGCAATACGTAGCCTAAGAAAAAAATCTCAAAAAGAAGGAATAGCAAAAGAAGCTAGAAGAAGGCAGGCATATGAAAAACCCTGCGAAAGAAGAAAGAGAAGAGTTAAAGAAAATATCGCTCGTAAGAAGAAAATTCGTAAAGGAGAATATTTTAATTAATATATAACCTAGCTAGACCTTTTAAATATAAGGCTCTAGCTAGGTTAAATCAGAGTTATTATTATAATTTACTATTAAATTACACCAAGCAAAATAATATGCATTTCAATATAAGCAAAAAAGATATTGCTTTTATTTTATTCATCACAAATCTAATTATAATATCTTCTGTTATAATTAATTTATTACTCTATTTTAGCAGTTATAAATCTAGCATCAACAAAAGCTCTCACCTATCGCAAATCATAAAGAAACTCAATAAAGATTCTAATGTATTAAATCAAAAGCCCGAGTTTCAAATAGAAGATTTAAGAAACAGGGTTATTTTAATTAATTTTATACCTAATAACTGCAAAACTTGTATAATATATCAAAGCGAGATAAATAAAATCAAGGAAGATTTTAAATCGAAGATTACATTAATTAATGTTTATCAAACTAGTGGTAACAAGGAAAATCTTACCCATAACTATCATTTCGACACATTTGCATTAGCAATTCACGATCCAGAAGCAGAAATAGCCAAAATTCTTGATGTAACAAATTTCCCAAGCTCTGTAGTAATAAAGCCAGACGGGACAAAGCTAAACCCCGATAACAGCTCAAAATACAGCTATTCAAAAGATCTATTATTTCAAATAAGACAAGATATTAATCAAATAACAGATAAAACACCACTACTACAAAATCACGAAATATCAATAAATAATTACAAATTCAACAAAAGAGCTAATATTTTAAACCATCCGCAACATATAAAATTTGCCAAAAACCTCAATTATAAGAACTATAAAGGCGATGCACTAATCATAAGCAACACCCTAGATAATCAAATATTATTAACGAAGCCAAATGGAGAAATAATTGCTAAATTTGGCACCGAGACTACTGGCTTTGAAGATGGCAAAAACGAACAGGCTACCTTTAACAAACCGCATCAAACAGCATTTTTTAACAATAAAATCTATGTTGTCGACAGCGGTAATAATGCTATTAGAGAAATTAATCTGATAACTCAGAAAACCACAACTATTGTTGGCAGTGGTGACGGTGGAGAATCTATTGACGACCTCGCAATAATTGGTAAGAACAAAGATATAGAACTCAACTACCCTACGGAAATTTTAATATATGATCGCACAATCAATCAAAAAGAAAATAACAAAATCGCAAAAATTATCAAAAAAACAACCAAAAACAAGATTAACAACCAAAAACACAAAACTAAAACCGCATTAGAGCAGAACAATAACCAAGACAAATCTACACCAAAGGAAATAAAAGAAGATCTAGAGTTTTTTATTGTTAATAATTACGGTAAGCAAATATTGCATTATCAAAAAAATAAAAGAATTATAAAACCAGTTTTAAGACTAGAGCAAGTAGAGGAGACAAAAGGTTTTAGCCTTGTAAATATCCCAATTAGCAATTTGCAATTACAAAAAGAAAAAATATTTTTTCTGAATAACAAAATAAATCAATTACAATATTTTTCAATTAAAGATAATATAGGTAATAATCCCAATAATTTAACGGTTAAGAATATCAAGCTCAAAAACATATCTAGCAATATAGAATTAGAAAATTTCTTAATCACAGAAGAAAAATTACTAATAAGCTTAAAAAACACGAGCGAATTAAAATTATTTAAAATCAAACCTACCCCAGCAGAAGACATCGAGGCCGATTTCTTTGCAAATAAAACTCTAGAAAACGAAAATATTATCAATAATTTCTCATTAGCTAACGAAGATGTGATTGCACTAGACAGCAATTCCAATATCCTAACTTTTAAAATTCAAACAGAAAGTAGTAAAGATCTCAGGATAATTGCCAAAAATATTTCGATATTACCAAAAAATACATTAAATTTAACAGATTTCACAAATTTAACATTTAATGCGACAAATCCAAATATCGAGATCGATAGCCAAAATATTGCTTTTATCATCAATTTGCCGAAGGGTGTAATTCTTTTTAGAGATGCAGGATTTATCAACATTGCCAATCTAAAAGAAGCAGAAAAAAATAAGAAATTTAGCGGAAAATTACTGCATAACTTTAATTTTTATAATCTAGCTGAAAATGCAACAAGTAATAACTATTCAATGCAACTAAACAAAAGCGATAATGCTCAACAAATAAGAATTAACCTTTCAAAACTCAAAGATAAAGAAAACTACCTAATATATGGCAAAATATATGTTTGTAGTAATTTAAACAGAGATTCTTGCCAAGTAATTAAATATCAACAAAATATCGTTACAAATTTTATAGCCAAAAAACCTAATTCAAAAACAAAAGATGCAACAAAAGAGATTATCTTTACCTTGCATTAGCATAACACTATTTCCTAGTTTAAATATAAGTAAATAAGCCAAATTATAACTTGAAAATCAAAAAATCCAACATAACCTTACCGCAACAATCACAACTCTAAAACTACTTAAAAATGACATCAGAAGAAAATAAAAACTTGACTAACGGCAATTTAGAAGAAGCCAATAACCTAATTGTTGATTCCGAATACGGATCCGACTCGATTAAAGTTTTAAGAGGCTTGGATGCAGTAAGAAAAAGGCCGGGAATGTATATAGGAGATACCGACGACGGTAGCGGACTGCATCATATGGTCTACGAGGTGATTGACAATGCCATAGACGAGGCCTTGGCAGGTCATTGCACAGAGGTATTTGCATCGATAAATGTTAACAACTCTGTAACTGTTAGAGATAATGGTCGCGGAATACCAACCGATATACATAAAGAAGAAGGGGTTTCTGCTGCCGAGGTTATTATGACTCAGCTTCATGCTGGCGGTAAGTTCGATCAAAATTCCTATAAGGTTTCTGGCGGACTTCACGGAGTTGGTGTTTCTGTGGTAAATGCACTTTCAGACTGGCTAGAATTAACCATTTGGCGAAACAATAAAGAGCACAAAATGAGATTTGAGCATGGTGTAGCCGTCTCTCCTTTGGTGGTAACTGGCGAAACAAAAGGCAAAAAAGGTACCGAAGTTACTTTTCACCCGTCTATCGCAACATTTTCTTCTATTGAGTTTAATTTTTCAACATTAGAACATCGCTTAAGAGAGCTTGCTTTCCTTAACTCTGGAGTCAGAATCGTTTTGGAAGACAACAGAAATGAAGTCGAAAAAAAGAGAGTCGAATTATTTTACGAAGGAGGAATAGAATCTTATGTTGCATATCTCGACAAAAGCAAAAATGCTCTACATCCAATTATTAAAATTTTTGCTCACGATAAGCAAAATGTTATCAGTTTAGAGCTTGCACTACAATGGAACGATAGCTACCACGAAAATGTCTTATGTTTTACTAATAATATTCGCCAAAGAGATGGCGGAACCCACCTTGCTGGAATGAAGGCCGCCCTAACAAGAACAATCAACAATTATGCTAGCGATAACAAATTATTCAAAAAAGAAAAAATTATTTTTACTGGCGAAGATATAAGAGAAGGGCTAACCGCCGTTTTATCTGTTAAAGTTCCCGATCCTAAATTCTCATCTCAGACTAAAGATAAACTTGTTTCTAGTGAAGTTCGTCAATTTGTCGAATCTTTTGCAAGTGACAGACTGGCTCAATGGTTCGAAGAAAGACCTTCGGATGCAAAAATAATTATCAATAAATCGCTGGAAGCGGCTCAAGCAAGAGAGGCGGCAAGAAAAGCAAGAGAGCTTACTCGCCGTAAATCAGCAATAGAAATTTCTAATTTACCGGGGAAATTAGCAGATTGCCAAGAGCGAGACCCTTCGCTTAGCGAAATATTTATTGTTGAAGGAAACTCAGCTGGAGGATCGGCTAAAAGCGGTCGCAACCGTAAGTTTCAAGCTATTTTGCCCATTCGTGGTAAAATTCTTAATGTTGAAAGAGCAAGATTCGACAAAATGTTGTCATCGACAGAAATAGGAACAATCATAACTGCACTTGGCACTGGTATAGCGGAAGAGTTCGATATTAAAAAAACACGATATCATAAAATTATCATTATGGCCGATGCCGATGTCGACGGTTCACACATAAGAACATTACTACTTACCTTCTTTTTTCGGCATATGAGGCAGTTAATAGAAGCCGGTTATCTCTATATTGCCCAACCACCTCTTTATAAAATAAAAAAAGGTAGTAGTGAATTTTATCTAAAAAACGAACAAGCATTACAAGATTACATTGTTGAAAATGCCCTGCAAAACAGTATTTTAAAGACCTCTAACGAAACAATAGCTAATCAAGATCTAAAAAATCTTATTGATAAAGTAAATAAATTGTCACAGCTGAATAAAAACCTTGCCAGAATAATTAACCCAGAAATAATAGAGCCTTTAACAATGGCAGGTTTCTTTACGGCAAAATGGCAGGAAGACGAATCGCAAAAAGAAATTATTACCAATAAATTACTAAAACTACTTCACAATCAGCAAAATGAAGCAAATTGGCTAGTATCAATTGATAGTAGCCACAATATTGAAATCAGCAAAGAATTTAAGGGAGTTAGCTCTAAACTTCAATGCTTAGGCACTATTTTTAACACTCCAGAAGTTAATGCGATATCGCAAATATCCACCCAAATCCTTGATTATTTTCAACAATCGCCAACTTTAACCAAGCTCGATGAAAATTACATCATAGAGAGTCCGCAAAAGCTCCTTGACATTGTTAATACCATCGGCAAAAAATCGCTAAACATTCAAAGGTTTAAAGGTTTAGGAGAGATGAATGCCGAACAGTTATGGGAAACTACTCTAGACAAAGAAAACAGAACCTTGCTACAGGTAAGAATCGACCAATTCGAAGAAGCCGACGAAACATTTTCAATCTTAATGGGTAATGTTGTCGAGCCTAGAAGAGATTTTATTCAAACAAATGCCTTAAAGGTAGAAAATCTAGATACATAACAAGATATGAAGACACTTATTTCAATTGACGATTTAACTAATGCTGAAATTATTGATATCTTATCTATTGCTAAGGGGTTTTTTGCTGAAAATAAATTACAACAAAAAGATCCTTCTCTAAATATTTATCGTCAAGATTTCAATGCCAAAAAAGTTGTTAATTTGTTTTTTGAAGATTCAACCAGAACTAAAACATCTTTTGAAATTGCCGTAGCAAATCTTGGCGGAACTTGCATTAATATTAACACCGACAACTCTTCGATAAATAAGGGCGAATCTATAGTCGATACTGCAATGACTTTAAATGCAATGAATCCAGACTTCATAATAACTCGACACAAATCAAGCGGTTTTGCAAATTTTTTTTCCCAATACATAGATTGTCATCTTGTTAATGCTGGAGACGGCACAAACGAACACCCTACTCAGGCAATTCTTGATCTTTTTACCATTAGCCAAAATTTTCCCAATATTTTAAAAGACGAAGAACATTTAACAAAAATAATTATCTGCGGAGATGTTTTGCACTCAAGAGTCGCCAGATCTAACATTAAATTACTAAGTCGGTTTGGGTTTAAAATAAAAATCCTAACTCCAGCAACATTAATTCCAAAAGATTATGCAATATGGCTTAGAGAAAATTGGCATGTTGAAATTGTTAATCACATCGACGATGCCCTAAAAGATGACATTAATGTAATTATGCTACTAAGAATTCAACAAGAGCGAATGAATGGTTGCTACATAAGCTCAAACCAAGAATATTTTGAAAACTTCGGGCTTAACAACAATGTTTTTGGCAGAATAAAAGATTCGAAGCTAGAGAATCTAATAATAATGCACCCCGGTCCCGTTAATCGAGAAGTAGAAATAGCATCAAATATTGTCGACGAAAGCGGTTTAAGTAAAATATTACATCAAGTAACTGCCGGGGTTGCGGTTCGGCAGGCAATATTAAGTTTTATTTTAAATAAATCTAAATAAGCAGATTAACACAAAATAAAATGCCAAAAAAACTAGCAATATATATTCACTATCCGTTTTGCAAAGCAAAATGTCCTTATTGCGACTTTAATTCACATGTCTCTAATCAAGTAAACGAAGAAGAATTTATTTTGGCATATAAAAAACAGCTTCAATACTTTAAAAACCTTGTAGATAAAGCAGAGATTGTTAGTATATTTTTTGGCGGCGGAACACCTTCGCTTATGTCACCTAAGACAATCGCAGAAATAATATCGACAATAGACCAGCATTGGGCAATATCAAATAATGTAGAAATAACCCTCGAAGCCAATCCAACATCTTTCGAGTCAAAAAAATTTACCGATTTCAAAGCCACCGGAATTAATCGCTTATCAATTGGGGTTCAAGCACTAAATCCAAAAGATTTAAAGTTTCTTGGCAGGGAGCACAGCGAGACAGAGGCAATAGAAACCATAGAATTTGCTCGCAAAACCTTTGATAATTTTTCTTTTGATTTAATTTATGCAAGGCCAGAGCAAAATATCGATGAATGGCTGAAGGAGCTACGAAGAGCGATAAATCTTGGCTCAAATCACTTGTCTCTATATCAATTAACCATAGAAAAAGGAACAAAATTTTTTGGCGAATGGAAGAATGGCAAAATAATAATGCCTAGTGAAGATTTATCGGCAGATATGTATATTGCAACCAATGAATTAATGGCATCTGCTGGTTTTGAACATTACGAAATATCGAATTACACAAATAACAACAAACCTTCCGTTCATAATCTATGCTACTGGCAAATGACAGACTACATAGGAATTGGGGCTGGAGCCCATAGCCGAATTTTTTTCGACAACAAAACCGAGAGAACAGCTATTGTAATGATGCATCAACCACAAAAATGGCTTGAAAACTTATTAAAAGACAATAGTAGCGGAATTCAATCTATACAAAACCTTACAGAACTCGATATACAAGAAGAACTACTCCTAGTTTCGCTAAGAACTAACAGGGGTATAAGGCTAGATTATTTAGAAAAATATCTACCAGATCTTCTTGTGGCATTAACATCAAAAAAGAATCACGAAATTAATCAGATGATTGAGAATGGGTACATCGACTTCGATAAAGAAAAATTAACAATAGCAAATTCTAACTGGATATTAGCAAATCAAATCATAAAAACCTTAATAAATAAATTTACACAATTATCAGCTCTTTAGGGCGGAAGAAAAAGAAGATGAGATGGTAAATTTTAAATTAAAAAAATCTTTACAACAATATAGCCGAGTCTTTTTTAAGATTTTTAGCCAAAAAAACAAGAGATTAAGTAAAACTTAAAATGAGTTAGTTATTTTTGAAAATAGCATCGCTCTTGATTTCATAATCTTTTTAAGATATTAAAACAAAATATTTGCAATTTATTTTTAGATATTTAGGCTTAAAAACTACCTTAATTGTTATTGGCAAATCCTAGTTTATCTTATATCGATTTAAGTTATTTTCAACTTACTAGGATTTACAAATAACTATAAATTTAGGCTAGCTGCTAAGCAAAACTTATGCTTGCGGATAAAAATCTAACAGCTTCTTTGCTAACTAAAAACAAATTAATAATGAAAAAAAATCGAAATCTATTAAAAACCTCATTCGCTTTAATTTTAACGGCATTTTCTTTTTCTTATAGCTTTCAGGAAGAAGCTTTAGCTAGCACTAAATACATTTCATTAGGGACTGGTAGCATTACTGGAGTTTATTACCCAGCAGGAGGTGCAATTTGCAGATTAGTTAACCGTGGCAGAAAAGAACATGCTATTCGCTGTTCCGTTGAATCAACTGGTGGCTCAGTTGCAAATTTAAATGCCATCAGAAGCGAAGAAATAGATTTTGGAATAGTTCAGTCCGACTGGCAATATCATGCACTTAATGGAAGTGGATTCTTTGCCGACCAAAAACCATTTAAAGAACTCCGATCTGTCTTCTCTTTACATAATGAAACCTTTATATTAGCCGTTCTTGAAAAGTCAGGAATTAAAACTATTGACGACATAGTTGGTAAAAGAGTTAACTTTGGTCCTCAGGGTTCTGGTATGTATTCGACAATGGAAGTGTTAATGAATGTTAAGAAATGGACTAGAAACTCTTTTTCCAACATAACCTATCTTCAACCAGCTGAACAGCCTAAAGCATTATGCGAAGGAAAAATAGATGTAATGATTTATGCATCTGGCAATCCAAATGGAGTATTGCAAGAAGCGACTCAAAGCTGTAAAGTTAAACTACTTTCAATCGATGAAGAAACCATAGCAAAACTTGCAAAAATTAACCCTTATTATATCAAAGCAAAAGTTCCCGGTGGTTTATATCCAGGAAATTCGCAACCTATAAGTACATTTGGCATTAAAGCAAGCTTAGTAACATCAGAAAAAGTAAGCAACGAAATTGTTTATCAGGTAACTAAAGCTGTTTTCGACAACTTCGACAACTTCAAAACATTGCACCCTGTGTTCTCGGCACTAAAAAAGAGCGAGATGGTTAAAGAAGGAAATTCTGCAGATATCCATCCTGGTGCTTTAAAATACTACAAAGAAGCTGGGCTACTTAACGATTCTTTACAAATTACTGAAAAACAAAACCCAGAAGAACAAGAAAAAGCTCCAGAAAATAAAACCAAACAATAGTAAATAAAATGCAATCTAAACAATTTGCTTGTTTAGATATCGGAGCTGCAAAGTTAGTTTGCTTAGTAGCCGATATATCGGAGGAACAACCTCGTATTATCGGCTACTCTCACAAAGAATCAAAAGGTTTTCGTGCTGGCACAATTTCTGATATCAATATAGCGGAAAGATCAATAATAAATGCTATTGCCGATGTAGAAAAATCAACAGGCTATTCTGTAGACGAATTAACTGTAATAGTTTCTGCAAGCCAAACCAATTCTATTCATCAAGAATTTTCAATAAAAATTAACGGAGAAAATATTAAAATCTCCGATATAGAAGAATTAACCAAGCAAGTTAGAAGGCACTTTCAGAAGCACGGCAAAGAAATTATTCACTTAATACCGCTACATTACCGAATTGACGATTCTCCGCCCATTGATAATCCAAAAAATATGTCTGGCAACTTGCTTTTTGCAAAATTCCATATTATTTACATATCTCAGACTATCGCTAAAAATCTTGAGAATTGCTTTAAAAGATGCCAAATATCAATCAATAATTACCTAATAGACATATTTGCATCAAGCCTTTCAAACCTTTCCGCTAACGAAATTAACTTTGGATCTCTATTAATTGACATTGGAGCAGCATCAGCATCATTTGGCATTTTTAAAGATGGCAAATTTATTCATTCTGGTCATATAAATATAGCTGGCAACAACATAACTAAAGACATCGCAACAATTCTTAATATAGACTTCCTTACAGCTGAAAAAATCAAAAACCTTAATAATTCTCTGATAATTAGCAATATGGAAGAGAGGGAAATGATTAGAACAGGAAACACATTAGAAGATTCCAGAAACTACGAAATTAACAAATTAGAACTAAAAGAAATAATAAAATCCAGAATAGAAGAAATATTCGCCGAAATTAAAAGAGAAGCAGTAAAAAATAAAATAAACCTGTCAATGGTAAATAATGTCGTATTAACTGGCGGGGTCGCTAATATTGTTGGTTTAGATCGTCTAGCTAACGACATATTTCAAAAAAATGTTAGAATCGGGTATCCGAAAGTTAAAAACATTAATCTTAATCACAACAACCCTAGTCATTCTGCGATTTTCGGCTCGCTATTTTACTATAGAAAAATTGCCGAAAATAACCACCCTAACTCATTAGGTAAAAAAACTTTATCACAAAAATTATTACAATTTTTGTTTGGAAAATATTAATTAGGCAAATGCCGAATCTTTAAAAATATGCAATTCATTGACGAAGCAACTATTCATCTAACGGCAGGAAATGGCGGTAACGGCTCCTCTAGTTTTCGTCGCGAGAAATTTATTCAATTTGGCGGTCCCGATGGTGGAAATGGGGGTAGTGGAGGAGGCGTTGTATTTCGCGGATCTAAAGATGTTAATACTCTAGTAGATTACAGATTTCAGCAACATTTTATTGCAAAAAGTGGAGAATCTGGGAGAGGCAAGAATCAGAGCGGAGCTAGTGGCGATAATCTGATATTAATAGTTCCTGTTGGCACTCAAATTTTTGAACTGGAGACCCATGAATTATTAGCAGATATATCGAGCCCAGATCAAGAAGTAACTATTGTTAAAGGTGGCAGAGGCGGACTAGGAAATATTAATTTTAAAAGCTCTATAAATCAGGCTCCAGAATTTGCCCAGAAAGGAGAAGCCGGAGAAAAATTAGTAGCCAGACTAGAGCTTAAGTTATTGTCGGATGTAGGCCTATTAGGCCTGCCAAATGCTGGTAAATCAACATTTTTAGCCAATACCACAAGAGCAAAACCGAAGATAGCAGATTACCCATTTACCACCTTAAAACCTCAGCTTGGGGTTGTTTATATCAATAATCAAGAATTTGTAGTTGCCGATATACCAGGAATTATCAAAGGTGCCAGTATTGGCAAAGGTCTTGGGGATCGCTTTCTTAAGCATATAGAACGTTGCAGAATATTGCTTCATCTTATCGATATAACTTCAGAAGATATTGTTAAAGATTACGAGATTATCAGAGAAGAATTAAATGATTACAGCAAAGACTTACTCAAAAAGAATGAAATTATCGCACTAACAAAAACAGATCTTCTAACCGATGAAGAAGTTATCTTAAAAACAGCAGAGTTGCAAAAATATTTTACAGAAATTAAAAAAGATAGCGGTATCGAGGTAATGTCAATATCGGCCGCAACTCATAGCAATTTAAAACCTTTACTAAACTTGTTGCTACATAAAATTTCTGGCTAAGTAATGCTATTTCCACTAAATAAGCACTAGTTTTAAAGATAATCTAGTTTTAAGATAATAAAATGTCGTTATTTAGTGGAAATATTATCGATCTTATCGCGAACAAGACCAATAAAATTATCAACTCCAAACAAAGCAATAAAAGATCCCATCCTTGGTCCTTGATTTTGCCCAAGCAATATTTGATAAAGGCTAGAAAACCAATCTTTCATATTATTTTCATAGCCAGATTCCCTGCCCGTTCTAAAAACTGTATTTTGCAACACTTCATTATTAAGGTAGTCGTTTTTTTCTAAAGAACAGATGTTACTAATTAATAGTTTTAAAGCTGTTAACTCTAACTCTGTTGGAGAACGAAAAGCCTTTGACTGCCTAACAAAATCGTTATAATAATTTACCGCACTACTAACCATTTGCTGAAGGAGTGGAGAGTTTTCTTTATTAATAGATTTGTCGTATTTAGAGATAAAACCCCAAAGAACCTCTGTATTTTCTGGATTGCAAGCAGATGCTAAATTAAGTAATAATGAGTAATTTATATTAAAGTTAATAGCCGGAACATCACCAAAATTTATAAAAAACACTGGATTCTCAAGGTTTTCCTTAACTTTTGTTAAAATTAAATCACGATCGGTGCTTTGTTTTATAATATTAAGATTTAGACTAAATGCATTTAAGAAAGCAAGGTAATCGTCTGTTGCCTTCGGTATAACATCGAAATAAAGTCTTTTTGCTGTTTTTGGTTTTTGATACATGAATAAAGACATCGATTGCCATGGAGCATATTTTAACCACTCTTCAACAGATATACCGTTGCCTTTAGATTTAGAAATTTTTTCTCCCGTGTCGGAAAGAAACATTTCGTAGGTAAAATTAACCGGTGGCTCCCCTCCTAATATCTCGCAAACACTACGATATATTTTTTCATTGGGCTGATGATCTTTGCCATATATTTCGTAATCTACACCTAAGCCAAACCAGCGAGCACCAAAATCTATTTTCCACTGTAATTTACAATTGCCATCTAATATTGATATTTCTTGCATCTCGCCACTTGGATCGAGGTAAGAAACAGTTAAATTTTCTTTGTTAACACTCTTCACTCCTTTATCAATAACAATGCCTGTTTTTTTATCGATTGGCATAAAGGGGCTATATGTCAACCTCCTTTCTTCGCCCAAAGTTGGCAACATTAACTTCATTAACTTCTCGTAATTATGCATCACGGCAATCATGCTGTTATTAAAGGCACCAGAGCGGTATTTTTCTGTAGCACTAACGAAATGATATTCAAAGCCAAAACCATCGAGAAAGCCTCTTAAACGACCATTCATATGATGCCCATATGATTCATGAGTTCCAAATGGATCGGGAATTGATGTTAAAGGCTTGCCAATACAGCTAGCAATTAATTCTTTATTTGGGATGTTTTCTGGAATTTTTCTAAGCCCATCGATGTCGTCGGAAACACAATATAGCTTGGTTGGTAGGTGCGGGGCTAATAAACTAAGAGCATAACGAACAAATGCAACACGAACAACCTCGCCAAATGTTCCAATATGAGGCAATCCAGAAGGGCCGTATCCTGTTTCAAAAAGTATATAACCTTTTTTGGGAATAGTATTTTTAACCCGCACAATGATTTTTTTTGCCTCTTCAAATGCCCAGCTGTTGATATTTAGCTCGTTTAGATTTATCTTCAATTTATCGACCATTTGAAGCATGTTAAGATTAGAATTTGGCATTTTATTTCCTAGTATTTGTTGTTTTTAGATATCTTAAGTTACTATTTCAACGAAACTAATCAAATAAATTAATTTTACAAGACAAACCTACTTCAATATAAACAATTTCAACAAAATTAAAAATAAAATCTTAAAACCGAAAAACAATTCAAAGCACCATCAATAACTAAAAAACTTAAAAAAGTGCTTGCCTTTTAAAAAATAATCAAATAAAAATGGTTGCTGTCGGGAGTATGTCAGAATAAAAGAGTCTTTTTAAGTGCGAATATGAACATACATGCCGGGTTTGCATGGTGGTGGCTCCCGACTTTAATTATCTATTTTATCAAATGCTAGATAACATACCTCAATATTCAGTATCACAAATATCTCGTCTTATCAAAATAAATTTAGAAGAAAATTTTTCAATAGTAAAAATTACAGGAGAAATAGTAAGTCTAAGTAGGCATTCAAGCGGACACTGGTATTTCAAACTAAGAGAAGAAGATTCTATAATTAATGCAATTTGCTTTAAATCAATAAATAGCAACATAAAAATAGACATCGAAAACGGTCTACAGGTGATTGCAACTGGCAAAATCACATCTTATGGCAAGTCTTCTTATTACCAAATAACGGTAGAAAAAATTGAACTTGCTGGAATAGGGGTAATTTTAGAAAATCTCGAAAAACTTAAAGTAAAATTAACAAAAGAAGGTTTATTTAACAGCGAAAACAAGATTCCTTTACCAAAATTTCCTAAAAAAATTGGTGTGATAACCTCTCCCACCGGAGCTGTAATCGAAGACATAAAACATAGGATTTTATCGCGATTTCCACTTCATATTCAAATCTACCCAGTTAATGTTCAGGGCAAAGAGGCATCTATTCAAATTATTGAAGCAATTAAATATTTTAACAGTAAAAATAAAATTAACCAGCCAGACTTGCTAATAATCGCCAGAGGTGGAGGGTCTGTGATAGATTTAGCACCTTTTAGCGATGAAGATCTTGTCAGGGTTGCTTTTAATTCAAAGATTCCAATAGTTTCCGCAATAGGGCACGAAACAGACTACAGCTTACTCGATTTAGTTGCAGATTTAAGGGCGCCAACACCAACAGCGGCAGCGGAAATAATAACTCCAGACAAGACAGAATTACTTAATAATATTAACCGTTCATATCTAGCAATAAGCAATATCACAAAACAAATTATAGAAAAAGCTAGCAAAGATTTGTCTAGAGCCAATATTAAAGAGCTGTTAATCAAAAATTTTAAAAGCAAAACTCAATCTTTTTACCTTTTAGCCAATAAATACCACAAAAACTATCAGCACCATCTAGTCGCTAAGCAAAATTCATTAGTAAAATATCATAATATTAAGCAGTGGTTTTTGCATAGAATCGAAAAAAAATATAGTAATAATGTCAAAAACATTAGTTCCGTATCTTTCTTGCAAAAAGTTCAACTTAAGCATAACAAACTATTGGCTGTAAAGCTCCAAACCCATTACATTTTGATGAAAAACAGAGCTTTAGATTCTACCACAAAAGACATCGAAAAAGCAGTAAAATTTTACCTTGAAAAAAGATCATATAAATTATCAAATATAAAAAACATTATAAAAATCTTGCATCAAAGCTTTAAAAACAACCTAGAAAGGGGCTATACTTTAATCAAAGACACTGATAACAATATTATAAAATCCTATAGTCAAATTAGTGTAAATCAAAATCTTTTTGCAGAAATTGCCGATGCCGAACTAATGATAAAAATTATACAGATTAACAAGAAACCATAAAATGATCTTCAAAACACCAAAATTTTGGCAAAAAATCAACTTATTATCTCTATCATTACTACCAATTAGCTTATTGTATTTTATTGCTTATCAAATAAAAAAAAAATTCACCAAGAGTTATATATCAACTAAAGCAATCATATGCATTGGTAACATTATCGCCGGGGGCTCTGGCAAAACTCCAATAACTATTGCTATCACAAAAATAATTCAAAAAATAACTAGAGAGCAACAACCAAATAAAGATGTTGCAATCATAACAACTGGCTATGGCACAAAAATCAAAGACTCAATCTTTTTAAAAAATACTAATGAATATTCCAATATTGGCGATGAAGCAAAAATACTCATCAAAACAGCACCAATATTTATTGGTAAAAACCGCAATGATTCAGTAAAAAAAGCCGAAAAAGAAGATAATTTAATCTCTTTAGTACTAGATGACGGAATGCAAAGCTACAACCTTCATAAAGACTTGCAAATCAATGTTATTGACTCGCAAATTATGTTTGGAAATTGCTTACTTATACCAGCAGGACCTTTAAGAGAAACAATAAAATCTGGGCTTAAAAAAACCGATATTTTAATCTCAATTGGCAAGTTAACGGCAGAACAAATGGCTAATATTAATAAATATTATCGCAAAGACATAATTTTTGCCGAAATAACAATATCTAATCAAGAAATAATCACTAGGAAGCCAACTTTTGCTTTTGCAGGAATCGCTTATCCGAATAAATTTTTTAACCTATTAAAAGCAAATAATTGCAATTTGGTAGAAACAAAAACCTTCCCCGATCATTATAAATATTCACAAGAAGAGCTTTTAAAGCTAATCAAAACTTCTAAAAACAATAACTGGCAAATCATCACAACAGAAAAAGATTGGGTTAAATTCCCCTGCGACATACAGAAAACAATAACTCCGCTATTAATCGAAGCTAGATTTAGCAAAGAATCGGAGAATCTTATCAGGCAAAAATTAGAGCTTATAATAAATTCAAAACTAAATAAATTAACATGAAAAATATCGCACCAATCAGAATTATTAGCAAGATTATCGCCAAATCCAAATATGGTAAAAACTTACCGTCTATAATATTTAATTTAGCGGTTCTGGCAATGTTTTTAATTTGGCTTAATTATTTATCGATAGATTCAGATAATAATTATTTAAAAAACTTTCATTCACAGCAAAACAACACTGAGAGCAAATTAGATAACAACGAATTACCTAGCAAAAAGAATAATAATGATGGCGAAAATAAATTTATCAAAGGCAGAGCTTTTGTTTTAGACGGAGATTCATTAAATTTTAAAGATCACAAGGTGAGATTGCTAATGATTGATGCACCAGAATATAAGCAAGAATGCTTTGATATTAATCACAAAGCATATAATTGTGGCTTAAGAAGCAGAGACTTTCTGATTAACTTGGTTAAGGGAAAAGAGGTGGAATGCCACTACAGAAAAAAAGATTTTTACAACAGATTGCTAGGCAATTGCTTTATCGAAGCAGGAAATATAAATCAAATTCTTCTTAAGAGCGGAATGGCGATAATATATAATGTCAAAGATGCTAGTAAAGAATTTCTCGATGCCGAAGAATATGCAAGAGTTAATAAAATCGGTATTTGGCAAGGTCCTTTCGAGCTACCTAAAAACTACCGCAAAAAGAATTCGAAGAAAGATCGCGGTAAATCAAATTAATCTTCTCAAATTTAAAAAGCACGGCACTCCTTACCTTGTCATCCTGCACGAAGCTTGCGAAGTTGCGAAGATCCATAGATTCATAATAAATAAATTCTAAAAATTATTAAAAATATTGGGGTTTAGATTTGCGACAGGCTCAATAGCCGTTATTTTTTAGAAATATTATATAGCATTAGAAGCCAGAAAATTCCTTATAACATTCTCGCATTAATTTAGTTAAAACATTGTTTCTTAATAAATTAACGGTTTTATTTTCATAAAACACCTCTAAAATCGGTCTTATAACAAGGCTAGAGCTAGTAAGAAATATTTCATCGGCTTCTAGTAGCTGGTTAATCGCAATATCTGTTTCAAGAGTTTCTATTTGCCTTTCATTGGCAATTGCCATAATTCTTCTTCTTGTTATGCCATTTAAAATAGAGTTATTGGCCTTAGGAGTAAATAATTTACCGTTTTTTACCACAAAGACATTTGCAAAAGTTGCCTCCGTTATCTTGTTATCACGGAACATTATTGCATCGTCATAGCCCAGATTTTTTGCTTTTTGATTAGTTAAGCTAGAGGCAATAAGTGAAGTAGTTTTAAGGTTGCACTTTTGCCACCTTAGATCTGGTTCAATAATAACCTTAAAACCTCGCTCAAATTCTTCTTTTGTTACTCTTTTAATATCGTTAACAGTGGCAATAATCGTTGGCAAAATATCATTAGGAACATTTGCTATTCTTTTATGTGTTCCTCTGGTTATTTGCCAATAAATAGTGCCCTGCTCTAACTTATTTAATAAAAAAAGCTTTCTGCTA